>JBAVLE010000403.1:0-14367 GCA_049688735.1 Candidatus Angelobacter sp. | reverse complement strand
ACATAGGATAGGTCCGCTTGGCCGTCCGCCCCCTGTGGAGTTCCTACAGCGATTACGATGGCAGTAGCGCTGCGAATAGCTTCAGCCGAATCACAGGAGAAGGTCAGCCGCCTGCCATGGTTGCGTCCCAGCACTTCAGGCAGGAATTCCTCATGGATTAGAACCTCACCCGCGTTCAGCGCCGCTATCCTCTCCACATTGTTATCCACGCAAACAACTTTGTGGCCAAGTTCAGCAAAGCAAGCCGCAGCAACCAGGCCTACATAACCAGAACCTATAACAGCAATTTGCACCAAGAACCTCTCTTTAAGGGCGTGGGATGTAAGTACTTTATCAGACGCTTTCAAGGACCTACGGACATTTTTCTCTTAGATAAAGTAAAGAGTGCTCTGTATTGAAATAGGTGCATTGCCTGAGCCGCAATGCAAGGTGTTAGGGTGAAGGATTCAACTCCAATGGGGCCCCGTAAAGTTCTTCATACCTTTGGACAATTGCGGGAAGGCTGAATTCGTTTCCGTGCTTTAGCTCCCAACTGCTGGGGGCTTGCGCGCCTCATGTCAATCAAGTGCACGATGGCATTGGCAAGAGCGTGTGTTTCACGCGACGGAGTCACCAAACCTGAATCTCAACAATGTACGCGCTTATCACCCACATCCGTTACCGCGCACGGAACGCCGGACGCCATGGCTTCACCAATTGAGTTGGAAAAACCTTCTCCCCAACGCAGAGGCGGAATAGCGAATGTTGTTTAAGCGAGGGATATCCGATCTCTCACCCAACAAAGTGCGGCGGCCATGTAGTCCATCTCAATATAAACCTGGATAGTTTCTTCCGTCGCTGCTCCCAGATGGCCCCCGGAGTGTACTAGCAGCAAGAAGTAGCCCTGCCATTTGACAGGGCTCGAAGGAAAGGCTCATCCGGGGTGACTTCCTTCTTTTACCGCGGAGCACTGGAAGTGTTCCGCGTCTCTTTGCAGAGCTATTTACAGAAGGTGCCAACGCCGATGCTGGATAATGCAAGACAAAGATCGACCCGTCCATGCCCCATCTGCTGCACGGAAAACGCTCGGGAAATTGCATTTGCAACATCGCCCGGTTTATAGGTGGGCCGCGCCTGCAATACAAGCGCCGCTTCTCCGGCAACCAGCGGAGTGCTGAATGAGGTTCCCCAGCCCGCCGCGTAGTTTCCGCCCGGATAAGTTGTGATGACGCCTTCGCCGGGAGCCGCAATGAATACTGAATTAGTGCCGAAATTTGTAAAACTGCTCTTCGCGTCAGAGTTGCTGGTAGACCCGACTCCGATCACGCTGTTATAAGCCGATGGAAAAACCAGAATCTGCTCGCCGTCATTCCCTGAGGCCGCAACCAACACCACATTCTTGCTGAGCGCGTATTGGATTGCATCCTGCAGTGCAGGCGAGCCCTGGGCAATTTCAAAACTCATGCTGATGACGTTTGCCCCGTGGTCCGCAGCGTAATAAATTGCACGCACAATGTTGAACAGATCCGAGCTGCCATCGCCACCAAATGCCTTAAGTGGCATGATGTGCGCGCCGGGGGCCACAAGATGGATCAGACCCGCCGTCATGGTTCCGTGGCCAAATTCGCCAGGAGGTCCATCCAGAATGCTGGTAGTCGACTGGCTGAGAATCGCCACAGTGGAAGCGTTCAGCTGCACCAGATCTTGGCCATCAAGAATGCTGGTGGTGGACTGCGCCAGTGCGGCAGCCATCGTCGGGCTCAAATCGACCAATTCAGAAGGATCGGGCACATTCGAGATGAAATTGAAACCTGAAACCAGAGCGGATTGCAGTGCCGGATGAGATGTATCAATGCCCGTATCAATTACGGCTACCGTAATCCCCGTGCCGGTGAAACCTGAGGCCACTTGCAAGTCACGCTGGCGGATGATGGTAGTGGCGGGCTGCGTGACATAATTGCTCGCAACGAGCGAACCGAAATAATTCACTACGGTGCGGCCCGGCAGGCCATCCAGAATCGATGTGGTGGACTGGGTCAGGCTGGCGTTTGTGGCCCCGGACAACTCAGGCACGCCAAGAGCGCGATCATGCTCAAAGCTCTGCACGTCACTGTCAGTGGAAATGCCAGGATCAATAGAAGAAGTTGAAACCAGAAAAACGCCGTGTGTAGAGCCTTGTGTCAGCTGCGTGAGACCGTGTCGTCCGCACACGTCCTGCACTTTGTCAGCCGAGGTCACCAGGACGAAGTTGTTTTGTCCCCAGAGCGACAGCCCCGTGAATAGAAACAAGCTGGTACAGATTTTTATAAGCACCCTGAATCTGCTACTCATTGCTTAAGTGCCTCCTCAAACGCTTCTTACCAAGCCTGGGGAGGGCTCCCTTCAGTTAAATCCGTCGAACTTGGGAAAAGTATAGCCAGAGTGGCTGCTTAGCATGTTAAGGATTTTTTTATCATCTCAAAAATGAACCCCAGCTTGGGCGAAGAATGTGAGAACAAAAAGAATTGGCCCCGAGGTCAAGAGCCGACCAAATTATGCGTGTTTAAACCATTGATATGTCGATACTTAGATCCCCGTATCGAGCACTTGAAGAAATGATGCCGGACAATTGCATTACAGCGAATAAGCTCCCGATTTAGAAAACCTGAAATGGAGGCTAAAACGAGACAAAATCCTTAGACTTGCTAATAAATTCCGGAAAGTTCAGAGAGAAGGTGTTTTGCAGGGAAATGCTTGATTACTTGCTGCTACCGCTTGTGCCGCCGTTGCCGCTGCTAGGACTGCTTGTGACCAGATTCATGAGCGACTGATAGAGATCTATGCGGCCGTAGCCCATATCGCTAATCTGCTTGGTCTTGGAAAGTGCGTTGGTGATATCACCGGGCTTACTCGTGGGACGTGCCTGCAACACCAGCGCGGCTGCTCCGGCAAACATCGGCGTGCTGAAGGACGTTCCCCAACCTGCCGCGTAGTTGCCTCCGGGATAGGTCGTGATGACGCCCTCTCCAGGAGCGGCGAAGGTGACTACGCCTGAGCCGAAGTTTGAAAATGTGCTTCTAAGGTCGGTATTTGTGGTGGAGCCAATTCCCTGTACGCCACCGTAGCTGGCGGGATAAACCAATGTCTTGGCACCATCATTGCCAGAAGAAGCAACCGTTGCCACGTTCTTGCTCAAAGCGTACTGGATCGCAGCCTGTAATCCAGGCGACGACTGCGGCATGCTGAAGCTCATACTCACGACGTTAGCGCCATGGTCAGCAGCGTAGTAGATGGCCCGGATAATGTCTGAGAGATTCGACGATCCATCGGCCCGGAATGCTTTGAGCGGCATGATCTTGGCAGTGGGAGCTACCAGGTGCACGATTCCGGCCGTCATGGTACCGTGGCCGAACTCGGCCAACGAGCTATCGAGGATGGAGGTTGTGGACTGATCCAGAATCGATGTCGTGGATTGGTTGAGAATCGCTACTGCTGAATTGAGAACCAAGGTGTTCTGCGCATCCAGAATACTGGTGGTGGATTGCTGCAACCGGGCGGCTACCGTGGGACTAAGATCTGCCAGTTCAGAGGCGCCTAAAGTGTCACGCGTAAAGTCATAGCCTGTAACCAGCGCGCCTGAAAGAGCGGGATGGGTCAGATCGGCGCCCGTGTCGATAATTGCCACCGTGCCTGAGCCAGTCAGCCTTGTGGCTGTACGGGCATCGCCCAGGCGAATGATACTGGTGGCCGTCTGAGTGGTGTAATTGCTGGGCACGGTACTGCCGAAGAACGAGACCAGTGTGCGCCCTGGCAACGTATCAAGAATGCTGGTTGTGGATTGAGTCAGCGTTGGCTGCGTAAGGCCAGTTAACTCTGGCAAAGAGGCGCGCTGTTCCGGTTCAAATCCAACCACCTGAAGATCAGATTCAACTTCTGTTTCGGTTCCGGCAACATCGGCGGATGCTGATGTCACCAGCATCACGCAATTCGGCCCGTCATAAAGCTCTTTTACGACCGTAAGGCCATGCTGGTTGACCACGCTCTGCATGTTGCTGGGGGAGGCAGTGAGAATGTAGCTTGTCTGGGCCGTTAGCGGCAGACCAAGCACCAGACACACTAATAAAAATTGAAGAGGTTTCCTCATTGTCCTTGTCCCAGACCGAATGCAAATGTTTTTAAAACGGGTTCCTTACAGTTGGGGCGTCTTGCCTAACTGTACTTCCAGTTCCTGGCCCCTTGCCTCAAGCGGCACCAGCAAGCGAAGGTCGCTTTCCGGAACATACTCAAGCTGGAATTCACCGAAGGTGTTGCTGATCGAACGGGTGACTTCACGGTTTCCTGCTACCAGAATTACTGGCAGGTTGGCCAGCAGCTCATCCGGTGTTTTCTGGTTGGCAATCTGGCCAACCAGCACCATGCTAGCGGATCCTTTTTCGTGCTCAAATCGAAGATCGACGGAGTAGTCGCCCGCATGGAAAAGCACTTGGCGATTAATCTGATGGGTTCCGCGCACTCCAACCGGCTGCGGATCATTCACGCTGTCATAAACCAATGTGGCCCACAAACGTTGCAGGGCAGAGCGGCGCGGCGCTTTGGCCAGGCCAATCATCGCCTTCACCTGCTGTTCTGCGGCCCGTGGAATCTGATAGGACGCTTCACGCGAGCAAACCGCGGCAAATTTTGACAACAGGCCCTTAATTCTCTCGCACTTGGAGCAGCCAGCCTGCAAGTGGGACTGCATGAGCCTGTGCTGATCGCTGGAATCGGTGTTCCTGACGTAATCAGCCCACTCAGTAATATCGAAATGGCGAACAGCTTCAGTCATAGGTGGCTTTTTCCCCGTCTTGATATCAAGGGGGAACACGGCTTCCGGGTCCATGTTCCCCTTTTTAGCAGTCGACGGATGAGCCTGCTTCTAAGCATAAGAGTGGGAGATAGGGTGAAAAATATAGGCAGAGTACAATTTTTATCTGTCATGCGAATTTTCCCACCAGAGCAAATGCCGCCCAATAGTATGGGTGGCGGTGTTTTTGCTTCAATTTCAACACCGCGTTTCGTAACGCATTCGCCTTGTTGGCCGAATTCTTATATCCCTGATAAAAGTCTCGCATGAATTCAGCCGTACTCTGGTCATGCACTTCCCACAAACTCACCATAAGAGTCTGCGCGCCTGCGTACAGGAGACCGCGGACCAACCCAATCAGCTCGTCGCCGCCGATGACGACATTCATTCCTGTGCCACAGCCGCTCAGGGTAACCAGTTCCGCGTCAAAATGTAACTGATACAAATCGAACAAGCTTAGCAATGAATTGCCCAACCTGATCGAGGAAAACATGGGGTTATCCTGTCGAAAGTAACCGTGGGTAGCGATATGTATGAAACGGCTCGCCGGCCCGTGGAGTCGCAACTGCTCTTCGGTTGCTTCCTCCCCCATAAAGAGGCGCGCGTTATCCATGGCTGAAGCCACAAAATGGGCCTCTTCTTCGATATAAGGCGCGCGCGCGTCCGGCACGGCCAGAACCAGAGTATCCCCCTGATCGGTCCGATGCGGCTTTTTCTGGCAAACGGCAAAGATGCTGCTGCTGGGCGCGTAGGAGACTGAAAAATCGTCGATGATGTAGCGCTTCCCATTAGATAAGGCATGGAACGGGAGGTAATGCAAAAATGCATGCGGGACAATAATCAGGTGCTCAGCCGTAAGCTGTTCTCGGATGGGGGCGATCAGCAACGCATACAGCTCTTCCAGATGTGCCTGGGTGGCTTCCAATAGCGCTTTTTCCAGAGGCTGTATGTAATCCGAGCCCAGACGAAACTTGGCCAACTGTAACTGTAAAAGACGAAGTTTTTCCCGGACGCCATTGACATCGCTTAAAGCCACAATCTTGAAGTGTTTTCGCGAAACCAGGCAGACATAAAAGCGATTGCGCGCCGTGTAATACTCCAGCAGCAGCGTGTTCTCCGGCAGAATATCTTGCAGTTCTTCCACTGAAACAGTTTTTGCGCTTTGCAGGCTGGCAAATTCTCGATCAACGCTTTGGACCTGTGAAAAGGCCTTGACTAAAGCATCCTCATACCTTCGGCTTAGCTGTCGCAATTGCTGGATGCGTTCCTGGGAACTACCCTCAGGGTTCAGCTCTTCGATCTCAATCTGGTGGTATGTCCAATTCAGTTTCTGGCGGAGGTCGCGAAACTCACCCATAGCCGGAGAAAGGGCTTTTGCCTCGCGGGAAGAAATAGAGGAAGCGCGGAAAGCAATAAGGTCAGCCAGGCTGCGTGACTTGGCTTGTTCGATATAGCCAAATGCCTCTTTCTGCGCGCGCATGCCAAAGCTCACAGCCAGTGATGTGACAACCAACCCCTCATAGACCGCAAGTTTGTTCTTTAAAAATGCGATCTTCAGCTCTTCCTTGCCCAAATGGCTGCGCAGGTCTTCCAGTTTTCTGAATGCCTGTTCGTAGGCCTGGCGTGCCAATTCAGTATTTCCGCTGGCTTCGTCCGCCTGTCCCAGCATGAAGTATGCCTGATACGTTGCGGGCGAATCGATGTGCGTCAGGCGGGAAAGGGCCGCGCTGCAATAACGCCGTGCCTCCTCCGGATCTCCTCCTCTCAGTTCAATGGCCGCGAGCAGCAGTTCGCACAGCGCCGCTTTTGAAGGGAGCACTGAGTTGCTGAAATATTGAAGCGCTTTTGCGGCGAGGTCTTCCGCCTCGTCATTGGCGCCAGCTTCGTAATACACCAGGGCCTTGTACAGATCGATGAGCCCAGGCCACAAGTCGTTGCGTTCGCTTACGAACAGCGCACGCGCGCGATCAAAACTTTCCAGCGCCTGCTTGTGCCGTCCCTGCTGGCTGATGGCAATAGCAGAGAATGTCGCCGCCTTGGCCGCTTCATACTTCATGCCCAGTTCGGTGAAGGCTGAAAAGGCGTCGAGCGCCAGTTCGGTGCCGCCCTCAGTAAGATTCAGTTCCAGATAAATCTCTGATTCGTCCAAATCGCACAGCGCTTGGTGGTAACCGTCTCCCAGTTCGGCGCAGAGCTTGCGCGTCTGGTCGTAAAGTTCAATCGCCCGCAGGTACTCTCCCCGCAGGTAATGCAGGTAAGCCACGTTGTAATCGGCTTCCGCAACCAGCAGAGAAAAGCCATGTTCCATGCAATGCTGGCGGGCAAGGCGGTAAGTTTCTTCAGCCCGGGGAAAATCATTCAAGCTGATGTAACAGACCGCCAGGTTTCGCAGTACGGCAGCAATATCCAAAGGTTCGCCGCATTGAAGAAATTCCTTATACGCGCCTTCATACAGGTCCACAGCTTCCTGAAAGCGGTCCTGCCGGTAATAGATGTTGGCAATATTGCTGTCCAGGCGGGCCAGGCGGAGCCGGTCTTTGTGCGCATGGAAAATAGACCGCGCCTGCTCCCCGAGCCGAAACGCCCTTTCATACTGACCGTCATAAATAAGGCTTTGCAGCGCCCCGCTGATAGTGCGCGCGTAGTCAACATCGCGGCCCATGTGCTCAAAAATGGCCAGCGCCTTTTCATACTCCACAATGGCCTGCTGGTATTTCCCTGTCAGGTATAGAACGTGGCCCACCGCACGGGCGCTCTGGGCCGTTGAATAGCTGTCATTGATCTGATCGGCTATCCATGAGCTTGCCTGGGCCAGCCGGTCGGCTTTTTGCAGGTCAACACGGGCAAAGGTGACGACTGCGTTATAAAGGGAATCGACGGATTCTTTATCGCAGGCAGAGGCCCGCCCGGACAGGAAGGCGCGTCGCTCTGTTTCCCCTGCAATGGCCGCAAGATCGATAATCCATTGCTCTAGCCCGAAATTCTGTCCCTTATCGACCATCTAGAATCCCAATTCAGCCAAAATCTTTTGCAGCCGGTTCAGACAACGGCCCCTGATAAAGCCTATCGACCCGGTCGCCAGACCAAGCTTCTGGGCCACCTCGTTATAAGGCACCGGCGGCTGCTCATAGAACAGCAGCTTCACCAACTCCGCGCAACGCGGCGTGAGCTTCAGGATGGCGTCGCGAACCGCCTGTTCCTCCTGCACTTCCTGTAGCACCATAGGAGCGGCCGCAATTTCCTCTGCCAATTCCTGCTCCATCGCGTCCAACTCAACCTCTCCCCTTTGTTGTTTCTTCCAATGGAAGCACTTATGCGTCGCAACCGTAATGAGCCATGAGCGCAACGATTCAATCTTCCTGAGCTTGGAAAGGTTGGTGAAAAGATCGATGCAGACATTCTGGAATATGTCTCCTGCGTCATCCGGGCTAAAGCCGTACTTCACCGGCACCGAGTAGATCAGGCGCTTGTACTTATCGATAAGCGTATTCCATGCCTTCTCATCGCCGCTCAGACACTCCTGTACCAGCCGCTCGTCCTCGGCGGTCGCGGCGTCCCGAATTGTGGGTAAAGTTAATTCTTTGGCGTTTTCTTCCATCAAACCTTCCGGCGTTGCTTTCCGGTTGTTACTTTCCGGCGGGGGGGTGCCAAAAAAGTTCTTCTGCGTTCCAAAAAGTATACTGTTCAATGATGGCTGGATGGAAATTACCTAGGTTTTCCTGTGCTCCAACCAGGATATTGGGGCTTACCAAGTAAACCATAGGCAGTTGCTGCACCAGGATCTCCTGCACGCGATCGTAAATTTTCTTGCGCTGCTGGTAATTTAATGTGATCAGCTGTTTCTGCATCAGCTGGTCCAGTTCGGCTTCCCATGGCGTCGCCGGTGTTTTCTCCCCCATGTGCCAGAGATGCGTCTGGCCGTTCGACATTAGAATATTCAGGTCGGGAGTGGGATCGGCGTCCCCGCTGACCAGCCCCATCACAATGGCGTCATAGTCGTGCGAATTCAGCACGCGATCGTTGGTTGACCGGGCTTCCAATGGGACTACATGCGCGGCAATGCCAATCGCTTTCAGGTCATCCTGGACGAGCGTAGCAATCTGCTCGCGCTGCGTGTTGCTGGAGCTCACCAGGATGGTGAACTCCACCGGCTGCTCACTGGAATCCACCAGGGTATTGTCGGGCTTCCAGGAAAATCCTGCCCCTTTCAGAAGTTCGCGGGCATGAAGCAAATAACGCACCGGAACTGGAACAGACGAATCAAACCAAGCTCGGTTGCCCGGGCTCACGTGCGTTGCCAGCGCTGCCGCCCGGTTTCGATAAACAAGTCGGACAATTCCGGCGCGATCTATGGCTGCGGAGATTGCTTGTCGGAATCGCACATCGCGAAACCATTTTTGTTTGCGGGCTATCTCCGGCAATCGCCCTTCAATATCGTCGTTCAGGTTGAACATCAAAAAGTTATATTCCAGCCCTGGGCCGGCATCGTAAAGCTTGAAGTGCCGGGTTTTCTGTTCTGGTTCTAACGCGGCGTAATTATCGGCGCTCAGGCCGCTGATGATCTGCGAGTCGCCTGCCTGAAAGCGAATCACCTGCGCATCCTGCGTCGGGACAACGATAAACGTAAGCTCGTCAAGATAAGGCAGCCTCTGCCCCCTTGCATCTACCTTCCAATAGTAAGGATTGCGCTCCAGAACAATTCGGTCGCCGGGAACAACCTGTTTCAAACGAAACGCTCCCAGCCCAACAACCTTGTCAGGTGGCGTGTTGAGCGTCCAGTCCTGCCCGATCTTCCCTTCCTGATAGTCCTTTTCAAGCAAGTGCCGGGGCAAAATGGCCAAGCCATCAAAGACCCGCTCCGCCGGCGCATATGGCAATGGAAATGTGAAGCGGACGGTATACGCATCCAGCTTTTCAACTTTGAGGAGTTTCCCGGAGATGATCAGCAGGTCGCGCTGCGAAGAGTGCACCTGCTCATCGAGATAAACCTTGAAGGAGAAGAGCACGTCGTCAGCGTCAAAAGGCTGGCCGTCAGAAAAGCGCAACCCACGTCGAAGCTTCAGAGTGAATTGAGTGCCATCTTTGGAGACAGTCCATGATTTGGCCAGCGCTGGCTCCGTCTTCTGCGTTGCGCGATTGATGTGGATCAAATCGGCCTGCAGGCGCGCGTTTACCCCGAATGAATTCTGGTCCACGGCAATCACGGGATTGAAAGTACGTGGTTCTGACCGCTGCGCAATCACCAGCTTGCCACCACGAATTCCCGGCTCAGAAGTGGTATGAAGCAGATCTTCCTGAGTGGCAGCTTGTGCGCCCGCAAAAAGCGGTAACAATGCTGTGGCAACCCACAAGAGAGCAAGCCTTAAGCGCATGAAATCGGACTTTTGATGCTGCATCAAATGTTTGATTTTATCCGCTCCTGTAGCGTCTCCGCCAATGAGTGATACGCCAGAAATACCGGGACGGGCGCAATCCCGGGAAGAAGCATCCACCAGTAGGAAACCAGGACGTGGTATTGCTGCGCCTGGGCCAGCATATTGCCCCAACTGGGAAACGGCTCGCCGATCCCCAGGCCAAGGAATGACAGGATGACTTCCGCCAGAATGAACTGCGGAATCAACACGGCCATCTGGGTAAGCAGCACGCTGAACGTCAGTGGCATCAGGTGGCGTCGCAATAAGTAGGCATTGGACGCGCCAAACCCTCGCGCGGCCAGCACAAAGTTCCGCTCGCGCGTGCTCAAAATCACTCCTCGAACCAGGCGCGCAGGGCGGCTCCAGCCAACTATCCCGATCACAGACACCACCAGCAGAAACGCCGTGACTGGGCTGATTTGTAATGGCAGAAACGCGCGCACCGCAATCAACAGATAAAACCAGGGAATGGTGATAAATATCTCGGCAAAGCGCATGGCTGCGTCATCTACCCGTCCGCCGTACATGCCCGCAATCCCGCCCAGCAGCAAGCCCGTAATGGCGGAAAATGCCGCCGCCACAAAACCGGCAAACAGAGAAACCTGACCGCCATATAGCAGACGTGAAAATTGGTCGCGGCCAAATGCGTCTGTGCCCATCAGGAAAAGTTTGGCAGGCGCTTGCACGCCGAACAAATGCCTCGTGGAAGAAAACATTCCGAGAATGGTGTACCTATCTCCCAGTGAAAAGAATTCAAGTCCAGCAGGTTGAGAACAATCTTCCTGATACTCATTTACAACGTTCTCGGCGGCTTTGGTAACATAAACAAGCGGACGGAAATGAAATTTTCCCGCGCAATCAAAAAAGTGAAGACGTGTAGGCGGCGCATATGGATGCTCGCGCTCCTGCGTTTCAAAACTGTAAGGCGCAATGAACCCAGCCAGTACGACCATGGCATGGATAAGGAATAAGAACCAGATGGCCCAGGTCAGCTTGAATGACGCAGATTTGAACGGAGTCGAAACGCCGAGGCCGGCCTTTTCAAGGCTGCGCTCTTTCAAATTAGCTATTTTTATCAGTGGCGTGCTCACGCCTGCCTCCTGATCCGCGGATCAAAGGCATATAGCAGCACGTCCCCCAAAAGATTGCCTGCGATCAGAAACACCGTAGAGAGCATTACCGCGCCAATCACCACAAAAAGATCGCGAGCCATGATGGCTTCCAGCAGCAGCGGTCCCATGCCCGGCCAGCTCATCACCACTTCGATGAGAAGAGAAACGCTCAGGAGCAATGCTACGGAAAGGCCAAAGAGGGAAATCAGCGGGTTGGCCGCCGCCGGCAACGCGTAACCAAAGAGCAGCTTAAATCGTGAAAGCCCATGGCCTTCAGCAGCGCGCATATAAGAAGATTCCAGCACTTCAGTGACGCTGGCGCGCACATGGCGCAAAATGATCGTCAAGGAACCGATCACTAGAGCCGCCACGGGCAAAACCATGTGCCAGCCCAGATCGCGCAGCCATGCCCATGCACCCTGGTCTTGCGCATTGATGGAGGTCATGCCTCCCACCGGAAACATTCCGGTCTTCAAAGCGATTAACAAAGCCAGTAGAGCGATGAGCACATCGGGCAGCGCAAGCAGCGCAGAAGTTCCACCGGAAAAAAGCCGGTCGGCCCAGCGGCTTTTCCATCCCGCCGCCAGGACGCCGAGCGGCACAGCGATCAGCCATGAAAGCAGCAGGGCCGGAATGCTCAACAGCAGAGTATTGCGCGCGCGCGGCCAAAGCAGCGTAGATGCGGGTGTGTTATACCCGAAGGAATATCCAAAATCGCCTTTTACGGAAGACTTGAACCACTGCCAATAACGCACCGGCAGCGGCTGATCCAGACCGTACTGAACACGAAGCATGGAGATCGTCTCCGGCGATATCTGCGAGTTCATCTTCATCTCGCTCAAAAAATCTCCGGGAGCTGCCTGGAACAGAAGAAACAGAAGAATGGAAACGCCAAACAACATCAGGAAACCGTGTCCGGCGCGGCGAGCGAAATAGCGGATCATACGGCGGCCTCCACTCCCGGAGCATGCAGCCGCTCGGCCGCTTCTACCAATTCCCGCGTTGCCGGATGCGTACTTTTCGCCAGTTTCTCCGGAGTGGTCCGCTCCACAATTCGTCCGGCCTCCATCACCACAACTTCCTGCGCAAAGAGCGAGATGAAGTTGAGATCGTGGGAAATATAGAGGTAGGTAAGTCCGTGCCGCGTCTGTAAATCCAGCAGCAGCCGCATCATCTGCGCTTGCAAAGGCACGTCCAGGCCGGAAAGGGCCTCGTCCATGATGAGCAGTTTGGGACCGGCAGCCAGTGCGCGCGCCAGCGCCAGCCGTTGCCGTTGTCCGCCGCTGAACTGGCCCGCCAGACGGGATGCCCATTCAGGATCAAGGCCGACTTCTTCCATCAGCTTCAGCGCCCGCGAGGTGCGCTCTACTTCAGTCTTCCACCCGGCAATCTCCAGAGGCTCCGCCACGATCTGCCGCGCCGTAAATCTGGGGTTGATCGATGTAGCGGCGTCTTGAAAGATCATCTGCACCGGCCGCCGCGTGCCAGCTTTATTCTTTTCAGCCCTGGCGATGGCATTTCCTTCCAGCAATATCTCGCCTGAATCCGCTGTCTCAAAGCCCGCAATGCAGCGCGCCAGCGTTGACTTCCCTGACCCGGACCGCCCCACCACAGCCACTGTCGAACCGGCGGACAAGGAAAGATCAATCCCTTCCAGCGACTGCACAACAAACTTCTTGCGCGACAGCATGCGCTTCTGAACAAATCTCTTGCTCAGTCCGCAAACTTCCAGCAACGGCGCTCCGCTCGCTGACGATCGTCTCGCATAGTTCCTATGCGCAAGACTTTTTTCCGGGAACAAGATCCCCTGAACGTAGTCATCCGGACTCGCCTGTAATGCGTTCACCCTGCCGCGGGCGACTGCTTCTCCTTCGCGCATAATGACTATGTTGTCCGCCAGTGATGCCAACACTCCGGCATTGTGCGTGATGAAGAGCATGGCCAAACCGAGATCGCGCTTCAGCCGCTGCAGCAGCTCAAGGATGTCCGCTTGCGTGGCCGCATCCAGCGCGCTCAAGGGCTCGTCGGCGATCAGTAGCTTAGGCCGGCAGATGAGCGCCTGTGCAATGGCCACTCGCTGCCGCTGTCCCCCGCTCAATTCGTGAGGATAGGCGCGCAGAATGCGCTCAGGGTCATCGAATCCAACCTGATGCAGAATTTCAGTGCAGCGCGCTTTCACTTCTGCGCGCCCGATTTTGCCATGCGCCAGCAACACATCGGCAAGCTGCTTTCCCAATGGCAATACCGGATTGAGGGCCAGCGCAGGTTCCTGCGATATCAGCGCAACCTCAGCCCCGCGCATCTCTCTTAGTTCTGCCGAAGAAAATTCTTCTAAACTTCGCCCGCGATAATTAATGCTTCCTGAAACCACGCGCGCATTTGGCGGCAGCAGCCGCATGAGAGCCAGCGCTAGCGAGCTCTTGCCGGAGCCTGATTCCCCGAGCACGCCCAGGCTCTGCCCGCCGGCAATCTCAAGGTCCAGATTGCGCAAGGCACGGACGACGTTTCCGCCGGCAGCGTCATAGTGAACGCTCAAAGCGGATACGCGCAGCAATGGCTCGGGTTTTGGCAAGCCCAGGTCGCCGGAAGTCAATGTCTGAGTGCGCTCCCTAATTGTGGGTGGATCTTTTTGCAACATTATGACGCATAGCAACTGGATTACGAATATGCGCCTTCACCTACAGGACGCTTAGGTACTTACCGTAATCCACTTTAAGAATGCAGGTTCTCCCCAGCAGGTACCGAAACTTCAAATCGCCAAGCACTCAAGCGAAGCGCATCTCGGCTGATTCAACCCAGACATTCTGCTAAGCCGACTGATAGTAAACAAGTTACCTTCGTTCTCAAGATCTTTCCTGTATCCCCACAAACGCGCCGCAGACCTAGGTCATGTGCCATTCTCCAGTTGCACCATGGCCTCCCGTTACGCCCTAATCCCCTAATCTCAGGCTTTCAACGTAATCCAATCTCTCCCGCTGAGTATTACATTCCCCTTCACCACTTACAGAAAACCAGTTTTGCGATGGAGGTCCCCTATGAG
>JBAVLE010000402.1:0-58093 GCA_049688735.1 Candidatus Angelobacter sp. | reverse complement strand
GCTATGGGCCGCCTGAGGGACTGCCGCAGTTTCGGGAATCCGTTGCGCGCTGGATGCAGGAAACGCGAGACATGCCTTGCACTCCTGAAGAGGTATTCGCGACGGACAGCGCCGCATCCGGCATGGCAGTCGTGGCGCGCGCCAGCCTTGCGCCCGGCGATGAAGTTCTTATTCCCGATCCGGTGGATTTTCTGCTGCACCACACCGTGCAGCGCGCAGGAGCCATACCTGTCCGCGTAAAAGTTGAGCCCGGGACCAGCGCGGAGGAATTCATCCGCGGCATGGAATCGCGCCTGACCAGCCGTACGCGCATGCTCTGGCTTTGCAATCCTCACAATCCGCTAGGCGTGGTGTATTCGCGCGATTGGCAGAAGCGCGTTGCCGAATGGGCCATCTCTCACCGGTTGCGGATTGTTTCTGACGAGATCTGGTCTGACATTGTTTATACGCCGCACCGGCATGTCAGTCTGGCATCGATCTCCCGGGAGATTGCCCGCAACACCGTGACGGTTTACGGCTTCTCCAAGAACTTTGCATTGGCCGGCCTCCGGGTAGGGTGTTTGATCTGCCCCGACCTGGAGTGGAGAAAAGAAATTGTCGCCGCCTCAGACGCTGAGAGCACCGTCTACGGTGTTTCAGTGCTGTCACAGGTCGCGGTGATCGCCGCGCTCGATGACGGTCGCGAGTGGCTCGCCCAATTTGTCCACCATCTGCAGGCCCAGCGCGACTACGTTGTCAGCCGTCTGGCAACGTGGCCGGGTGTGACCGTGGAGCCCCCGCAAGGGACATACGTAATATTTCCTGATGTACGAAGCCTCAGCGATGATTCCGAAATGCTGTGCCAGCAGCTGCGCGAGCAAGCCCGCGTTGCCCTTGTGCCCGGCGCTCCGCGATGGTTTGGCCCCGGCGCCAGCGGACATCTCCGCATATGCTTTGCTACTTCGCGGCGTATCCTGCAGGAAGCATTTGACCGGCTGGAGCCTGTGGTGACGCAAATTGCGAACCACAGGCAGCTCTTGAGAGTCATTCACTAAACGCGCAACAGCCCAGCTCTATTCCGTGCGGCTCTTCCCATCCGTGCCCGCTTCCTGAATGGAAACCGACTTGACGTTTACAAATTCGCGGATACCGTGATAACTCAGTTCGCGTCCATAGCCCGAATGCTTAACGCCGCCGAAAGGAATGCGCGGATCGGATGCTACCATTCCGTTGATAAACGCCAGGCCTGACTCAATCTCATTGATGAACAGGTCGCGCTCCTCAGGGTCGTTCGTCCAGGCGCACGCGCCCAAGCCAAAGATAGAATCATTGGCAATGTGAATCGCCTCACTCATATCGTTTGCACGATATAGGGAAGCCACGGGACCAAAGAGCTCGTCTTCGTAAGCTGGTGAGCCTTTGGGAATATCCGTGAGCACCGTTGGAGCGTAGAAATTTCCTTTGCGATCCAGGCGCTTTCCTCCAAGCAGGACGCGCGCGCCCATCTCAATTGTTTTTTCCACCTGCGCTTCCAGCCCCTTCAGTACGTCCTCGGTCGCTAGTGGGCCAACATCGGTGCCTGCATTCATGGGATCGCCAACTTTGAGTGATGCCATGCGCGTCACAAATCTCTTTTCAAATTGCTCCGCAATTTGCTGGTGAACAATAAACCGCTTCGCGGCGATACAAGATTGGCCGTTGTTGATCACCCTGGCTTGCACAGCGGTCTCCACGGCTTTATCAAGATCCGCGCTGGGCATCACGATGAACGGATCGCTGCCGCCAAGCTCCAACACGCATTTCTTGATCTCTTTACCCGCAGCCGTCGCTACGCTGCTGCCCGCGCCAACACTGCCCGTAAGAGTAACGGCGGCAATGCGGCGGTCGGCTATTACAGCGTTCACACGGTCCGAGCCAATGAGCAACGTCTGAAAAGCTCCTTCAGGAAAGCCCGCGCGACGGAGAATATCTTCAATGGCAAGCGCGCACTGTGGCACGTTGGAAGCATGCTTCAACAATCCGACGTTGCCCGCCATAAGCGCTGGCGCGGCAAAGCGAAATACCTGCCAGAACGGGAAATTCCACGGCATTACCGCCAGCACAGGGCCAAGCGGCTGGTAACGCACAAAGCTACGGGAGGCATTAGTCTTGGCATCTTCATCGGCCATAAAGCGTTCCGCATTTTCGGCGTAGTAGCGGCAGCCGAAAGCAGATTTTTCAGCTTCCTGTACAGCAGATTTCAATGTCTTGCCCATCTCCTGGGTCATCATTCGCCCAAAACTGGCTTTTTCTTTTTCCAGGATTTCCGCGGCGCGGAGCATCATCGTTGCGCGCTGGGCAAATGAAATTTTGCGATACTCTCGGAACGTTGCGGCGGCAAGCGCAATCTTTTTTTCGACCGCATCGTCTGAGTGCTGCTCGAATTCCCGAAGCAATTCACCGGTCAGCGGGCTTACGCTGGAGACGGTCCGGCGCGGCAGCTCAACTACTTTTCGGGTACTCATGGCATCTCCCTTTGTGCGTTATGTCATTTTGGATGCCGCCCGAGCATTGAACGCTTCCAGGTGCCGGACTCTTTCAGCGACGTATGGGAGCGCCCAATAAGGAAATGGAAGAGTGACAACCAGTCTCTTGACACAAAAAATCTGCGGCCCGTTCCCGTGAACGAGCCGCAGCAAACCTTTATACCCTACGCTGCCGGGTGCCCCAGAACCTGAGCCAGCGCGTGTAGCCGTTTTGAATCTTCCTGGTTTTTCGCCGCACCAGCATCACTCGCCAGCGAAGCTGCAATCCGGTTCAGCTCCGCCACCGCATCTTTGCTCATGTGCGAACTCTCCGCGCTCTGGATTGCTTTTCGCAGAGCCGCGAATTTGTCTGACGGCAGCGCCTGCGACCTGGATAATTGATCAAGGTACGCTTTGGCGACTGCCAACTTTGCCGGCCACTCGATCTTTTGCTGGCTTTGCACATTCAGTTCGTTGACTCGAACACTCTTTGCCGCGTCGATTTCATTCTGTGTCAGGAATTTGGTCGGCGTTAGTTCAAAGACGTCCAGGCCGCGTGCAATCTCTGAAGCGTATATGTGGCCGTTATACCAATATGCTGACCAGTCACCACCCAGCACCAGCACCTTGGGATCGATTGGCCCCCGATCAAAGTAGGCAATTTCAAACGGATGCGCCGCGTCAGTGAAATCCATAATGGAAATGCCGCCCTGATACCACGCTTGCACTTCAATATCGCGGCCTGGGACGGGAACCAGCGAGCCGTTGTGCGCCACACAGTTCTCGGTATCACTCTGCGCAGCCGGCATCTTGTAATAGCTCTCAAAGGTAAGTTTGTCATTCTTCAAACCAAAGATAGCGTCCGCGCCCCATACGTTCGGGTCGTTCGGACGGCACCGCGCTCCCAGGCCGCCGCCCCACTCGTCAGTAAACACAACCTTGGTCCCATCGTTTGAGAAGGAAGCCGAATGCCAGTATGAATAATTTGGATCGTTCACCGCATCCACACGCTTGGGATTTACAGGGTCTTTGATGTCGAGCAAAATTCCATTTCCTGAGCAAGCGCCCGCTGCCAAGCCAATGGCTGGATAGACAGTGATGTCGTGGCACTGGTTTGTGTCCTTCGGCTTTTCCGGCCCCTTCTTGCCATGAGTGCCGCCATTATTCAGGCCGTTCATCGCGCCTGTGCGGGCGTCCATAAATACGCGGGGATTCGAAACTATCTTCGCGTCCTGCGGCGAAGCCAGCGGGACCTTGATCACATCAATGCGAAACAGGGCTGTGTTCGGGTCTTTTTCCGGCTCTTCAACGCCTGAGCATCCAGCTAGTTCTTCCGGACGGCGCACAAACGATGTGCCTGACACGTAGATATAAACATTGTCTTTATCGTTCGGATCCACCACCAGGGTATGGGTGTGCGAACCGCGACACGTCTGCACCGCTGCGACTTGCTTGGGATTTCTGATGTCGGAAATGTCAAAAATTCTTACGCCCCGGAAACGGTCTTTTTGCGCTGATGGTATGGGACGTTTCTTGTCTTTTCCTTTTGCCGCATCAGCGGGCGGAGCAGGATCCGGAGGAAAGCCCTGAGTGCCGCAATCCAGACGTCCATTCGGCTGTTCCACCGACATGAAAAGCAGGTTCTTGTACACCGAGACATCGCCCTGCCCACCAGGACAAACCAGTGAAGTCAGCAGCTTGGTCTTTGCCGGATTGGAAATGTCAAAGATGTTCACGCCGTAAAAATTCCCCTGGAACAAGTGATTGCCCTGGAACGCCAAATCCGAGTTGGCGAAAGCAAGCTGCGCGATAACCAGATGCATTGGCTTTGGGATCTTCGCGACATTTGGGATATTGAGCTGCCCCAGCATCTTCTGCACTTTGGGATCGTCTGGATTGTTAGTCCCGAGTTGGAACGCGGCAGGTTTCTTGACCAGCTGAAGGTGCTTCATCCCCATGGCTGTTTCACCGGCGTTATAGAGGCCGGGACTCAGCTTGGCGCGCGGATCATTCGTGTCCGAGCCCTTCATGCCCGGCGGTAGCGCGGGCGCAGGCTCGGGGGCAAACGGGTTCCGTTCTTCTTCGTCCTCGGCTTTCTGGTCGGCAGGTGTGGCCGTGGGTGTCTGCGCCGCGGGTGTAGGTGAAGGGGTCTGCGTCTGGGCCTGAAGTCTGTTCACGCCAAAAAATAGAATGAGCGCGGACGCCACCGCGAAAAAAATACTGGGCACTCTGTTCATTGTTTCTCCTCTGAAGTCTTCTTCTCCAACATTGCTTGCATAATCCTGATCTCGGCGCGCTGCCCGCTGTCCACATCTGTCGCAAAGTCAAACAGCTCGGCGTCCTGGCCTGCGCCTGCGGTATCAAACAAATTTTTCACCATGGTTAACGCGCCATTGTGGTGCTGAATCATTCCGGTCAAGAATAAATGGTCGAACTCCCCGTCCTTCGCTTTCCGTAGCGCCGCCATCTGTTCCGGCGTAAGCATACCCGGCATTAGAGGCATCGAATGGCTTGAAGTATCCATGCCTTTCATACCCGGCATTGCCATGGAAAGAGGCTCTCCACGCGCTGCGAGCCACCGCTTCATAAACTTCATTTCGTCTGACTGCGAGCTGCTGATCCTGGCACCCAGTAACTGCAAATCCTTATTCTGCGTATGTGATGGAATCAATGCCGTCATTTCCACCGCTTGCGCATGATGCATAATCATTCCTTGCATGAATTCAACTTCCGCTTGTGACAGTGGCGGCAGCTTTGCCGTGGTGGAGGCAGGCAGCTTTTTGCTTGGCTTCCCGGGCGCACCGGGTTGAACTATTACCGGAGGCGCCGAATCAGTTTGCGCCCTCAGAGCGGGACACAAGAAAGCTGTTAGAACGCCCAGTGCGATGATCCTGTCAAACAAAAGGATAAACATTCGCGCAGACCGGAGTGTGCGGAGCGAACGATACAGCCAGCGGCTCGGAAGAATGCTAAGCATCTACAGGTGGAGTGAGAAAGCTCGTCATGAAATATTAACATTTTCACAGATTCCGCCCTATTTCAGACAGAAACTTGCCCGGTCGGCATGGAATGACGTGCACTGAGAGGTAGATGAATCGGGAGAAGGGACCACTGTATCCCAGAGATGGCTAGCGTCACCGGACGGCTCAAGTTACATGATCGGAAAATTGCTTGAACACACGCCGTGGTGAGCGTGTTCTAAAGCTGCCGACATCGCACATCGCCAGCCAACCGAACCGGCATTATTTGATAATGCGATTCATTGTTTTCACGCCACCAGAGCCCGCCCAAGCCATCATTAGGCGCGGAATGCAGCCAAGAGGAGCAATGCTGTCAACAGCTCCGGCGGAGATCGCTTCCTTGGGCATACCAAAGACCACACAGCTCTTTTCATCCTGCGCAATGGTACTGCTTCCGGCGCGTTTCATATCCAGCATTCCGGACGCCCCATCATTTCCCATTCCTGTCAGAATGATCCCCAGAGCGTTTGCGCCGGCGGCAGAAGCAACCGAACGGAAAAGGACATCAACACTGGGACGGTGGCGCGAGACCAAAGGCCCGTCGCTCGGTTCAACATAGAAAGCTCCGCGCCGACTCACCACAGCCAGATGACGGTTTCCCGGCGCGATAATGGCACGACCACGGACGACCTGGTCGCCATCGGCACCCTCCTTCACTTCAATACGGCACAGAGCATTCAGCCGGTTAGCGAACGCTGAAGTGAAGAACTCCGGCATGTGCTGGACGATCACGATACCAGGCGCATCGGAAGGCAACGCCGTGAGCAACTCCGCCAGAGCTTCTGTTCCTCCAATTGAGGCGCCAATTGCGACGATCCCGCCGTGCGGTCTGACTGGCGGATGTACGGCTGGAACACTTGCCGGGCGGAGCTTTGAAACATTGCGCAGCGGCGCTCGCTGCTTGACGCTTGCCTGGGCCGCCGCTCTGACCGTATCAATCAGCACCAGGGCAGACTCGTGAAGGAAATTGCCCACTCCGAGCTTGGGCTTACTGATAATGCCGAGCGCGCCTTGTTCCAATGCCACAAGAGCGTTCTCGGTGCGTGGTGCGGCCACTCCTGAGCAAACCAGCGTGGGAATTGGATCTTCCGCCATGATCTTGCGAAGAAAAGTAAGCCCGTCCATTCTGGGCATTTCCAGGTCAAGAACGACTACATGGGGACGCATCTGCTTCATCTTCTGCATTGCGATCAGGGGGTCGGCGGCGACGGTCACCTCCATATCAGTCTCTTGAGAAAGAATGGCATGCATGACCTGCCGCACTACGGCAGAGTCATCTACAACCAGCACCTGGATTGGAAAGGGGCTACTATGGTTTTGCATCGTCTAGAGGGTCGTCTTTTCTGGTATAGATCGTGGGAACGACGGTCCGCAAGCAATCGCTCATGGAATGCAGGCTTTCAGCGTGCCCGAGAAAGAAATATCCGTCAGGAGAGAGGAAATTAACCAGGCGGCGCACTACCCGCTCACGGCTGCGCATATCGAAATAGATTAGGACGTTCCGGCAAAAAATCAGGTCGAACTTGCCTGCCAATGGATAAGTAGGCTCATTTAGATTCAAACGGAAGAATTGAATGAGAGAGCGAATGGCCGGCCCTGCTTTTATTTTGCCGGTCTGGTCCGCAAACCCTTTCAGCATGAACTCCCTTAAATAAGCGGAAGGAATCTCTTCTGCCTTTGCCGCGGGCCAGATGCCGTTACGGGCGATCTCCAGGGCCCGCGTGGAGAGATCCGTAGCTATGATTTCTATTTCCCATCCGGAAGCCGCGGGGAAACGATCAAGAAGAAGCATCGCCAGCGAGTAGGGTTCCTGGCCGGTGGAGCACCCGGCGCTCAACACGCGAATTTTGCGGCTGCGATAGCCTGTGGCCGCTTCCTGGGCCCATTTTGGAAAAATAACGGACTTCAGCAATTCGAAATGCTGCGGTTCGCGGAAGAAACGGGTCTCGTTGGTAGAGAGCGCGTCCAACATCTGAGTGAGTTCTTCGGGTGAGTTGGTGACGAGATCGTAATATTGCTTAAACGATTTCAATTCGTGATGGCGAAGACGTTTGGCAAGACGGCCGACAAGCAGCGCGGTCTTGGCCTGAGTGAGCCATATGCCCGCCTCGCGATAGATAAGGTCCCGCAGGCGCAGAAACTCTCTTTCAGAAATCTGGCTCGAGAGCAACTGGAAACTGGAATGCGAAGAGGCGGAGGAAAGGCTTGAATCCGTTGCTCCAGCCGATCTTGATTCGATGTCAATGGGTGGCATGACTCTGTACCTTCAAGACGTATAGCGCCAAGGCCCCGAAAATCCGGAGCCTCACGTTTGCATATTTCTGTTTGTTAACTTAGATACTTCTTGATTATCGTGGCCAGCTTTTGTTCGTTGACCGGTTTAATCAGGAAGTCGCTGCAACCGCTGGCATAACCTTGACGCACAAACGGCTCTTCACCGCGCATGGTCAGCAGGACTACGGGAATATCCCTCGTTGTCTCGTTCTGCTTTAGCAGCTTGCACGCCTCAATTCCATTCATTCGCGGCATCTCAATATCCATCAGAATCAGGTTGGGAACTTCAGCAATGGCCTTTTCTACTCCTTCCGCGCCATCGCAAGCGCTGCTAAGAACATAGGATTCATGACCGGCTAGGAGCATTCTGGTCGTCATACGCGAGGTAGATGAGTCATCTACCAGCAGGATTTTTTTGATACCGGCTCCGGGCTTCGGGCTGTGAGCATACTCTTCAACATGCTTTGTCGTCATTTTGTCTTTCTCGAAAACAGATCGCTAATTCTCCTGGTCCAGGCTTTGGCCAAACTCTGTGGAATTGGAGATGGATTCTCCGATAAATTCTCCCGGCTCCTGGTTTTCCATGGAGTCTGCAACCACACTTAAATCATGCAGTTCTTCCATGGTCAGCACTTTGTCCACATCGAGCAGGAGAGCGAACTTCCTGCCCGACTGCGCCATGCCGATCAAATAATCCATCTTCACGCTGGTCCCAAAATCCGGCACCGGTTGAATGCTATCTTCCGAAAGTTCCATCACCTGGCTCACGGCATCAACAATCAGCCCAACGGTTGCTTGCTGGTCTTCAAACTGTGCTTCCACAATCACGATGCACGTCGTCTTTCCCACCGGCTTCTGTTCCATCCCGAACTTTGCCGCCAGGTCCACGACGGGGACTACGGAGCCTCGCAAATTGATGACCCCTCGTACCCATGGATCCATCTTTGGGACGGTCGTGATCGTGTCATATTCAATGATCTCCCTTACCTTGAGGATGCTGATGGCGCATTCCTCATTCGCCAGGAGAAAGGTCAAATACTGCTGTTGCTCTATGGCTTCCTTTACGGCGGTATCCATCTGCTTTCTCCTTAAAAGCGTGAAAAGTTCATTGAGTCCGCTTCGGCTTTGCCATTCGGCTTGCCCGCGCCTGCAGCTGCATGCATGACCTTGTGCAACGGCTCGGCTTCCGCCCAGACCGTCTTTGGCCGCGTTCTTGGCAGGAAGGAAACGGCGGAGTCGCCGCCCACCCTGAAGTAGTTCATCAGTTGCAGCAACGCTTCCGATTGCGACGCCAGCTCTTCCGCCGTGCTTGAAAGCTCTTCCGCTGAAGAAGCATTGCGCTGAGTCACCTGGTCCACTTGCGCCATGGCTTTGTTGATCTGCGTGACGCCGGAAGACTGCTCGCGCGAGGCCGCAGCTACTTCCTGCACCAGCTCCGCGGTCTTCTTGATGGAGGGAACCAGCTCATCCAGAAGCTTGCCGGAGTTCTCCGCCACCTTGACGCTGTCCGTGGCCAGTGAACTGATCTCCTTGGCCGCTGCCTGGCTGCGTTCCGCCAGCTTGCGGACTTCAGTAGCAACCACGGCAAAACCCTTGCCATGCTCACCGGCACGCGCCGCCTCAATGGCTGCGTTTAGTGCCAGAAGATTGGTCTGGTAGGCAATCTCATCAACGATTTCAATTTTCTGCGTGATGGACTTCATCGCTTCTACGGTGTGATTCACGGCCTTGCCGCTCTCTTCAGCTTCGCGTGCGCCCTTAGACGCCACCTGTTCCATCTGGCGGCTGTTGTCAGAGTTCTGCTGGATGGAGGCGCTCATCTCTTCCAGGCTGCTGGTAGTTTCTTCCGCTGAAGCGGCCTGCTCGCTCGTTCCCTGCGACAATGAAGACGAAGACGATGCCACCTGCTGCGCGGCAACCGCAATGGCGCTCGCTCCGGTCTTTACGTCGAGGATGATCTTCTCCAGCTTTCCAAGGAAAGTGTTGAGCGATGTGCCCATCTGGCCGACTTCGTCCTTGGAGTTGACCTCCATCCGCTTGGTCAGGTCGCCGCCGCCCGCTGCCAGCTCTGAAAGATGTCTGGCCAGCGCGGTTACAGGCAGCGTCACGCTACGAGTGGCGACGAATGCCATCGTCAAGCCCGCTGCAATCGCCAGCAGCAGCAGCACTCGGATCATTTGCAGCGAAGAGTTGGCTTCTGAATTTACCTGGGTGCGCTTCAGATCGCCTAGTTCATTTTGGATGGCGATCAGCTTCGCTAGCGACTTCACTGAGTTGGCGGCAAAAGGAGTTGTCGTCGCCGCGCGATGCTCGAATGCTTCCTCATGTTTTCCAGCGTCAATCAGGTCAAACCAATGCGGGCGGGCCGCCACGTATTTGTTGTACCATTCGTCCCAGTCTTTCAGGCCCTCTTGCTCCGTCATCGACCGTGCGCCCTGGCTATACGCCTTCATGTTCTCGTCTACCTGGCGCAGCCACTTGGGCTCCTCTGCCCGAATCCGGGCCCGGTCCGCGACACTCCAACCTTCATAGTTGGCGATGCCGAAGCGAAGCTCCCACAATCCGCGCTCGGCGTTCGAAAGATGTACGGCTGACTGCAGGTTGTCCGTGTACAGGTGGTCGAACTCGTCGGACATGGTATGGGTATATTGCCAGCCAACCAGACCAATACCCGCTGTAAGGGCCAGCACAATGCCAAAACCCAGGAAAAGCCGTTTGCCTACTGAAAGGTTTGCAATCGAAATGTTCATTTAATCTTCCCTTAATTTGATCTTTTTCTCTTACTCAGTGCGTCTTGCGTATTTCGAAAAAACTCAACCTGCGTGCGCTTCCTGCATGCGGAAGTCGCGGAACAGCGCCGGAATATCCAGGATCAGCGCTACTCGGCCATTGCCCAGAATTGCTGAACCCGATACTCCGGAAACATCTTTGAAGATGGCCGGCAGAGGCTTGATGACGGTTTGCGTCGCCCCATAAAGCTCATTGACGGCCAGACCTGCGCGGCTGCTTTCGTGCTGCACCACTACTACGGTTTGCCTTGCGCCGCGCTCTCCCGGCATCCCGAAATGGTCTTTTAAATAAATGAAAGGGAGTGGCTCATTACGCAGTTGCAGCACCCCATCCTTGCGTGCGGCTTCGTGGTCTTCCTTGGCCAATTCCACACATTCAATGACCTGGTCGACGGGAATGACATAGGTTTCATTGCCTATGCCCACCCCAAACCCTTCAATGATGGCGAGTGTAAGCGGTAGCCGAATCCGCACTGTCGCTCCCGCGCCGGGCTGGCTGGTAACATGCACGCTGCCGCGCAAAGCCTGGATATTGCGCCGGACTACATCCATGCCAACCCCGCGCCCGGACATATCGCTGACTTCGTTGGCCGTGGTGAATCCTGGCTCAAAAATTAATTGATGGATCTCTTGCTCCGGCAGTTTTTGCGGTTCTGCGATGAGTCCTTTTTTCTGGGCCACTTCAATGATTTTTTGCTTGTCCAGTCCAGCGCCGTCATCAGTCACCTCGATGAGGATGTTCCGTCCTTCGCGGGCGGCGCGAACCGTGATCGTTCCGGTCTGGGACTTACCGCGTTTCTTACGCTTTGCGGGTGCTTCAATGCCATGATCCAAGGCGTTGCGGATCATGTGCAGGAGCGGGTCCTTTAGATACTCGACGACCGAAGTATCCACCTCGATGTCTTCTCCCTCAATCCGAAGTTGGGCCATCTTGCCCAGGGACTTTGCCAAATCGCGTACAGTGCGGTTGTACTGATGGAAAAGCGGCCCCACCGGTACCATGCGTGTTTTCAGAATGGTGTCTTGAAGCTCATAGTGCAGGGCGTCGGCGAAGCTGTGCGCATCGCGCAGCTCCTCAAGGCTGATTTCTCCTTTTGCTTCCAACATCTGAGCGACACGTCCACGTGCGATTGTGAGTTCCCCTGCCAGATCGAGCAGCCGATCCAGTTTTGCCACATCCACGCGCAGCGCTCGCGCTGCTTTGTATTGAGCCTGCCCTGTGACTGGCGCGGCTTCACTGTTGGAAAGCAAGCCTTGGCTCTTCCCGGCCTGATCCGGGCCTGTTCCAGCTTTTCCCTCCGCCTTGAGATGATGGGAGATTCTGGCCAGAATGTCTTTGGCGCGCGGACTGGTCTCGTCCTTGCCTTGGCCTGCGGCAGCTACCATTTGCCGAAGAACGTCCACTAATTCGAGGAGCAGAGTAACGATGTCGGGCGTGACGGACAACTTGCCGTTTCGCAGATCATCCAGCAGATCCTCTGCAGTGTGTGTAAATGCCAGAAGACCTTCAATCTCTAAAAGGCTGGCATTGCCCTTCATGGTATGAACGACACGGAAGATGCTCTGAATGGCTTCACTGTCGCCGGGATGAAGCTCCAGCTCCAGAATGGACTGCTCCATCAAGCTGAGTCCGTCCTCAGACTCAATCAGAAAGTTTTTCAATATTACATCGCGTTGAATTTCCATTATGAGTTCCTGATTATTGAAACGGCCACCTTGCCGGTGTCACTTTGCATTTTGATTTTGCGGCCGTTTATGCCGCCGGTATCCCTGGCGGCAATGGCGATTCCAAGCCGCGAAAAGATATGAAATGCCAGGTTGACATTGCGCGAACCGATGTGGTCTCCGCTGCCGTCTTCGGAGCGAAAAACTTCAAACATGCACGCGCCCCCCAAGACCGTGGCCTCAAGGTCGCTGGCCCTGCTTCCAAAGGCCTGAAACTGCTTCAACAACGCATCAATCGCTATATCACCGTAACGATTGGAAGAAGAGCCTGAGCCGTCCCATTCCGGCAACATGTAATGTGTTGCTCCGCCAATTCCTTTGCTACGGTCGAAAAGGCATATACCTGCGCAAGAGCCCAGAATCATCGAAATTTGTGACGGTTCCCTGGAGACACACATCTGTCCTGGATGCAGATAGATTTCCTTGGAAGGCAATGCTTTTGTAGGTTGGGTGTCCATAGCGGCCGGCATTTTTGTCCCTGCGCTCATCCAAAGATCTCCTGGTGGTGTATGTTGTTGGCCGCTAGGCAGGGCCCGGCATAGGCGCAAAGTAGTTTCAGCAGTTCCCGGTCTCCTGAATCCAGACCGGTGCGTTGTGGAAGCAGATCAAATAAAACAATGGCGCCTTTTCTTGTGCTATCCAACCGAACAGGTATGCGGGCTGTAATGCCGAGTGACGACAGAAAAGAATGGTCGTCAACTCCGGTTTTTATGTAGATCGAATCCGCAGGAGCTTCTTCGATAATTCGTTTTGCATTCCGCCGTATCGTCTCAAGCTGTTCTGGATTAACCCCAACGGAGCCGAGAAGAGCGATACGGTCTTGCTGTTGGCACGTAACCAGCAGCGCGATCTGTTCGCAGCCCATCAGGTTTGAACCAATCTCGAAAATGGCATCCGCAACCATGTTTTGCCTGACGGCCTGCTGCAGCGCTTTTGCAGCGGCGTACAGCTTTGCCCTCACCGCCTTGTCCTCGTGGTTGAGCGGAAGTTCCACGGATTGCCTCATATACCGCAATGAGAGATGCCGCAAATCCTGCTCCAGGCCGGCCAAGTCGGCTTTCTGAGTATTTCTCGAACTCCATGGCCATTCGGGTTTAGAAATCATTCGCTCTGTCCTTGGGACATCAAATAGCCATTGACTATCTGAATGAGTTCGGAGCCATTGATTGGCTTGGTGACATAGTCATTGCAGCCGCTTTCAAATCCTTGCTCCACGTTGCATGACTCGCCACGGCTGGTGACCATGATGATAGGAACGTTTCGCAACGCATCATGCTTCCGCATCTCGCGGCAGGCGTCAAACCCGTTCATTTTGGGCATGATTACATCCATCAAAACCAGGTTCGGCTGCTCAGCGATAGCCTTTTCGACAGCTTCCTCGCCATTTCGGGCCAGCACTACCCCATATTGGGTATGTTCCCTGAACACCATCTCTTCAATAAGCAGCGTGGTGCTGGAATCATCGACAAGAAGGATCTTCTTGTCTGATTGTTGCGCTGCTTTCTTTTGCGATTCGTAATGAGTCTTGCTCAAAGAACCTCCGCAAGCAGCAACTCGACATAAGAGAAGCCTTAATCTCCCGAGCGCTTGCTGGAAACTTGATTTTTTGTGGTCGGCGGAGGTGATTAGAAGCTATAAGTCATTCGTGGGAAATAATTATCCGCTTTATGGCGAAACCAAAGTAATAACGAAGTACCAAAATGGAACTCGCATAGATATAGCGTAATTTTCGAAAAACAAGAATGGCATTTGCGGCGAAACTTGAAACTATGATGACGAACCAAAATGAAGCTTGGATGTACGAGCCAGGTAATGTATGGGCCTGAATGCACACACCTTGGAGTAATTGCGACCGGTGTTTTCGAAAATAGAATATTTCTGATGGCCAAGGCGAATATAGGCTTTCGTAATCGGCTGTTCGATGCACCTCATCCCAATGTTGATATAAGCAATATTACTTATATTAAATTCGAGCGAAGCCAATGCATCGTGCATAAAATCGTTGCATGGATATAGTTTGGCCGCCACTCAGAAGTTGCTCACAACTATATAGTTGGAAGGTAATTATATTGGCCTAATCAACGATGCCCCTAGCATGGTGAAGCAAGCGAATCTGGAAGAACTCTATCGTGACTGGCTAATTTCATTGTTTCTCATTTTACGGAAACCACAATTATTCCGATTGGTATCATGTGGCAGCAATAGCACCGTGCTAGACTTCGCGCGAATTTCCTAAAGTTCTTGTGAGCCTCCCCCAAACAGCCTTGCGCCGTCCACTTACCGTCGTTGTGATGGTAATAGCTATTGCACTGGCATCAACACTGGCCTGGCTGGAAATGCCCAAGGATATTTTCCCGGAGTTTAATCTTCCAACAATCTATGTAGCGCAGGCTTATGGCGGAATGGACCCGGCGCAGATGGAAGGTTATCTAGTTTACTTCTTCGAGTACCACTTTCTTTACCTCACCGGGATCGAGCATGTGGAATCGAAGTCCACGCAAGGCGCGGCCTTGATGAAGCTCCAGTTCCATCCCGGGACAGACATGTCTCAGGCGATGGCTGAAACGGTGGCGTACGTGAACCGCGCGCGATCATTCATGCCGCCCGGCACCGTGCCGCCGCTTATCACGCGCTTCGACGCTGGCAGCGTGCCAACGGGATATCTGGTTTTCACCAGCGACACGCGTTCCATCACGGAAATGCAAGATGCCGCGCTCAATCGCGTGCGGCCATTGCTCTCAACATTGCCCGGTGTTTCCGCGCCGCCACCTTTCGGCGGCAATGCGCGGAGCATTGTTGTCAGTTTGAAACCGGATCGACTGAAGTCCTATCACATGTCTCCGGATGAAGTGGCGCAAGCCATTGCCGAAGCCAACGTGGTCAGCCCTTCTGGAAACATCATGAAGGGCGGGAAATACCCGTTGGTGCCGGTCAATTCAGTTCCGCGCAACATCGATGACCTGCGCGCCGCGCCCATTCGCGGTGGCGAGTACCCAGCTGTTTTTGTTCGCGATGTCGCCGATGTCAAGGATGATTCAGATATCGTGACTTGCTATGCGCTGGTGAACGGAAAACGCGCTATTTACGTTCCGGTCACCAAACGTGCCGATGCCTCAACGCTGTCCGTCGCGCGCGAAGTGCGAGAAAGCCTTGCAAAATTTCAGGGCGTTCTTCCTTCGGGGGTGAAAGTCAGTTTCGAAATGGATCGATCGCCTGTGGTTACCCACGCTTTGGCCGAACTGCCGTGGGAAGGATGCATTGGCGCGCTGTTGACGGGATTGATGGTCATTTTCTTCCTGCGCGACTGGCGCAGCGCCCTGGTGGTGGTCGTAAATATACCTATTGCGCTCATGGCCGGAGTGGTGGCGCTGTGGCTGAGCGGAGAGACGATCAACCTGATGACCTTGGGCGGCCTTGCGCTTGCCGTTGGAATTCTGGTTGACACAACGACGGTGTGCATGGAAAACATCCACGTTCACCTGGCCCGGGGCCAGTCCCTGGCGCGCGCCGCTCTGGATGCTACCTCGGAAACTGCCGGCCCCCGCCTGCTTGCCATGCTCTGTATTTTGGTGATGTTTACGCCCGCTCTTTTCATGACGGGCGCAGCCAAGGCAATGTTTTTGCCGCTCGCATTGGCGGTCGGCTTTACAATGGCCGCCTCTTACTTTCTTTCCAGCACGCTTGTGCCGGTCCTTATGGTTTGGATCTCGCGCATCCGCCAAGTGCCATCGTCCGGGTCGCGGTGGAAGGTCTGGCAGAATGGCTATGCCTCGGCATTGCAAAAGCTGGAGCGCCGGCATGGATCCCTCATATTGGCTTATCTGTGCGGCACGATAGCCGTAATTGTTTGTATTGGCGGGCTTCTGGGAACAGAAATCTTCCCGCGCGTGGAGTCACGCGAATTGCAATTGCGTTTGCGCGCCGCGCCCGGAACAAGTATTGACGGGACAGAAGCGGTGCTCTTGAAGGCGCTCGATATGGTCAAGACTACTGTGGGCGCCCAGAACGTGCGATTGTCGCTCGGGTTCGTCGGCCTTCATGGGTCAAGCTATCCGATCAACTACCTTTATCTATGGGATGGAGGCACGGAAGAAGGGGTGCTGCAAATCCAGTTGGCGGATGGCGCCACCAAACACATTGAAGACTTGAAGAATAATCTTCGTCAGCAGTTCGCGGCACAAATCCCGGGCGTAAATTTCTCCTTTGAGCCCGCTGACTTGATCAGCCGCGTGGTAAGCATGGGCGTGTCAACCCCAATCGAAGTGGCCGTGAGCGGGCCTAATATTGCCGCTGATCGCGCCTTCGCTGACAAAGTTAAATCCAAGCTCGAGACGATTCCAACTTTGGATGACGTTCAATATTCTCAATCGCTCGATTATCCAACGGTCGAAGTGTCTGTGGACCGCGAGCGGGCGGGAATCATTGGACCGACGATGGCGCAGGTTTCACGCGCATTGGCGCCGGCAACATGGTCCAGCCGGTTTGAGATTCCCAACTACTGGGCCGACCCGAAAACAGGAATTGCGTACCAAGTCCAAACGCAGATTCCGCAAAAGCTCATGACCTCGCTTGAGGATGTCGGCAACTTACCCGTCATGGAAACTGGAATGAAATCCATTCTCTTGCGCAATCTTGGCCACATCCGCCAAGGCACAGAGATGAGCGAATATGACCGCTACAACATGCAGCGGACCTTGACCATCCGGGCCAACATCGCAAATGAGGACCTTGGCCATGTTTCGCGGCGGGTCGCCAAGGCGATCGCTGAATTAGGCTCGCCTCCCGCGCGAGTCAGCGTGGCAATGCGAGGCCAGGTGCCTCCACTGGCGGAGATGCTCGACGGATTTCAACAGGGGCTGCTGATTGTCATTGGCGCCATTTTTCTGCTGCTGGCTGCAAATTTTCAATCGCTCAAGTTGTCGATCATTGTGATGTCGACAGCCCCGGCGGCTTTGGCCGGCGTTGCTCTGTCCTTGTGGCTGACGCATTCAACGATCAATCTTGACTCTTTTATGGGTGCGATTATGGCGCTGGGAGTTGCCGTCGCCAATGCCATTTTGCTGGTGACCTTCGCTGAGCGTGCTCGAATCAGCGGCGCCACAGCTGCCGAAGCAGCCAAAGAAGGTGCGCGCAGCCGCCTGCGGCCCATTTTAATGACAAGCCTGGCGATGATTGCGGGGATGTTGCCGGTGGCGATTGGAATCGGCGATGCAGACAAACAAATGGTCCCACTTGGCCGCGCTGTCATCGGCGGCCTTGGAGCGGCGACCCTGGCGACTTTGTTTGTGCTGCCTGCAATCTTCGCCCGCGTGCAAAAGAACAGCCATCGCCGCAGCGTGTCGCTTGAGCCTGTCAATATATTGCCAAACGGAGATCCCGCATGAACCTTCCTCAATTTGCATTGCGGCGTCCCTTCACAGTTATTGTGATTGTGATTGCGGTCGCGCTGGTTTCCGTTCTCTCGTGGCGGCAGATGTCGAAGGACATCTTCCCGAACCTCGGCATTCCAACGATCTACATCGCGCAACCTTATGGAGGAATGGACCCAGCCCAAATGGAAGGGTACCTGACCTATTACTACGAATACCATTTCCTCTACGTTGCCGGTATCGAACACATTGAATCGAAATCCATTCAAGGTGCGGCGATCATCAAGCTGCAGTTCCATCCCGGCACAGATATGTCGCAGGCGATGGCGGAGACCGTTGCTTACGTGAATGCGGCGCGTGCGTTTATGCCCACCGGGACGTTGCCACCATTCATCACGCGGTTCGATGCAGGCAGCGTACCCGTGGGCCAACTGGTTTTCTCCAGCGAAACGCGCTCAGTCACTGAAATGCAGGACGCTGCCCTCAACCTGGTGCGTCCTCTCTTCGCAACACTCCCCGGCGTTTCAGCCCCACCGCCGTTTGGCGGCAGCGCACGGTCGATCGTCGTCAACATTGATCCCGACCGGATGTACTCCTACAAAATCTCGCCCGACGAAGTCGTCGATGCCATTACCAAGGCCAATCTCATTAGCCCCTCTGGCAACATGATGATTGATGGGAAATATCCGATGGTTCCGCTCAATTCAATTCCGCGGAACATCAAAGATCTTGAAGCGGTCCCAATTCATACAGGCGTATATCCGGCGGTTTTTGTCCGGGACGTGGCGCATGTGGTGGATGGCGCGGACATTGTGACCAGCTACGCGCTCGTGAATGGACGCCGCACGGTTTATATTCCGGTGACGAAGCGCGCAGACGCTTCCACCCTGGCGGTCGTCAATCTTGTTAAAAAGAACATCCCAAAATTTCAGAGCGTGCTCCCTTCAGACGTGCGGGTCAGTTATCAATTTGACCAATCGGGCTATGTGGAGCGTGCGCTGACCGGCTTAATACAGGAAGGCGCCCTTGGAGCGATCCTCACCGGGCTGATGATCCTCATCTTTTTGCGCGATTGGCGCAGCGCAATCATCGTCATCATCAATATCCCGGTTTCGCTCATGGCGGCAATGCTTGCGCTGCGGCTAGCCGGAGACACGATCAACATCATGACTCTGGGCGGCCTCGCCCTGGCTGTCGGAATTCTGGTTGACGAAGCTACCGTCTGCCTGGAGAACATCCACGTTCACTTGCCCCAGGGCAAAACGCTTGCCCGCGCCGCTCTGGATGCCACCAATGAAACGCGCATTCCCCGCCTGCTTGCGATGCTTTGCATACTGGCAATGTTTACGCCCGCCCTCTTTATGACCGGCGCGGCGCGCGCCCTGTTTTTGCCGCTTGCCCTCGCTGTAGGCTTCTCGATGGTCGCATCCTACTTTCTCTCCAGCACCGTCGTGCCGCTTCTCTCAGTGTGGCTGCTAGGCGGCCACGAAAAATCTGCTACACAAACAAAGGCAGAAAGCGCGTTTGCCCGATTCCAAGGCGCTTATGCAAGTTTCTTGCAACAGCTCGCCCCGTGGCGAAAGGCGCTGATTGTTGGGTATTTGGTGGCGACAATCGCGATCATTGTTTTTGTTGGAAAACAATTAGGCGTGGAAATATTTCCGCAGGTTGATGCCGGACAGTTGCAGGTCCGCTTCCGCGCTCCCGCGGGAACGAACATCGATGGCACTGAAGCCGTTTTTCTTAAGGCGCTGAACTTGATCAAAAAAGAGGTCGGCCCGGACAATGTGGCCATCTCGATGGGATTGATCGGTATTCACGGCTCAAATTTCCCCATCAACTTTGTTCACCTTTGGAATGGCGGACCAGAGGAAGGCGTTTTGCAAGTACAGATAAAGGCTGGAACAAATATCCGGACTGAAGCATTAAAAGAACAGCTCAGGCGGGAATTTGCCGAGCAGATGCCCGATGCAACTTTTTCATTTGAGCCTGCGGACATCGTCAGCCGCGTCATGAGTTTGGGCGCGGATACTCCTATTGAAGTCGCCGTTAGCGCGCAGGATATTGCCTCAAGCCGCGCCTTCTCCGAAAAGGTCAAGTCGAGACTGGAAAACATTGCAGTATTGCGCGATGTGCAATTTGCCCAGTCGTTGGATTATCCCACCGTTGATGTCAAAGTGGACCGCGAACGCGCCGGAATCATCGGCCCCGACATGAAAGAAGTGTCTAAGGCGCTGGTGCCTGCTACGTGGTCGAGCCGATTCCTGAATCTCAATTATTGGGCTGACCCGAACAGCGGCGTCGCCTACCAGGTGCAGGTGCAAATCCCGCAACAATTGATGACCTCGCTTGAGGATGTCGGAAACCTTCCCGTGCTTCAGCATCAACCTAAAGACCCGGCGAAGAAGCTCAAGGATGTAACCCTGCGCAATATCGCACAGATCAGCGAAGGCACCGCAATGGGCGAATACCAGCGCTATGACATGCAGCGATTGATCACGGTGCGCGCGAACATATATGGCGATGACCTGGCTGGCGCGGCACAGCAGGTTCGCCGCGCGATTGCTGAACTCGGCACGCCGCCGGCCGGCGTCAGTGTGGCAGTGCGTGGGCAAGTGGTCCCGATGCAGGAAATGCTGGACGGATTGCGGCGCGGCCTGGTGCTGGCGGTTGTGGCGATTTTTTTATTGCTGACGGCCAATTTTCAGTCGCTCAAAATGTCTTTTATCGTCGTCTCGACGGTCCCTGCCGTGCTGGCCGGCGTGGTCATGGCGCTGTGGCTGACTGGTACCACACTCAACATCCAGTCATTTATGGGCGCAATTATGGGCGTGGGCGTAGCCGTGGCGAACGCAATTCTGCTGGTGACCTTTGCCGAACGCAGCCGGCTTAGCGGGGCTGGCGCAGTGGCTGCTGGCATGGAAGGCGGGCGCAGCCGCTTGCGTCCGATTCTGATGACCAGCGCCGCAATGATTGCGGGAATGATGCCTATGGCGTTGAGCCTGGGTGAGTCCGGCGGGCAGGCTGCGCCGCTGGGCCGCGCTGTGGTTGGCGGATTGGCAGCTGCAACAATCGCCACGCTTTTTGTGCTGCCATCGATCTTTGCTGTGGTGCAAAACCGCAGCCATCGGCGTGCAGCGTCACTTGATCCCAATGATGTGCAGAGCAGCCATTATCAACCAGCGGTGGAAGGAGCTGAATTATGAAAATTGAAGCGCACGATCGGACCCATTCGAACAATGTCAATGAAAGTCCTCAGTACAGAGGAGGATTTTGGCAAGATGCCAAAACCGCCCAAGTACGCCGGAAGACTGCCGGAAAATATCTGCTGCTCTTGCCTCTCTTAGCTTGTATTTTTGTTCTTAGCGGGTGTGAGGAGCAAGCCTCTTCCGCCACCGCGAAGCCGGTGGAGAAAGCAGCCTCGATCGAAGTTAAGGCCATTCATCCGCATCGCGGCGAAGTTTATCGCTTCATTAATTTGCCGGGAGAAGTGCGTCCTTTGTACGAGGTCACGCTTTTCGCCAAGGTCAACGGCTATTTGGACAAGCTCGCAGTGGACAAGGGTGATTCAGTTAAGGCCGGAGATTTAATCGCCGATATCGACGTGCCGGAACTGCGGGCCAACCTCGTCAAATATAAAGCTGAGTTGGAACTGGCACAGGCTGAGTACGGACAGGTGAGTCAAAATGCCTCAACCAACGCGTCCTATGTCCCAGCCTCCGATACCGACACCGGCAAGAGTCGCCAGGCCATCGCCAATGGCAAACTTGCCGTGGCCAAAAGCAACCTTCAATACACCGAGACAATGCTGAAATACACCCGCCTGACTGCTCCCTTTGACGGGGTCATTACCCACCGCTACGTTGACCCGGGTGCTTACATTCCCCTGCCCGATGCGACGAGCACCCCGGAAACAGCGGCTATTGTCAATCTCACCGATTTCAAAACATTGCGGTTGCAGGTTGCCGTGCCGGAGACCGAGGCAACGCACATCAAGATTGGACAACCCATCCGCTGGACGGCCGACGGCTATCCCGGCGAGCACTTTGATGGGAAAGTCACCCGCGCTTACTGGACTTTGGAGAAGGCAACCAAGACCATGTTGACGGAAACGCAAATGACCAATCCCGGAATGAAATTGCAGCCGGGAATGCTCGTCAATGCCCGCATCAGCATCGATAAGAAAAATGACGCATTGGTGCTCCCGGTCGAGGCCGTCGTCAAGGAGAAGGCAAACTCCTTCGTTTTCATTTTCAATGAGGGCAAGGCGAAAAAGACGCCGATTGAAGTCGGCTTCAATGACGGTACGAATGTTGAAGTTGTTGCCGGTATCACTCCGGCGGATCTGGCGATTGTGCCCGGCCAGCAAGCCCTGCGCGATGGCCAGTTGGTGAAGGTCACAGAAGGAAAATAGATCGAGATGACCCGGCAGCATCTGTCGCGCTTGCGCCAGGTGCTGCCGCGGAAAATCCCTGGTTGTCGTTGCATTTGATCAAGGCACACCGCGAGGTATAGCCCGGTGGCTTACGAACATACTGTTAAAGAAGCCAGATCCCAAGGTTGGGATAAATCAACCAATGGCGAATTGCTGACGGCATCGGAACAAGCTGGATTTGATCTATTGCTTACTACCGACAAGAATCTTCGTTATCAGCAGAACCTTGAGGGCCGTAGGATAGCAATAGTCGTATTAGGTAAAGGCAGGTGGAGGCTTATCCGGCCAATAATACCGAGTGTCGTAGAAGCGGTGAACGCCGCTCAACCAGGAAGTTACACGGAAGTAGATATACTTGGCTAAAGTTGGTGAAAGTTATTCTTCTGTCCGCGGAGTGGGTCCAGCGAGGTTCTCGAGTTGGCGACGCCAATCCAACTCTTCAACAAACGCCTCTGATTGGCGCCAGCCGGCTTTGACCTTGACGAAGAGTTCCAAGTAGACCTTTTTGCCGCAGCGCTTTTCCAGTTCCATGCGCGCGGAGGTGCCCATCTGCTTTAGCTTCTGGCCGCCTTTGCCGATGAGGATGGCTTTCTGACTGTCGCGTTCGCAAAAAATAGCCGCGGCAATACGCAGCAGTTTGGGCTTATCTTCAAAGCGCTCAACGATCACGGCTGTGGCATAAGGAACTTCTTTGCCCGTCTGGAGCAGGACTTTTTCGCGGATGATTTCTGACGCGAGAAAACGCTCCGGCTGGTCAGTGAGCTGGTCTTCAGGAAAATATGGCGGACTCTGCGGCAGTGCGCGGATGACTTTATCGAGCAGCACTTCAAGCCCTTCACCCTTGAGCGCAGAGATCGGAATAACTTCCTGAAATGCATGCAGCTTGCTATAACGTTCGATGACCGGCAGCAGGCGCTCTTTGTGTAGGCGATCAACTTTATTCAGCAGCAGAAAGGCCGGCGCTCCGGTGCGTTTGACCAGTTCAAGGACTTGTTCATCGGCGGGACCGAATCGATCAGTGGCATCGACGAGCAGCAGGACAAGATCGCGGCTTTCAAGCGCTGCGTGAATTTCCTGCATCATCTTGCGATTGAGACGGCTATCTGGCTTGTGGACTCCCGGCGTGTCAATGAAAACGATCTGGCCTCCGGGGCGCTTACCTTTTGGCTTGATGTTGAGAATGCCCTGGATGTTCATCCGCGTGGTCTGCGGTTTTTCTGTAACGATGGCGATTTTTTCACCAACCAAGGCGTTGAGCAGCGTGCTCTTGCCGGCATTGGGGCGGCCGATAATCGAGACAAAACCTGAATTCGGCTGCGCCATTATGCCTCTGCCTGTCGGGGAGAAGAGTCGGCTTGCTCCGGCTGTGACCGGCAAACCCTGACCTTTTCTATTTTGCGATCTGTGGATTCGAGGATTTCAAAACGCAAGCCTTCATCTTCAACCACCTCGCCGGGTTGCGGGATACGGCCGGCAATCGCACTGACCAGGCCGCCGACTGTGGTAGTGTCACGCTGGTCAAGGCGCATGTCAAAAAGGTCCTGAAGTCGGCCCACGTCAACCGTACCCTGCATTACATAGGCCTGATCGCCTTCACGAACGATGTCATGCGAGAGCTCATGCTCATCGCGAATTTCACCAACGATTTCTTCCACTAGATCTTCCAGCGTGACCAGTCCGGCGACGGAGCCATATTCGTCAATGACAATGGCCATGTGGATATTGTCTTTCTGCATTTCACGCAGAAGCTGCGATGTCATTTTTGTTTCCGGCACGAACAGCACGGGCCGCACGAGCTTGGCAACAGTGGTGGTGCGGGCATCGGCTTCAGGAAGCTGGATGAGATCATGTGCCAACACCATGCCTTCAATTTGATCGATGCTCGTGGAATAGACGGGGACGCGGGTATGCGGTTTGTCGCGCAGTAGAGAAGTAAATTGTTCGATGGTAGTGGTGGAGGGAACGGCAAAGATGTTAGGACGAGGCGTCATCACGTCGCGCACCGTCTTGTCTCCAAATTCAACCACGGATTGGATGAGTTGACGGTCACTCTCTTCCAAAATGCCTTCTTCTTCCGCAGCTTCAATGAGCGCGTCCACGGCTTCTGAAGGATGCTCCGGCTCTTCTGGCTCATGTGGCTGGGCCAGCGCAGCCACGGAGAGTCCGAAGCCGAGAGCAACTGTGATAGGCAACATGAGATAAATGAGGACCTGCAAAAGCGGAATAAATTTCACCAGCCACACGCCGCGCGTCCGCGTGAAGAGCATATAAGACAACAGCCGATTGCAAACAATAATGACGAGGATGATGCCGATGATGGCCTGAATGATTTCCGGCCAAATCCAATGATTCTCGCGAAAGACCAGGTAGCCGATGATGAACGCAATGGACGCCGTGCTGAGCTGCGTGAGCACCGAAAACGTAAGAGCGGCGCGCTGGCTGGAACGGAGCAGGCGAGGCTCGACGAAATTTTCAAAGGCCTCAATGTTTTCCTGAAACTCACGGCTTAGAAATTTGCCGCTCTCCGTGTAAAGACGTTCTACATAGGAGACGAGGACCAGAAGCGCGCAAAGGAGCAGAATGACCGTGTATAGGCCGACCAAGGTCATGGCTTGCTCCTGGTTCTGCGTTTCGCGGTTGCGGGCTTGCGGCTACTTTTGGCGGCTTTTGCTGCGGTTGGCTTGCGATAATTCTTTGCAGCTTTTGCTGATCGCGCGGCTGTTAGCTTTGCTTTGGGCAATTTGGCGCTGGAATGCATGCGGTCGATCAGCGAAGCAGGCAATTTGAGTTGAGAGCGCAGACTGGCCTCGGCGCGCGCCATGCGTCCGTTGTCAGACTCATGGTCATAGCCGGCAAGATGCAGCATGCCGTGCAGCACCAAAATTCCTAGCTCGGCGGCCAGGCTGTGGCCATAACGCAGAGCGTTCTCATGGGCGATTTGGGCAGAGATGGCGATGTCACCGCCGGAGGGTAGAGGAAAAGAAAGCACGTCTGTGGGCTTGTTTTTGCGACGGAAGCGACGGTTGAGATCGCGAAGCCGCTTGTTGGTGGCGATGAGGATATCTACGTCACCTTTTACGCGGGCCAGCGTTTGTGCGCGTCGGGCAAAGCGCTGAAGCTGCGCAGCGCTTATGCTGCGGGTAGAAGCGCCGGAGATAGGTGAATCGAAAATTACCATGGTCGGACTGTTAGGGCGAAAGCGCAAAGTGGACCGTTTCCGCAAAACAAAGCGGGAGGGCCATGACTGCCCTCCCGCCAATATTCTACTAAATTGCTACTGTTGCAGAGGGGGCTCGTTGGGCTCCTGCTCCTGCTGCACCTCGCGCGGCAGTTCCAACGACATTTGCTGGCTGCGTGAGCGTTCGTCGTAAGCGCGGACGATGCGCTGCACGAGATTGTGGCGGACTACGTCCTCCTCAGAGAAGAAATTGAAGAAAATGCCATCCACCGGCTTGAGCACGTCAATTGCTTCCAACAGACCGCTACGGCGAGCGTTTGGCAGGTCAATCTGAGTGATGTCACCGGTGACTACCATCTTTGAATTAAAGCCCATGCGCGTCACAAACATTTTCATTTGTTCCGGCGTCGTGTTCTGGGCTTCGTCGAGAATGATAAAAGAATCATTCAGCGTGCGGCCGCGCATAAACGCAATTGGCGCAATCTCAATCACGTTCTTTTCCAAAAAGCGGTCGACGCGCTCCTGGTCCATGAGGTCATACAAAGCGTCATACAGCGGACGCAAATAGGGATCTACTTTCTCCTGCAGCGTTCCCGGCAGAAATCCCAGACGCTCTCCGGCTTCCACCGCTGGACGCGCCAGAATAATCCTGCTCACCCTCTTCGCGTTCAGCGCCGACACTGCCATCGCCACAGCCAGATACGTCTTGCCCGTTCCAGCCGGCCCGACGCCAAACACCATGTCATATTTCTCAATGGCGTCAATATAGCGACGCTGGTTCATGCTCTTGGGCTGCACCTGCCGCTTGCCAAACGATCGTTGTTTGCCCGCTTCAGCCATGCCGCGCAGCGTCGCGGTTGAGTCCGCCACTACCACGCGCAGCATCGAGCTCAAGTCAGCATCGCTAAATTCCTGTCCGGCACTGCCCAGGTGGTCAAAGTCGGTAAAGATCTGCTCAACGCGGGCCACGTCCCGGGCGGCGCCTTCCAGTTGGACGGAATCAGATTTCAGGTCAATACTCACGTTCAGGCCGCTCTCCATCAACTGGAGATTCTCATCGCGGATACCAAACAGCTTCTGGATATTAGGGACGATTTCTATATTTTTCTTCATTCAGTTTTTTGGGGTCACCCTCTCATGGCGCATGGATCGCCGGACTCCGTGCTGATGGCGCACAGAGAACATAAGATTGCTTTGTGCATGGAAACGCAGGATCGTTGGCCCACCGGAACGCGGAGGCAATACCATTGGCCTGAGAGTACCGCCGTTATTTGCCCAAGTCAACAAAGTTCCTGCAGCTTTTACACCGCTTTAATATTAGATGCGCGACTGGGGATATCGGGAGCAGGATTCGCCGTTGTCTCTTACCCGCTCTCTAATCTTTCTCGACCACGGGCAGCCCGATCGCGGAGTACCTTCTCCGCCGAAAGAACTACAAACAGTCCGCATACCCCCCGACCACCACCGGCTTCGCCTTCACACTGCCCGCTTCATCCAGATCGACACTGAGCCCAATCACAGCTTGGTCGGTGCCACATCCATTCGGCGAGCATCCCAAGGTAAAAATCGTCCCAGTTGCAAAGGAACGATCAAAGGTAATCGGAAACTTATTTTCCGCAAAAAAGCGGATTACATCCTCTTTCTTGGTGCCAATTTTCAGCTTGTCTATCGCATCGCGTTCGAGTGCATTCACTTGTGCATTGAAAGCAACTCCTCTTTGCTTGCAGGCCGCTGACCTATATCGGCATCCAGTCATCAACCCGCACAATAAGGTGACTGCCATCGCAGCAAAGGCCGCTCTCTTCGTTCCATTCATGGCGATCATTGTAAGTCCTGCTCTCTTCCTGATCTGCGCCTATCTGCGTAAATCTGCGACGACTCTCTCCCCGCCCCGCCACATTGACCCAGGCCCCTAAACCCAAGTAAAATAGCATCTTCGGCTTGACCCTCCGAAAAACTCTTTATTTGATAGGAACCATACAGTCACAATGGCAAATCATTTTTCTGCGCTCAAGCGCGCGCGTCAAACCACCAAACGCACGGAAGACAACCGCTCCAACACCTCCCGTCTGCGCACCGCGCTGCGCAAGCTGCGTGAGACCATGGCTACCGGCGACTCCAAGGCCGCTAATGAAGCCTTCAGCACCACCGTTTCCATGATCGATAAAGCCGTAAAAAAGGGCGTCATCCACAAGAACACCGGCTCGCGCTATAAATCCCGCCTCAGCGCCCGCGTGGCGGCGGTAAAAAAGTAAATTTCGCGAGTAGCTCCCGGTCTATTGGTTTAACCGGTTCTTTTCTCCTCAATAAGGAGCCAATCCAGTGGCCAATAAGCATGGACCTGAAAATGCGATCCGTCCTGAAGACGCTGCGGCGCTTACCAAGGATACCCGCGAGAAGCCGGGCATAACAAAGCCTGAGTTGACCGCCAGTGAGCGCAATCATGAATTGCTTCCCCAGCCGCTGGTAAAGATCGTAAATTACAAAACTGGTGACGTTACCCAGGCATCGCTGGCGCAACTCAACCAGCAGATGCGCGATTTCCGCAAGGTCATCCTCCTCATTGAGGACCAGCCCGCCTTTTCTGACACTTGCACCCGTGCCCTGCATGAGCTCGGTTATGACGGCGTACAGCTTATCACCCGTGTACAGGAAGCTGAGAACCATCTGGACGATATCGTTTCCAACCTGACCGAGGCCCCCGCCGCCATCGTCCTGGACCTGGGCCTTGGCCTGGATAGCGGCTTTACTCTGTTGCGCAAATGCCATGCCGAGCCGCGGTTGCAGCAGGTCCCCATCCTGGTATGGACGAAACATAGTGACGAACTGTCAAAAGTGTTCAGCAACTATCTTGGAGCCAAGGATTTTCTGGTGAAATCCGGCGATCCCCAGCAACTGCGCGACGCCCTGAAACGGCTCATGGCCCCAGACGCAGCCCCGAAATCTCAATCCGCTGAGCGACCCTGACCCCTTCCTAGCCGTTCCTCATTACTCCGAAACACCAAGGGATAACGACCGAACAAAATCTGCGTCACAAATTCGCTGCTCTTCAGTTTGTTTCCCTCGCTGTTTCCTTTGTGTTCCTTCGTGTCCTTGTGGTTAGATTTTGCTTATCTGCGCAATCCGCGGCAATATCTGGCGTCTTGTGCTTTCGTTATGTATTCTCCTATAATGTTTCAGTGTCTGCGGAGCTTGAGCTTCTGACCGCACTCTCCACCCAGCCCTTTTCCGCCTGCCAATCCCAGTGGGAACAACTTCTGCGCCGTCTATTCCTGCCCATGTCATTTGTTTCAGCCATCCAGCAAGTTCTGGAAAAAGGACGATGGAAATCCCAGCCTGATCCCATGGCTTACGTCCGCAAAGGCTCGCTCAGGTGCGCCGTGCGTCTCGGCATCGTCGATGTCCGCCGCAATCTCCGGCGTGAAGTCCTGGCCACCGATCTCAGTTTCAAAGACGCGGACGGAAAATCCCTGACCCCCAGTAAAATGACACATGACGACCGCCTCGGCGTCGCGCTTCACCGTCACGACGAACAATTTCGTACCGGTCTGGGCGCGGAACGCGGAGCGATTTATGACGAAGATGACATCACCAACCGTCTGCCCAGCAGCGTTCTTGATAAAAACCTTGAAGTCAAATGGGACCAGGTCGTCGAGATGGCCCAGATGGATTCCGGCGAACGCATCGTGCTCAAACTTCGCCTGGGTGGCCTTGAACGTGACCTCGCCCTCGCCGTGCCGTAACAGCGCTTATAAATGTTGGGCTTTCAGCCGTGAAACAAACCGAAAATATCTGATACACGTTCATGCCCCTCCAATGGCTTGCCGTCCCGAACCGAAGCCCACACAGCAGCCGTTAGCGTCTACACACCATGGGCGCAGGTGAGGGATCTGCCCCGCTGCTCTCAAGGGCCATACGACGCACCCCAGCGGCTGATACGGACCGGATCGTAGAGCGCAATATTATTTGGCCGGTGCATGGTTTGCGCTTGCTTTCTGAAATCACCCCATTAGACTTAGCCTGCTGAGGGTTCATATCTATAGAATCCGAACAAGGTTTCAATCCCAGCAGGAGAAAATCGCGTTATGCAACGCCATATACATTGGATTACCGCATTTGCAGCGGGCATGTTGACCATTGGCACGGTGGCACATGGTTCACACGGCGCGCTAGCTGCACTGAGCGGCCAGGCGAACGCCACAGCAAGCCAAACCACGCAAGGCGCTGCGGGCGAGCCATCCGCCGAGCTAAGTGGCCGAACAGCCTTGCAGATCGAGCTTACCAACAGCGTTGACGCTAAGAAAGCCAAGCTTGGGGATCCAGTCGGGGCCAAACTGACGCAGGACGTGAAGTCCGGGCCAAGGATTCTGCTCCATCGTGGGGCCAAGCTGGTTGGACATATTACGGAGGTTCAAGCCAGGAGCAAGGAGAATCCGGAATCGCGGCTGGGCATCGTGTTTGACAAGGCAGTAGATAAAAGCCGCGAAGAGTTTGCCTTCAGGGCAGTGGTTATTGCCATGGCTCCGCCAGCCGGAGGATCCTCGACGATTGCGGGTGATCCAAATAGCGTCAGCTCGGGGCCGGCGATGGGCGGCCAACCCTTTGGAGCAGGCAATGCCGTGGGCGGTCCGAGCGCATCCGCGGCTCCAGCCGTGGAGGCAGCCACTCGAAGCGGCCAGTCAAGCCCCCTTACGGCAGCGAGCCGGGGCGCAATTGGCCTGCCAGGAGTAGCGCTGAGGCCATCGGTAGTGAACGGCGTTCAAGGGACAGTGGCCATCTCCAGTGACCACAATGTAAAGCTGGATAGCGGAACACAGATGGTGTTGCTTGTGAGCGGACCCGCAGCACCGCACTAGGATCGCGAGACCCCGAATTAGGACCTAGCGGTGGCAAGACGATAACAGTCCAGCAGTCCCGCGCGGCGGAACGGCACAATCTTCAAAACCATGTCTTTTCCCAAGCGCGTGAACTCCGATGTAGGCCCGCAATTTTGGCTGAAGTTTTTTCGGGATGGAGGGCAGGCGGCCTTTAATGTTGTAAACGATGTGAAAATGGCCGCTGACAGAAGACATTGTGCCGTCCCTCCGGGACTCTGATTTTTATCGATTGTACCGGACACTGCCCTGCCGGCAACAGATTGTGACGTCCCTCCGGGACTCTACACTTAGCCTGTTCAATTGCGCCGATGATCCGTCACATGCATGGCTCTGCCAGCAACTGGCCAGCATGGTGCAGTGTGACAAGAATAGCTGGCAGCATGTCGGCCCAAGGACCAGTTGTGTATTCAACTGTTTAGGCAGCGGTCCAGAGTGACTTGAAGAATTTCAATGCCAATAAGTGCAACGCCAAGTTGTGCACTAATACGTGAACGTCAGGAAGCTATGTATAGCGCATCAGTCTTTACGCAGGCTAACTTGACCAAGAACAAAGGTCCGGTGATCAATGGCTATATTCTACCCAGGCTGCGGTCAATCTTCCCTCTGCCCGTGTTGATGGCGTTGCTTATTGTTGTTATCGCGCCTTCCGCCCATGCTCAGCAACGCAAGCTAAGCGCTCCCAAGCCAGCTGGCGCTACGCTGTTGATCCAGACTGACACCTATCTTGCGTTGATTTGCGGCTAATTTTTTCTCCACCTTCTAGCCGAATGCTGACGACCGAACGTTGAATACTTGCTACGCTGCCGGTTTGCGGCCCTTCTTCAACTCTTCCTCGGTACGTTCGCGCGTTTTGCCGTTCTCTTCGAGCTTGAGCGGGTCAGTTCCAGGGTCTTCGCCTTCCGACTGGCCGGTTTCAGGGTTGGCGATGTACAGCAGGTCAGAAAGATCGCTGGCGTGCTCTTCTTCTTTGCGCAAAAGCTCTTCCACCAGGATGCGCGTAGTGGGATCGTTGGTCCCGAAATAGCGGACCATCTCCTGATAAACCTCAATCACCATGCGCTCCGCGATCAGGTCTTCGCGGATCATTTCCGCCAGAGTTTCACCTTCAACATATTGTGAAACAGAACGCTCCAACAGGCCTTTGGGATCAAAATTAGGCTTGCCGCCCAGTTGCTGGATGCGTTCCGCCAGCGAGTCGGCGTGCTCGCGCTCATCATCTGCATGCTCCTTGAATTCGTCCGCAACGCTTTTGGCATGAACGCCGGTGGCCATGAAGTAATGATGCATATAGCGAAGGACACAGACAATCTCTGTGGCCAAGGCTTCATTCAGGATTTCAACGGTTTTATTTACGTCGCCTTTATAACTTTCGGTTACTGCGCCATCTTCCATCTTGTGAATGGCGCGTTGCCGGATCTCCTGTATATCCCTAACAAAATGTGGCATAAGTCCTCATCTGGGGCGGGGTAATTTGGAAGTAACAAAGATAAGATTGCAGTCCGGCAATACAGGATGTCTCATGCCTAATGAGTATGTGCGACTACTTCGAGCGACCAACGGGACGCCATCAATGACCGCGCCAAGATTGCAATTTCTTAATGTTCGATATCGAACGTAAATTTGAATTTATGGAGCGCAGGCACTTTACCTGCTATGATTTTTCCGTCCTCGACTCTGATAGACACGTCGCCTGTTAGTGCCTGCCTATTTCTGCTGAGAACCAATCTCGAATTTAGCAAAGGGACTTCCATGAAAAAGATTTTTGTTGGTAACTTTTCCTTCAGCCTTTCCGAAGACGAGCTACGGTCACTGTTTGCGCCGTTCGGAACTGTTGACAGTGCGACGGTCGTAACCGACCGTGCCACTGGACGATCACGCGGCTTTGGTTTCGTGGAAATGCCGAACAACAGCGAAGCGGAAAAAGCCATTGCCGCTTTGAACGGCAAAGATTCAGGCGGGCGAGCGCTGACCGTGAATGAAGCGCGTCCGAAAGTTGATCGCGGCGGACGCGGCGGAGGGGGAGGCAGGGACGATTATTCCGGCCATGCGCGCCAGCCTCGCGAACCCCGCTGGTAAAGGCCCCCGCAGCGCAGCAAGCTTTTCACAAGCTGCTGCGCTGCTTCCATTTCACTCTCAAAATGATTGCTTCCCGCATGATCAAGGGCGACACTCGCTCAGAACCAGAGCATTGTATCTCCGTTTCTGTTGGCGACCATCTCACAGCGCATTCCTGCATGCATGGAGTAGGATGCACCGGCCAAGAAAATAGCCGCATCCGATTAAGGATGCGGCCAGTTGAGGAGCGTACTGAGCTGTTATTTCTGTTAGCGGATGCGGCGGGCGATCATTTGCCAGGACGTTCCGTTCCAGAAGAGCAGACCGCGTACCTGGACGGTGCCGCCGTTGGCCACTGCGACGCGGCTGTCGGTTGATGCGGTTTTGGTTACGTGGACCACAGTCTGTCCGGAGATGGTTCTCAAGGCCGAATCCGTGGCCATGTTGATGTCAAAGGTGTTGGTTGCGGCATTTGCCACCACACCAGAAACGCCTTGCTGCTGCAGGTTGATCTTGTCAGGGTTGATGGAGCCGTTCGCAGGAGGTACAGCCGCGTCCGTGTCAACTTCAATTCTCTGACCCTGATGGATCGTGGTTGCGTCGAAGGGGAACGTTGCGCTGGGCAGTCCGCCACCGAAACCGTTGCCGGCTTTTACGCGGAACTTGCTGGCGTTGAGTCCGGCGATATTCACGCTGAAGCTGGACCCGATCTTGGTATCGTCAAATCCGCTGCCGATGCCGTCCTGAGCGTTCACGGTTAGCGTGGTGCCGCTGAGTGCAGTGATCAGACCTTCAACTTCTCCTCCGTTGGCGCTCTCCAGTCCTTCCACTTCCTTAGCGAACAAGCTGCCATCGGAGCGGGTAAAGCCTTCCACGGTCACAACCTGGTTGAGCAGGCCGGCGACGCTGGTTACGCCATCTTTGAATTCCGTGGTGCCGTCAGTGTTGAAAGTCATCAATGAACCGGTCTGGCCGACCTTGAAGGTGAAGCTGGATCCGTTCACGGCGGTCACTGTTCCCTGGACGTCTTCAATTTCGCCATCATCATCCTGCTGGTTTGCGGTCACTCCGGGCGCCTTGGCAGTGATGTTGAAAGAAGAAGGGGTGAAAGCGATTCCGTTCACTACGCCTGCTGCCGTGCTGATTGAGGCAGCTACGTTCACATCAATATTTAGGACCAGCGGGCTGCTGCCAATCGTGAGATTGGGGCTGAGCGGAACGGTAATGGAGGCGCTGGCAGGACCATTAACGTGGACTGGGGTGCCGGTACTCGTCAGGAATGTGAGCTCGGAATTTGCCAAAGTAAGGTTCGCGGCAGAGAAGGTGCCCTGAGGCAGATTGCCGGCGATAAACGGTTCAAACTTGCCTGAAGCATGGGTCAGTTCGATGCGGTTGTTGGCTGGGACTGAGATTGAAACCGGCGTTCCGCCGCCAGCCGGGATGAGGGATAACGAAGATACGGAAACTTCAAAGGAAATCACACTGTCGGCAGGCGCGTCGCCAAAGCGGACTTGTGCTGAGTTGGCCCCAGCAGCGGGCGTTGGAGTGGGGTTGGCTCCAATCGATGATCCGCCACCGCCGCAGCTTGAGGCTAATGCTATGAGTGCTGCCAGTGCAAAAACGGATGCGAACTTGGCCACCGGGTTGAGTAAGTTTTTGCTGTTTTGCGTTTTCATTTGTATCTCTCCTGGAAGGGGACCAAGCTGCTAGATTCGGGATTTCTCAGTCCACCGTCGAATGTCTATTGAGTTTTCGGCTCTGGTGATAGGACAGTTACCGCTAGCGGCGTGGAACAACTTTCTTTGGCAAGCAAGTCCCCCGACACACGACAATCCCTCCGTTCAAACGAGCCGATGCACAATTAAAAGGCTCAAGACGAGTAAAAGCTTGGAAGGGAATGCGAGCGCCGGGGTTCCGTCTCTAAACGTAGACCACTTACTTCCTATAGTGCTGGCGATGCAGACAAAAAATATATGTCGACTTTGAATTGGTCTGAATCTGAAATCAGGGTTTCTGGGGGACTTCTTTTATCTCCATGGACAGAATCAATCCATCTTGAATGCGATAAACATGCTGGACCATTCGGTCTGCCAGCAAGGCACCAGACAAGTCACGAATGATTTGATGAACATTTACCACTATGGCCCCGGTTGAATCGGTGTGGAAGCTCTGAGGTTCGACCAAAGGATTGATCTGTTTCCACTGCCGCTGCCAGTATTGACGGACGGCCTCTTGTCCGTAGACCCTGCCGCCTTCCATGCCATTAGGCCAATCGACGTCGGGGTGCATAGCGGTCAGAACAGCATCAATGTCACGGCGATTAAATGCTGCGTATATTGTGCGAAGTAGATCTTGCTCCGTCATCGGTAGCCGCCTTATCGCCCCAGTATAAGGCGCGTTTTTCTGGAAATCCCACGCCGTCCAGACAGAACTTGCAAATTGACCCAGCAGGCAACCATGCGTCATAATATAGATTCGAACGAACGTTCGGTAAGTTAATCTTTTTATGGCGCTGCAGAATGTTGAAAGCCGCTTGTCCAGCGAACCATTTATTGGTCGCAAGGGGCGTTCTGCAAACAATGACGAGGCAGCCGATTCTCGATTTGACCGCAGGCTCTCAAAATTGTTGCACCATGCGGCGCATATCTTCTGCGAAAAAGGGTATGAGGGCGCTTCCATGCGCGATCTTTCGCGCGCTGCCGGAATGTCGTTGGCCGGTCTGTACCATTATTTTGAGTCCAAGGAAGACCTGCTTTACCTCATCCAGAAACATACTTTTAAGACGATCATCGCGCTGTTGCAGGAACGGCTGAAAGAGTCCAGTGATGCGGAAGAGCGTGTCCGTATCTTCATCGAAAACCATCTGGAATACTTTCTGGCAAACAAAGAAGCCATGAAGGTGCTGACGCATGAGGATGAAACGCTCAAGAATGGCCGGGGCACTGAGATCAGGGCGATCAAACGCGAGTACTACAAAATCTGCCTGGATCTGCTGGAAGATTTGCGGCGCGAAAAGGGGCTACAATTTTCCGGACGCCTGGCTGTACTGGGATTGTTTGGGATGATTAATTGGATTTACACCTGGCATAACCCGCGCGTGGACCTGGACGCCGGAGCCATGGCCGAGGAAATGAGCAACCTGTTTTTGCGCGGTGTTTTGAATCCGGGCAGAGCAAAACGAAAAACTTCCAAGGCACATGCCTGACCAGCCAGGAGATGAGAAGTTGCAGCGATCAGGAAATTAAGATTCGGAAAAATTGATAAGGAGCTTTTGAACCATGGCTACAACCACAGCAACCGAAACCAAGACCCTGGTGAACTATCGCGTTGAAGACGGCATCGCCGTGATTGAATTGAACGATCCGCCGGCAAATACCTACACCTATGAAATGAACCGGCAACTGGATGAATGCATTCTGAAGGCGCGCATGGACAACGACGTTTACGTGCTGCTGCTGACCGGTTCAGGCGAGAAATTTTTCTCCGCCGGCGCCAACATCAAAATGCTTTCCACCGTCGATCCCACCTTTAAATATTATTTCTGCCTGCATGCCAATGAGACGCTGCTGCGCCTGGAGCACACCCCCAAGCTGGTGATCGCCGCGATCAATGGCCACTGTGTGGGCGGTGGATTGGAAATTGCCATGGCGGCGGACATTCGTATTGCGCGCCGTGATTCCGGAAAGATCGGGCTGCCGGAAATCAACCTGGGCGTGCTGCCCGGCACCGGCGGAACACAGCGCCTGAGCCGCATGGTGGGCAAGAGCAAAGCCATTGAACTGATGGTGACCGGCAACACCTTCACCTTTGAAGAAGCCAAAGAGATGGGCATCATCAACGATATTTACGAGCGTGATGGCTTTATGGAAAACATCATGGAATATGCGCGCCAGTTCACGCCGCCGAACAAGGCTGCGAAGGCCGTGGGCAACATCAAGCGGTCCGTGCAGACCGGCTGGGAGATCCCAATGGAGTCCGCCCTGGCCGTGGAGCGCGAACTGCAACAACGCTTGTTCGCCAGTGAAGATGCCAAAGAAGGCTTGGCTGCGTACGTTGAGAAGCGGCCGGCTACTTTCAAAGCAAAGTAAGACTTGAAATCCCGAGCCTGAGCGAAGCGAACGGGCAGGGATCCCTATAGCAGGTAAGTATTTCAAGAATTGATATCGTGCAACTTAAAGTGCATGGAAGGGAATAGGGGTCCCTCACCCGCTGCGCGGGATTCGGGATTTCAGAAAAAGGCTAAGACAATGATCACAGCAACGAAAGCAAAAGTTTCTCCCGGCAAACTGCTGATTGACGGCAAATGGTCGGAAGGTTCAGGAAAGTCCTTCGATACCTTCAACCCGGCGACTGGAGACGTGTTGACGCAGGTGGCCGAAGGCGGCGGCAGCGGCGTTGACCAGGCAGTGACGGCGGCGCGCAAGGCATTTGACGACGTGAACAGTCCGTGGCGCAAGATGTCCGCCAGCGAACGCGGCAAGGTGCTATGGCGCATTGCTGACCTGATCGAAAAGAACATTGAAGAGCTGGCCGAGTTGGAAACGCTGAACAACGGCAAGCCAATTTTTGAGTCGCGTTATGTGGATATGCCGATGGTTGCGGACGTGTTCCGCTACTACGCGGGATGGGCGACGAAAATCCACGGCGAGACTGTGAACACCTTTAGCAATGCTTTTACTTACACGCTGCGCGATCCTGTTGGCGTGGTGGGCGCGATTGTTGCGTGGAATTTCCCGCTGCTGCTGGCCAGCTGGAAGCTGGGGCCGGCGCTGGCATGCGGCAACTGCGTGATTTTGAAACCGGCGGAGCAGACGCCGCTTACGGCGCTACGCTTCGGTGAACTCGCGCTTGAGGCCGGACTGCCTGCTGGTGTGCTGAATATCGTAACTGGCGGACCGGAGACCGGCGCTGCGCTGGTAAAGCATCCTGGCGTGGACAAGATCGCGTTCACTGGATCGACATCGGTGGGTAAAGAGATCATGCGCAGCTCTGCCGACACGCTGAAGCGTGTGACGCTGGAGCTGGGCGGCAAGTCCCCCAACATTGTTTTTGCCGATTCGCAAATGGATTCCGCCGTGAAAGGCGCCTTGAATGGGATCTTCTACGGTAAGGGCGAGGTCTGCTGTGCGGGCTCGCGCTTGTTCATCGAGAAGAAGGCAGAAGACGAATTTGTGACCAAACTGGTTGAGTCGTCAAAGAAAATCCGGTTGGGCGATCCGCTGGATCCCAAGACACGTTTAGGTGCAATTGTCAGCGAAAAGCAGATGCAGACGGTGCTGGGCTACATTGAGGCTGGGAAGAGCGAAGGCGCAAAGCTGCTGGCCGGCGGCAAGCGGGCGCAGGTGAACGGCGATCATGGATATTTCATTGAGCCGACGATTTTCGGCGGCGTGAACAACGACATGAAGATTGCCCAGGAAGAAATTTTTGGCCCGGTTCTGGCCACGCTCACGTTTGACGACATTGAGCAAGTGGCCGAGCTGGCGAACAAGAATGTTTACGGCCTTGCTGCGGCAGTCTGGACGAATGACATCAAGAAAGCGCATCAGCTCTCGCGGCGACTGAAAGCAGGAACGGTGTGGATCAACACCTATGGAGTGATGGACGCTGCAATGCCCTTTGGCGGCTACAAGCAGTCTGGTTTTGGGCGCGAATTGGGCATGCACGCGATTGAGCATTACACGGAGTTGAAATCGGTTTGGATGAACCTGTAAGAGCCGGCTCTTAGCTCTTGGCTTTTAGCCGTTGGCCAAAGCTGGTTGAACAGTTAGCCTGGGCCGCCAAATGGGAGGCGGGTAGCAATTATGTCAGCACAGCCTGCAATTTCGATGACTAGCGAAGAGCATTATCGCAAGCTGGAACGCATGTACCTGGCTGCGCCCATCAATGAATTCTTCAAGCCTTCGATCCAGATAGGGCAAGGAACTGCTGAAATCAAGGTCAACGTGGATAGCCGATTTTTCCATGCTGCCCGGGCCGCCCACGGCGCTGTTTATTTCAAAAGCCTGGACGACGCTGCTTTTTTTGCGGTGAGCTCGCTGGTGGAAGACCGTTTTGTTCTTACCAGCAACTTCAACTTGTACATGCTGGCGCCGGTTTCGGCGGGCGTGATTCGCGCAGTGGGAAAAGTGGTGAGCGGCGGCGGATCGTCGTTTCTGGCGGAATCAGTTTTGTACAACGATCAGGAAGAAGAGATCGCACGCGGAAGCGGAATGTTTGTAAGAAGCAAGGTGCGGCTTGATCCAGAGATGGGATATCGATAGCACAAGGAAGTTTATACAAGAGTTTAGGGGTGAATCATGCCGGGAAAAGTGATGAAGATTGGATCGTTTAGCGATTGGGAAGGACTGTTCAAGGAGTGGCGCGAGGAAATCGGCGTCAATCACAATGACATTCGCAATTTTAAATTCGATACGCTGTATGGCGCGATTGAGACGGACGAAATTACCTTTGGCTATTACAAAGGCCGCAACAAATGGGAGAACGTCCGCCAGATTCCGACGCAGAACATGCGCGACGCGTTGATGAACCTGATTGTGTACCAGGGTGATACGGAGTTTGCCAGCGTGGAGCAGCAGCGCTGGCTGTTTGAGACCGCGCCTACGGACTATGACCGCTCATCGCTTACAAGGGTGATGATTGAAGAGATGCGCCACGGCTGGCAGATGTGCGCGCTGCTGATTGACCACTTTGGCACCACCGGCAAGGTGGAAGCGCAGAAGATGCTGGAGCGCAAAGCGTACGAAAACAAGCGATTGCTGGGATCGTTTAACGAAGAGTGCGATAACTGGCTGGACTTTTTTGCCTTCACTGACTTTGTCGATCGCGACGGCAAGTTTCAACTCCAGATGCTGAAGTATTCGGCATTTGCGCCGCTGGGACGGTCCATGAGTTACATGCTGCGTGAAGAAGCATTTCACATGGGTACCGGCAATACCGGACTGGCGCGCATTGCTGAGGCCGGCGTGGTCCCCGGCTGGCTGATGCAGAAATATCTCAACAAGTGGATTTCCAGCGCTTACGATTTGTTCGGTACCGATCATTCTTCTTCCGCACACTGGGCTTACACATGGGGATTGAAGGGCCGCTACGACGAACTGAAAAACGAAACTGCGCCTGATCTGGATAATTTGAATGACTATAACCGACACTTATATCGCGATGAATGTGTGCAGTTGGTCAGACGCATCAGCGCCGGACAGCGTCCGGGGAGCACGGAGCTTTATTGCCCGGACATCAAATTCAATCGCATGATTGGACGCTGGAAGGGCCAGATGTTCCATCCGCATACTGGCGAGCCAATGGAAGAAAAAGAATACAAGCAGCAGCTAGAAACCTGGCTGCCCACGGCGGCGGACAAGAAGCTGCTGATGGACATCATCGGGTCAGAAAAGAAATGGATTGCGCCCAGGACCGGCGCGAAAGACCCGCTGCTCACGATCGGCGAGGTACGGAAGAGCGCGTTGAATGCGGTGCAGTAGGGCAGCAATTAGCACTTAGTAATTAGCCTAAACACAAGAACGGGGCTGCGTCGGCAGCCCTGTTGTTTTATGATTGCAAGCTTGAATGAAGAGAGAGAGAGATTGCGGGTCCGGTTACGGCCGTTGAGGTGATTGCAACTGGAAGATCGCTGCGAGACAGAAAGCGGCTCACCAAATTCTACGGGCGAGGCCGCTGGAAAAAACTGAAAGGCTGCGCTGACACTCGCTTACCCGATGGTAGGATAGCAAAGCTGAAACTGGTATGAAGCACATGGCATCGGCAGAAAAGAAATCAAAATCAAACGGCTCCTCGATTAAGAAAAGAGGCAGGGTGCAATACATGGTTTGCATCAAGAATGAGGATTATCCTGCATCCCTGGAGCTGCGAAAGCTCTATCCTGTGTTGGCGGATCGCGCAGCGGAGAAGGCCGGCATGCGCAGGATCATAGATGAATCGGGAGAAGACTATCTCTATCCACAGGATTATTTTATCGATATAAACTGCCGAGCTCTGTAGCAAAAATTGTCAGGCTCGCATCCTAATTTCCGGCAATGAATATCGATCGACTAGGTTTTCGCGATCACTGCTGGAACATACACACAGGGGCAGCTGCGGCAGCCTCATTGCTATAGGGTTCCCTCGCTGGCGCTCGGGATTACACATAAATGCAATACACACTCAACGAACTCATGGTGGTAGCGGCGGCGCGCGAGATCAAAGACGGCGAGGTCGTCTTTGTCGGGATGCGGCTGCCGCTGATTGCGTTTGTGGTAGCGAAGAAGACGCATGCGCCGAACGCCATCGGGCTATTCGAGAACGGCGTGATCCGCTCCACTCCATCGCCGGAGTTGATCTATACCATGGCCGATCCGCCAAACATCAAAGGCGCAACGCAATGCCTGGGCATGCTGGAGGTGATGAGCCTGCTGCAATCGGGGCGAGTCAATCTGGGATTTCTGGGGGCGGCCGAGGTGGACCGCTACGGCAACCTGAATTCGACGCAGGTTCAGGGAAAGAACGGCATGGTGCGGCTGCCGGGATCGGGCGGTGCGTGCGATATTGCGTCAATGGCGCAGCGGTTTGTGTCATTGCTGGAGCATGGGAAGCATCGCCTGCCGGAAAAAGTGAATTACATTACCAGCCCCGGAAACGGTAATGGTGCGGGATGGCGCAAGCGCGTAGGACTTCCACGCGGGGGTCCCTCGGCGGTGATTACCAGCAAATGTGTGCTGCGCTTTGACGATAACGCCGAAGCATTTCTTTCTACTTATCATCCGGGCGTGAGTGTTGATGATGTGCTGGCCAATACTGGATGGAAGCTGAAAGTTGCGGATGATGCGAAGCCGACGCCGGAACCAAACGCGGCGGAGTTGAAGGCGATCAGGGAGTACGATACCAAAGGATTTTGGACCAGCTAGAGGAATCGGGTGATCCGGTGATCGGAAAATCAAAAGCTCACCGCCGGAGACGCGGAGGCACGGAGAATTTCCAGAACTGCCAAAATTGCCAAAATTGCCAAAATCGCCGAAATTGCCGAAATTGAAAAGCGGCGGGTTCGGGATTGAAGAAAGAGATGAACTTACCATCGCAAATTACGAAGCGTCTCAGCTTTGAAATCCAGGGCCAGCTTGCTCGCATAATGTTTACCCATCCGCCATTAAACGTGATCGATTTCCAGATGATGGACGAGATCCTGGCAGCGCTGCGGGAGTTGGAGCAACGTAGTGAAGTCTCTGTCGTGATCTTCACTGGCGAGCCGCGAGCATTCTCAGCCGGGGTCGATGTTGCGGTACACACACCTGACCTGGTGCAGACCATGCTGCAGAAATTTCATAGCGTGATTCTTGCGCTGACCAGGTTTTCCAAGATCACGATTGCCGAAGTGCGTGGCGTCTGCCTGGGCGGCGGCGCGGAGCTGGCCATGGTGTGCGACATGTGCTTTACCGCGCCGGACGCGAAATGGGGATTTCCCGAGATCACGCTGGGATGCTATCCGCCCGTTGCGTGCACGGCGCTGGCCGCACTGGTGGGGCAGAAGCGCGCGGCGGACTTAGTATTTACCGGTCGGATTTTCAGCGGCGAAGAAGCAGCCGCATGGGGGCTGGCGAATGAGTCGCATCCTGAAGGCGGGTTGCAGCAGGCGGTCCAGCGGACGGTCGATCATCTGCTGAAGCTGAGCCCGGCGGCACTGGCTGTGGCCAAAAAGGCATTTTATGCGTGGGATTCCATGCATCTGGACAAAGGCATGGCGAGGGCAGAAAAGATTTATCTGGAAGAACTGATGCGGACAGAAGACGTGAAAGAGGGAATTACGGCTTGGATGGAGAAGCGGAAGCCGATGTGGAAAGGAAAGTAGTTTCCCCGCAGATTTTCGCAGAAGAGCGAAAAAAAATCAGCCGGCAATTAAAGCGAACGCGCGCGAATCGACGAAAGGCTAATACTGGTCCCATTCACCTGCAAGGCCGACAGGAATGTGAGTCCAGGAAAATGATAGCTTGGGTGCGGCTTTCAGTAGGTGCAGCCGGCATTTTCACAAATGGTAAACCAGTCGATCTTCATGCCATATTTATCCAACATTTGTGGCCGGATATGTGTGAAGTCCTGCTGGATACGGATTACAAGACGCTGGTTTAGTTTAATCTGCCGCTGTTCTGCTTTGCGGGAATCCCGCTCGATATGCCGCAAGTTTACATATTCATCATGGTTATTCGGTCGCACGTCGCTGGTGCTGCCTACCCGGGCTTCTTGATGGTCACGCCCCTCAATACGGTGGTTTTCCTGGATGGCGTTTGTGAGCAGGGAAACTTGACGGCTGTACCAGTCGTGGACGGCCGCTTCGGTTTCCTGCAAATTATGTGAGCTGCGGTAATCATCGATACTTTTCACGATTGCATCGATATTATCGCGTCCGATTGCGGTCACGTCCGGTATGAGAGGCTTGCGCAGCAACTCAGACTCGTTGGAAAATGTGGCGGCAGCTGGCTTGCTTTTATTTTCACTTTTGAGAGCACGCGCGGCGTCACCCAGCGACTCAGGCTGGCTTGCGGCCGTTTGGGCGAACACCGCTGCAAAGCTGCCCAGAACGAGAATGATAAGTTGAGCTATAGGCTTCATGGTGAGTGGATTGTACTCTCATTTCGCCAATGGCCAGGCAATAAGAAAAGTAAGAAAAGCGTAGTTAAATGTTGATAATCGTCAAGAGTCAATAATTGTTAGGATGGAAGCAGGAGTGGGTACGAGGGGTTGAGGATACTGGTAAGGGTAGGGATCCCTCACGGCCAAAACCGCGCTTTCGGGACTTCGTAAATATGTCCAAAGTGATGACAATGCGGCAGGCGATTGCAGAGCACGTTCTGGACGGCACGAGCGTGGCGTTGGGCCTGCAGCTGGAACAGATGATTCCGTTTGCTGCCGGACACGAGATCATGCGGCAGAAGAAGCGCGGGCTGCGGCTGATTGGGCCAATCTCCGACATTCTGTTTGACCAGATGATTGGCGCTGGCTGCGTTGAAGATGTAGTAGCGGCCTGGGTGGGAAATGTAATGATGGGATCGGCGTATAACTTCCGCCACGCCACTGAGGTAGAGAATCCTGGCAAGCCTGGCACCCAGCTGCGCGTCTGCAATATGACGAACTTCACGCTGGCGCTGGCGCTGCAGGCCGGGGGGATGGGTGTGCCGTTTCTGCCGACGCGGACCGCCATGGGAAGCGACGTGCCGAAGGGCAATCATTTTTTTTATCAGATCATTTCTCCTTTTGAGCCCAAAGAGACTCTGCTGGCGGTGCGCGCGCTAGTGCCGGATGTAGCGATTGTCCACCTGCAACGCGCCGACAAACACGGTAACGCGCATTGCTGGGGAAATTTTGGTGTGATGCTGGAAGGCGTCCGCGCGGCAAAAAAGGTGATTGTCTGCGCGGAAGAGATCGTGGCTGAAGACGTGATTGCCAGCGATCCGAACCGGACGGTGATCCCAGGCTTTCTGGTGACGGCGGTGGTGGAGTGCCCGCTTGGCGCGCATCCTTCACCCGTGCAGGGATATAACAAGAGAGACGACGCGTTCTTTCAGCAATATCATGCGGAAACCAAAACACAGGGCGACTTCAACGCGTGGGCACAGAAATGGGTGAATGGAGTGGCTGATCGCAGCGAGTATGCGAAGCAGCTAGGAACGGCGAGAGTGGAAGATCTGGGCGTGAAGCAGCATGCGTATGCGGCGCGAACTGACTATGGATATTGAGCAAACGGGCGGGATTTTTTCGTCGACAGGTAATGTATGAATCACAGATGGATCAAAACGCTGGCATTGTTTGTCTCACTTAGCCTGATGACGTTGGGCGCGATGGCGCAGCCGTCGACAACGTCAAAAAGTTGCTACGACAAGGCGAAAACTCAATCTGAATTAAACGAATGTGGCGGAGCAGATGCTGCGGGCGCCGATCGTGAGCTCAATCGGGTATATCAGTTGATTCTGAAGAAATATGCAGACCAGCCCGTATTCATTCAACGTCTGCGCGAAGCGCAAAGGACATGGTTAAAATATCGGGATGCGCAAATTGCGATGAAATACGCCGCTGCAAAAGATGAGAATGAGAGCGCTATCTATGGTTCGGTCTATTTGATGTGCCATGCCAGCTATAGAGCGGAATTGACCGGCCGGCGCAGTAAAGAGTTGCGTGAATGGTTGACGGGCATTAAAGAAGGCGACGTGTGCGTCGGGTCAGTGAAGACGCCGGAAAACCTGAAATGAAGCCAGGGTGGATAATCCCATTACAAGGTTGTATTCTTGTTGGATAAGTTTAACGAACGTCCGTTCGAATCCAGATGGTGGGGAAAACAGCCGAAGCCGGTCGCCGTCGGTCTGCAAAGGATTATCCTTGAAGGTAGGGCTGCGAGACTCTGCGTTGGCTAATTGCCAATTGCTAGTTGCTAATTGCTCATGCGCAAAGAACTCATAGAACTCCGCGTGAACGGCCGCAAGCACGAGCTGGCCATTGATCCGAGCGAACTGCTGCTGGATGTGCTGCGTCAGGAACTGGAATTCACCGGATCAAAGCGCGGGTGCGACGACTCGTCATGCGGAGCATGTACGGTGCTGGTGGATGGAGTACCAACCCTGAGCTGCACCATGCTGGCCATGAGCTGTGCTGCCGATGAGCAAGAAGGACCAGATATCACTACGGTCGAAGGCATTGCCGATCATGGCGCGCTGGCGGCTATCCAGAAAGCTTATGGCGACTGGGGCGGGGCGCAGTGCGGATTTTGCACGCCGGGTTTCATGGTGACGGTAAAGGCGTTGTTGGACCGCAATCCTGAGCCAAGCGAAGAAGAGATTAAGCACGCGCTGAGCGGAAATTTGTGTCGCTGCACCGGATACACCCAGATGTACCAGGCAATCAAGGCGGCGATAGTGGCAGAGCAGGCGCATAAGATCGGGTGATCTGGTGATCGGAAAACAGGACTTACCGCAAAGCACGCGAAGGGCGCAAAGGAGCTTTTTCTGAAATCCCGACCCTGAGCTTGTCGAAGGGGAGGGAACTCTTTGGCAACAAGAATATTTGGGATGGTAAGAGTGAGTAAGCGACGTTGAGAGCTTTGGACGAAACTAGAGATCCCTCGCCCACTGCGCGGGATTGGGGGGTTCAGATACAGCAGCATGGAAGGGAATAGTGATCCCTCACTGCAAAAACCGCAGGTTCGGGATTTTAGAAAACAGCGCAACGAATGCGTGAGCAGGTTCCAGACAAAATGACGGATTTTTCCATCATCGGAAAACGCGTTGCTCTCGTCGATGCAGCGGGCAAGACGACGGGCCAGGGCAAGTATACTGACGATCTGTCAGTCCCAGGAATGCTGACGGGCAAGATCCTGCATTCGCCATATCCGCACGCGCGGATCAAGAAGATCGATACGTCGAAGGCGGAAGCGGTCGACGGCGTGGTGTGCGTGGTGACCGGTCCGGACGCGCCGAATAAATACGGCATTCTGCCGGTGGGGCATGACGAGACGGCGCTGGCCGTCGAAAAAGTGCGTTATGTGGGCGACAACGTGGCGTGCGTCGTTGCAACGTCAGAAACGATTGCGGAGCGCGCGCTGGAGCTGATTGAAGTTGAGTATGAGCAGTTGCCGGCGTGGTTTGATCCGGAAGACTCGATGAAGGCGGAGAAGGAATGGATACATCCGCAGCGGCCCAACAATATTGAAAAAGATTATCACCACGTGTTTGGCGATCCGGACAAGGGCTTTGCCGAGGCTGACGTGGTGATGGAGCATCGGTACATTGCGGGCGAAGTGACGCACGCGGCAATGGAGCCGCATTGCACGCTGGCACAATTTGAAATTGATTCACAGACAGGGCAGCCGGGTCGGCTGACGGTATGGTCGTCAACGCAGGTGCCGTATTATTTGCAGCACAAACTCTCTATTGTGCTGGAGCTACCGATGCAGCAGATCCGTGTGATCAAGCCGCTGGTGGGCGGCGGCTTTGGCGGCAAGAGTGAAGTGATTCCGCTGGAGATTATTGCGGCAGTAGCAGCACGTAAAGCCAAAGCTCCGGTAAAGATTACCTACTCCCGTGAAGAAGTTTTCTGGGCGCATCGCGGGCGGCCGCGCACGATTATTGATATGAAGATCGGCGCAAAGAGAGACGGTCACCTGACTGCCGTCGCGGCAAAAGTGATTCAGGATGGCGGCGCGTATTGCTCTTACGGCGTGGTCACGATCCTTTATTCCGGCGCGCTGCTGGGCGCGCTGTATGACATTCCGAATATCAAATATGACGGCTATCGCGTGCTGACGAACAAACCGGCGTGCGGCGCGATGCGTGGACATGGAACCGTGAATGTCAGGTTTGCATTTGAAAGCGAGTTGGATGAGGTTGCGGCAAAGCTGGATATCGATCCGGCGGAGATTCGGCGCATTAATCTGCTGAAGCCGCCATGCATTACGGTGAATAATCTTCGAGTGCAAAGTTACGGTTTGCCGGAATGCATTGACAAAGTAATTTCGCGCTCTGGCTGGCATGAGCGACGGAGCAAGCTGCCTCCGGCACGCGGCATGGGCATGGCCTGCAGTCACTACGTGAGCGGCGCGGCCAACAGCATTATCCGGTCGGATATGCCGCATTCCACGGTGAACATCAAGATTGATCGCGATGGCGGCGTAGTGGTATATACAGGCGCGTCGGATATTGGGCAAGGATCCGACACGATGGTGGCGCAGATTGTAGCTGAAGTGCTGGGCATCCGGCTGGGACGCATCCGCGTGATCGCCGCCGATACCGACCTGACCCCAATCGATATTGGATCGTATTCCAGCCGCGTGACCTTCATGAATGGCAATGCATCCTTGCGATCAGCACAGGACGTGAGAAAAAAGATAGCTGCCGCCGCGGCGGTGAAGATGAACTGCGCGGCGGAAGACGTGATGATGCGCGATGACCGCGTGTGGAAGCGCGGAACGGCGGAGCCGTCAACAAATGGCGCGCATGCGGAGCAAATTCTGGAGAAGATCGATACGCCGCGCGGGAACGTGAAGGAAGTGAGCGGACGCGTGGAAGGGCAGACGCTACGCGGATCATTGCAGCAGAAGCGCAAGGAAGAAGGTCCCAAGGACAGCATGAGCTTTGAGGAAGCGGTGGTCTCGGCCATCGACTTCACGGGAGCGCTTACCGGCACGGGATCTTACGCGCCGCCCAAAGACGCGCGCGGCGGGACGTTCAAAGGTGCGGGCGTGGGACCGTCACCGGCATATTCGTACTCGGCGCAGGTAGCAGAAGTGACCGTCGATGAAGAGACCGGCGAGGTAACAGTCCACAAAATCTGGGCCGCGCATGATTGCGGACGCGCGCTGAATCCCGTTTCCGTGGAAGGCCAGGTGATCGGCTCTGTATGGATGGGGCTGGGGCAGGCGATGCAGGAAGAAATGGTTTGGAAAGACGGCTTGCTGATGAATCCGGGCATGCTGGAGTACAAGTCGCCTTCGGCAACGGAGTCGCCAGAGGTGGAATGCATTATTGTGGAGTCGGTGGATCCGGAAGGGCCCTTTGGCGCGAAGGAAGCGAGCGAAGGCTCGCTGGCTGCGACGATTCCGGCGATTGCGAATGCGATCTATGATGCAGTCGGAGTGCGGCTGCGCGAAGCGCCGTTCACGCCGGAGCGCGTGCTGGCAGCAATCAAAGCGAAGAATGCGGAAAAGAAAGCGCTTGAGATGACTCGCGGCAGCGATCCTTCATCGCCGATGACGTTCCGCGAGCACGGCGGGTCATTATGGTTCAAAGGCAAAGGGCCGAAGAGGCATGAGGAAGATCCTTCGAGGCGGAGTTCTCAGCACGAGCAATGAACAACACCTACCACGGAAGCACGGAGACACGGAGGAATTTGGTAAATGAGTAATTTGGTAATTTGGTAAATGAAAACCTGCGCAATGTACGCCAGGCGTCTCAGCCCGAGCTTGAATCACCAAATTACTAATTCACCCAATTACCAAATCAGAGCATGAGCTTACCTTCATTCAAATTTTTGCGCCCGCTCACGTTGCGGCAAGCTGTCGATTACCTTGCTCGCCACGGCAATGAGCTGGCCATTCTCGCCGGCGGCACGGACCTGTTGCCGTCGATGAAGCAGAAGCTGTTTACGCCGGGATACGTGATGGACATCCGCGGGATTGAAGAGATCCATGGAATCCATGTGCGTCCGGGCGCAGGCGTGGAGATTGGAGCGCTCACGCCGCTTTCCGCGATAGAAGATTCGGAGTTCATACGGCGCAGCTATCGCGTGCTGCATGAGGCGGCGATGACGGTGGCCTCGCCCATTTTGCGCAACATGGGAACGCTGGGCGGTAACATCTGTCTGGATACACGCTGCGTCTGGTACAACCAGTCATTGCAGTGGCGGCGGTCGTGCGGGTTCTGCATCAAGAAAGATGGCGACCTGTGCCACGTGGCTCCGGGCGGCAAGTTTTGCTGGGCGGCATTCTCTGGCGACACACCTCCGGCGCTGCTCTGCCTGGGGGCGGAAGTGGAGATTGCCGGGCCTGCGGGGCTGCGGCGCGTGGCGCTGAAGGATTTCTATACCAACGTGGGCGATGCGCGCATGAAGCTGGAGCGCAATGAAATGCTGACGCGCATCTTTCTGCCAGAAGAATCGGCAGGCTGGAAAGGCAGCTACATGAAGCTGCGCATTCGCGGATCGATTGACTATCCGCTGGCCGGGGTCGCAGTAGCGCTTAAGAAGAATGGCGGGCCGGTGGAGAATGCGCGCGTGGCGATTACCGCCGTCAATCCTGCGCCGCTGCTGGTAAAAGGCGCGGAAAATGCGCTGATTGGCAAACAGATTGATGAGCATGTTGCGACGGTTGTCGGCGAGCTGGCGGCAAAAATGGCCAAGCCGCTGACCACTTCAGGGCTTACGCCGGAATATCGCCGAGAGATTGTAAAGGTGTATGCGAAGCGGGCGGTGATGGCGGCAAACCAGTAGTTAGTATTTAGTAATTGGTATTTAGCTTAAGTCTCGAGAAGGAAATGGTCACTTCACACTTTTGAAATTTTCTAATTACCAAGTACTAACTACTAAAAACTGATGACGATCACTGACTGCCACATCCACATACAACCCGTCGAAATGTTCAAGGCCGGGCCGCTTGAGGTGATGAAGAAGGCCCGTGGTCATTATGAGGACATCCTGGAATATTGCCGGTCGCCCAAGGCGCTGCTGAAGTATATGGATTCCATTGGCGTGGAGCGCGCGGTGCTCATTAATTATGTTGCGCCGGAGACGATGGGCTTTACCCACGACGTGAATCCGTGGGTGGCAGATTACTGCAGGGAGAATCCGAAGCGGCTGCTCTCGTGTGGCAGCGTGCATCCGCGGCATTCACTGAACGTGCAGGCTGAAATGGACAACCTTGTACGCCTGGGAATTCGGCTCATTAAGATTCATCCGCCGCACCAGTTGCTTTATGCCAATGACTATTTGAATGGGATGAAAGAACTGGAGACAATTTATCGGGCGGCGGAAGCGAACGGAATTCCAGTGATGATCCACACGGGAACGTCGATCTTTCCGGCGGCGCGGAACAAGTTTGGCGACCCTATTTATCTGGATGACGTGGCGGTGGATTTTCCCAAGCTCAAAATTCTTATGGCCCATGGCGGCCGGCCCATCTGGATGCAGACGGCGTTCTTCCTGCTGCGCAGGCACAAGAACGTACACTTGGACATCAGCGGAATTCCACCGAAGATTTTGCTGAAGTATTTTCCGCGTCTGGAAGAGATCGCGCACAAAACATTATTCGGCACCGACTGGCCTAGCCCGGGAATTCCCGACATCAAGCAAAATCTGGATCAGTTCCAGGCGCTGGCGCTGCCTGATCCAGTCAAAGAACAGATATTAAGTAAAACAGCGCTGGAGATGTGGCCGGCGTAGCCCCTTTCTTTAAAAGGGCAATTCCGCAGCGGAGTTCCGCACGGGTTAGTCAAAATTCTCCAGTAAAAACAAACTGGCCCGAGCTATCGGGCCAGGCAGTGCATTCAGCGCAGGATGTTAGACCGTTGCGCGTCTTCCGGCCACCAGATGCCAAATGATCGCGATCACGGCAAAGACCAGAAGCAGATGGATCAGGCCGCTTGCGACGTGAAAAGCGGTGAACCCCAGAATCCAAAGCACGAACAGAACAATACCGATGAGCAAAAGCATCTTGTACCCCCCAAGGCAAATTTCATTCAGGCATTCCGTTGCCTGCTAATAGGATTCAGGGGCTTCTTCCGCCGTTGCACCACAACCAGTTTTTAAAAACTTTTGCAAGGGGCAACCTTCGCAGATTGGTTTTGTCCGGCAATAATGATTCCCAACCCTCACGATCAACGCATGCAGTTCGTTGTAATGCTGCGCTAACTCGCTGCGAGCAGAGCTGCTCATGCGCGAAACCGGATGACGCGGATCAGAGAGGGCGTTTTTTACGATGAGAGACCCGGCTTCAGAGCTGCTGATGGCGAGTTCAAACATCGCGCGAATTTCTTCGTAGCTGGTTTTCTCGCCGATGATGCCGTGGCGAAGCAGCACCCGGCGTGTGTAGGCGTCCACGACAAAAACAGGATGATTCCCGCCGTAAAGCAGAATGGAGTCGGCGGTTTCAGGACCGACGCCGTTGAGTTCCAGCAGCTCCGCTCGAAGCTTGCCTGTCGGTTCGGTGAACATGCGGCTGAGCGAGCCGGAATATTGGCGATCGAGAAAGGCGATGAACGTTTTGAGATTCCGCGCTTTTTGGCGAAAGTAGCCTGAAGGCCGTATCAATTGTTCGAGTTCATCGATCGGCACTGTGCGCAGGGCATTGACGCTAAGGCGGCGGGCACGGCGCAGATTGAGCAGAGCTTTTTCTACGTTGCTCCAGTTCGTGTTCTGGGTTAAATAAGCGCCCACGATGACTTCAAAACGCGAACGTGCCGGCCACCAGTTCTGGGGGCCGTAACGGGCAAGGAGAGCGGTGTAGTACTGAGGGATTTCACCGCGGGGACGCGGAGGCGCGGAGGAATTTGGTGATTGGATAATCTGGTAATTGGGTAATTGAATCGCCATTCGTCCGCCAGAGGCTGTTCAATCACTAAATTACCAAATTACCCACTTACCAATTGAGAATCCGTTACCAGCTGGCACTCTTGCCTCCGACCTGGGCCTGAAGGTCACACGCCTCACGGCAGGGACGGCAGTAATAAATGCCGTCTTCGCAAAGGCGGACTTCATAAAGGCCCTGGCACAGCGCGCAGTACTTGTTGCAGGAGCAACTTCTTTCCGGCTGGTCGCATACCATGCATACGAATTCTTTGGCCATGGCGGGAGATTATCGCGATTTGGGATTTCTGGGCAAGGGGCCGATGGTCGATGGCCTTGCGGTAAGTGCCGGGAAGCGGCAAACAGAGGTAGTCGCGACGCAACCGCATCAAGCTCACAAAAAGGTGGAATATCATCAATCCAAAAAACGGGACATTTCTAATGAGTTAAGCAAGGGGACATTTCTAACGAGCTTTGACAAGCTTTAAGCGCTTCATTGACCCTGTAAAACGCGGATGTTAACCTTGAGGGTTCGCCTGTCCTCCCCGGCGAACTCTGTCGCCTGTATCCAAGGGGTGAAAGGGAAAAACATTTGTCTTCTACCGCTGAAGGCCAGACACTCAGGAAGACTGCGCTCAATGCGACGCACCGTAAGCTCGGCGCCAAGATGGTGGATTTTGGCGGCTGGGACATGCCGGTTGAGTATCCCGCGAGCGGCGGACTGGTAAAAGAGCACTTGGCTGTACGCACAGGCGTGGGGATGTTTGACGTTTCACACATGGGCGACATCCTGATCCGCGGGCCGCGGGCGCTGGACGCCGTGCAGTGGATCAGCATGAATGACGCTTCCCGGCTTCAGGAAGGCCAGGCACACTATTCAGCCCTGCTTTATCCCGAGGGGACGTTTGTTGATGATGTGATCGTCCACAAAATGGGACAGAACGACTACCTGCTGGTGATCAATGCAGGCACGCGCGAAAAAGACCACAGCTGGGTGCGCAAGAACGTGAGCAAGTTCCGCTGCCATGCCGACGATGTGGGCGACTACTACACGCAAATCGCGATACAGGGACCCAAGGCGCAAGCCACGCTGCAAAAGCTGACGAATGTGGATCTCTCACAAATAAAAAATTACTGGTTCAAGCATGGGGCCGTCTGCAACCTGCCGAACACATTAGTCGCCAGAACGGGTTACACGGCTGAAGACGGATTCGAAATCTACGTTCCGTCCGACGTCCCAACAAGCGAGCGCGTGTGGAATGAAGTGACTGAAGCGGGAAAAGAGTTTGGTCTTGTCCCTTGCGGGCTGGGCGCGCGTAACACATTGCGGTTGGAAGGCAAGATGGCGCTGTACGGCCATGAGATTTCTGACAGTATTAATGTCTTTGAGGCTGCTCTGGATCGCTACTGCAAGATGGAGAAGCCGGATTTTGTTGGCAAAGCGGCGCTGGAAAAGGTGAAGGCTGCCGGAGTGAAGCGCATCCTGGTGGGCCTGGAAGCCGTGGACCGTGGAATTCCACGCGATGGTTACAAGGTTTTCGATGACGCAGGAACTGAAATCGGCTACGTGACCAGCGGATCGCCAGCACCGTTTTTGAAGAAGAACATTGCGTTGGCATATGTGCCACTGCAGCATTCAGAGATCGGGCGCGAAATGTTTGTGGAAATCAGAGGCCAGAAGGTTAAGTGCAAGGTTGTGCCAACGCCGTTTTATAAGCGCCCGAAAAAAGCTTAGTCAATAATCAGAGTCCTAACAGTTATCCCAGAGAAATCTAAATTGCAGGCAGGATGAACCGAATGGCATATCCGAAAGATTATAAGTACACCAAAGAGCACGAATGGATTCAGGTAAAGGGCAACACCGCCACGGTGGGCATTACCGACCACGCGCAGGAGTCGCTGGGAGACATTGTGTTTGTTGAACTGCCAAAAGTGGGCGCGCAGGTGGAAGCAGGCAAGAGCTTTGGCACAGTGGAATCGGTGAAGGCTGTGTCAGAGCTGTATGCTCCGGCGTCAGGCAAGGTGGTTGAGGTCAATGAGAGCTTGAACCAGGGGCCAGAAGCCGTGAACCAGGACGCGCACAAGGCCTGGATGATTAAGTTGGAACTGACGAACCCCGGCCAGGCGGATGGATTAATGTCCGCTGACGATTACGAGAAATACGTGGCGGAAGAGAAGTAGTTTTTTGAAATCCCGACCCTGAGCTTGCCGAAGGGAGGGAGCCCTATAGCCGCGAGAAACTTTGTGGCGAGGACCGCTAGAACCACAAAGAAGATTTTTGAGACCACAACGATAGGCCTTAAAGGCTTAGAAGATTGTAGGGCTCCCTCACGCGCAAAGAACGCGCGTTCGGGATTGCAAAAAAAAGCATGCGCTACTTACCCAAATCTCCCGCTGATCGGGCGCAGATGCTGCGCGAGATCGGATGCAAGTCCGTTGATGACCTGTTTGCGCCAATTCCGGCGGAATACCGGCTGAACCGCGACCTGAAAGTGCCGCGCCAGATGGCCGAGTCGGAAATCATTGATTATTTCCATGCTCGCGCCGATAACGCAGCCGCGGGTTATGGCCTGTTTCTGGGCGCAGGCGCCTACCACCACTATCGTCCGGTCGTGATCGACGCAATGGTTTCTCGCGGCGAGTTTTTAACGTCATACACGCCATATCAGGCAGAGATCGCGCAGGGAACGCTGCAAGCGATCTTTGAATTCCAGACAATGATTTGCGAGTTGACTGGAATGGAAGTAGCGAACGCCTCAATGTATGACGGCTCAACCGGGGCTGCCGAAGCCATGCTGATGGCGGTGCGTATTACCGGCAGAAAAGCGGCGGTGGTGGCGCGCAGCGTGCATCCGGAATACCGCGAGGTGATGCACACGTACACGCAGCACCAGGGGCTGCCCATTACGGAATGCGATTATCTGGAAAACGGCCGGGTCGATTTGACCCATCTGGAAAAGAGAATTACCGCAGACACAGCGTGTGTGCTGATTCAATCGCCAAATTTCTTTGGCACGATTGAAGACGTTACCGCTGTGGCTGACTTGGTCCACAAAAAGGGCGCGCTGCTGATTGTGTCGATTGCCGAGGCGTTGTCGCTTGGAATTGTGAAGCCGCCGGTCGAGGCAGACATTGTGTCGATGGAGACGCAGTCTTTTGGTGTTCCGCTTGGGTACGGCGGGCCGTACGCCGGTGTGATGGCGACGAAAGAGAAATTCGTCCGCCAGATTCCGGGACGGTTGGTGGGCGAGACAAAAGATAAAGACGGCAAACGCGGGTTCGTGCTGACGCTTTCTACGCGCGAGCAGCATATTCGCCGTGAGAAAGCTACATCGAACATCTGCACCAATCAGGCGCTGATCGCCACTATGGCAACGATCTATCTTACGATCTATGGCCGCGAAGGGCTAAAAGAGCTTGCCGCACAGAATCTGGCTAAGGCGACATATGCTCGGAACGAGTTTGCAAAGAAGGGAAAGATCCTTTTTGAGGGCGCGCCGCGCTTCAACGAGTTTGTGGTGAAGACGAAAGACGACGCGCATGCAATCAACAGCCGCCTGCTGGAAAAGAAGATGATTGGCGGCTTCCCGCTGAGCTGGCATTATCCGGAACTGGGCAATGCATCATTGTGGTGCTGTACCGAAATGAACAGCAAAGAGCAGATCGACGCGGCAGTGCAGGCGGTGGGCCAATGAGCAACAAAGATATTAAGAAAGCCACACGCCACGTTAACCAGAATGAAGGGCTGATTTTTGAAAGGTCGTCACCGGGTAAGAAAGGATATCGGCTGGCGCCGCTGGATGTTCCTGAGGTTGATTACGCAAAAGCTCTCGGTACATCTGCGCGCGCCGACCTGGGGAATATGCCGGAGGTGAGCGAGATGGAAATCATCCGGCACTTTACGCGGCTTTCCACCTGGAATTACGCGATCGATCTTGGGATGTATCCGCTGGGGTCGTGCACGATGAAGTACAACGCGCGCGTGAATGAAGTTGTGGCGCGCTTTCCAGGACTGGCCAACGCGCATCCGTACCAGCCGGCGGAAGTTTCACAGGGCGCAATGCGCGTGATGAAGACGCTCTCCGATTGCCTGCTCGACATCACCGGCATGGATGCGATCACGCTGCAACCCGCTGCCGGTGCGCATGGCGAGATGACGGGAATTTTGTTGATGCATGCGTATTTGCAGTCAAAAGGGAACCCGCGCAAGAAGATCCTGATTCCTGATTCGGCGCATGGCACGAATCCCGCGACAGCAGCCATTTGCGGATACGCGGTGGAAAATTTGAAGTCGAACTCACGCGGCATGGTGGACGTGAGCGCGCTCGCGGCACAGATGAATGAAGACGTCGCTGGGCTGATGCTGACCAATCCCAACACGCTGGGGATTTTTGAGCAGGAGATCCACAAGATTGCCGAAATCCTTCACCAGAAGGGCGGTCTTCTATATATGGATGGCGCGAACATGAACGCGCTGGTGGGCAAAACGCGTCCAGGCGACTTTGGTGTGGACGTGATGCACCTGAACCTGCATAAAACTTTTTCCACGCCGCATGGCGGTGGCGGGCCGGGATCGGGACCCGTGGCCTGCAAGAAAATTCTGGAGCCGTTTTTGCCCAAGCCGGTAATCGTGGAGCGTGCCGACGGCACGCTGGCGTTCGACTATGATCGGCCGAAGTCGGTAGGACGGGTGCGCATGTTCTACGGAAACTTTGGCATGCACGTGCGCGCGCTTGCCTACACGCTGGCGAATGGGCCAGACGGCCTGCGGCAGACGACGGAAGACGCTGTGCTGAATGCCAATTACATTCGTAAAAAGCTGGAAGGCGATTACACTTTGCCGTATCAGAGCCCCTCGATGCATGAAGTGGTCTTTAGCGACAGTATTCAGGAACAAAAGGGCGTAAAGACCGGCGACATTGCCAAGCGCCTGATCGATTACGGTTTCCATCCTTATACAGTGTCGTTCCCGCTGGTGGTGCATGGTGCGATTATGATCGAGCCCACGGAAAGCGAGTCGCTGGAAGAGCTGGATTTGCTGGTGGACGCGATGAAGTCAATCGCGCGTGAAGCGGAGGAAGATCCGGAGTTCGTAAGGAACGCGCCACACACCACGAGAGTGAAGAGGTTGGATGAAACTGCTGCGGCAAGAAAACCGATCTTGAGGTGGAAGCCGGCGTCGGCGAAGAGTGCGGGGGAATAGTGTTCACCGCAGAGAACGCAGAGGGCGCAGAGAAAAAAGAGAACCACATCAGTGGCATCATCCTGGACGCCGCCATTGCCGTGCATACGGCCTTGGGTCCAGGATTACTGGAGAGTGCCTACCAAGCATGTTTGGCCTACGAATTAACGAGTCGCGGCTTAAGGATTCAGACGCAAGTTCCTCTTCCCATAAAGTACCGCGGCGTCTGCGTTGATGCTGCGTATCGAATAGATCTGATTGTCGAAGATTTAGTAATAATCGAAATCAAGGCTGTTGAGAGATTGCTGCCAATCAATGAAGCACAACTGCTCTCCTATTTGAAGCTAAGCGACACACACCTTGGGCTTTTAATCAACTTTCACGTGCTGCGCCTGAAGGATGGTTACAAGCGGATTGTAAACGGTCTCTAGGGCCTGATTTCTCTGCGTTCTCTGCGCCCTCTGCGGTAAATGCCTTATTGAGGGTATCCCCACACCCAAGTAACATTTCCGGTGTCTAAAGCTTGAGGTACACTTCTTTTAGCCATGCAATCTCTGAAATCATATTTTCTCTGTGTAGTCCTTTCTATGTCTGCGCCTGCCCTCATGGGGCAGACTGCCGCGGCCGGCGCCAATGACCCGGTATTGCTGCATACGCTCCAGCAGGAACTTGATCGCGCAATGAGTTCGCTGAGCAAGGCCGATCCTGCGCCTTATTTCATCAGCTATGCCGGAAACGAAGATTTTGGTTCCGTCATCATGGCCAGCAATGGCGCGATGATGGCCAACATCAAGCGCCATGATCGCACGGTGGATGTGTCTGTTCGCGTGGGCAGCCGCGAACTGGACAACACACATGGCGAGAACCGCTTTAACGCCGTTACCACGGCTTCACTTCCACTGGAAGACAAGCCTGATGCGATTGCACGTGTGTTGTGGATCAACACCGATCGTATGTACAAGAAAGCCGCGCAGGGATTTCTTGAGGTGAAGACCAATACGAAGGTCCGCGCGGATGAAGAGGACTCGTCTCCGGATTTTTCAGCGGAGAAGCCGCAGGTATATATCGGGAAGGAAATTGTTCCGCCCAAGTTTGATCAGCACGAGTGGGAAGAGCGGGTGCGCAGGCTTTCTTCAATCTTCAAGAAATATCCTGACATTGAAAATTCTACCGTAGTGCTGCTGGTGCAGGATACGACGCGGTATTTTGTTTCCAGCGAAGGCTCGCGGCTGGTGGATTCGCGTCCATTGATCCGGGTGCTGGCGTTGGGGAGCACACGCTCGTCCGATGGGATGGAACTGGCCAGGTCGGAAACGTTTGATGCTTCAACGTTTGACAAGCTGGCGCCGGAGCAGGAGATGGCGGCGAAGATTGAGAAGATTGCGCAGGACCTGCAAAAGCTGAAAAAAGCGCCGGTGGTGGAGCCTTTCAACGGGCCAGCTTTGCTTTCCGGGCGCGCGGCGGCGGTGTTCTTCCATGAGGTGGTGGGGCATCGGTTGGAAGGACAGAGGCAGCGTGGAGAGAACGAAGGCCAGACATTTACCAAGATGATCGGCCAGCCGGTATTGCCGAAGTTTTTGAGCGTGGAAGACGATCCGACACTGGCGAAGCTGGACGGCGTGGAACTGAGCGGCAATTACAGTTATGACGAAGAAGGCGAGAAGAGCAAAAAGGTTGAAC
>JBAVLE010000401.1:0-12175 GCA_049688735.1 Candidatus Angelobacter sp. | reverse complement strand
CGGCAGGCTACGCCGCGGACGGTTTCTACCGCCGCAGCGGCCAGATAGCCGCCATCTTTGCTTCCACCGGCCCCGGAAATCTGTTTACCTTGGTTCCTCTGCTGGAAAGTTTGCAAAACAACATCCCGGTTCTTCTGATCGGCACCAACATTGCATCTTCTATGTTGGGCAAGTCCGGCGGAGCGCTGCACGAGACTCCGGATCAACTGGAGATTATCCGGCCGCTTACTCGCTTTGCGCGCCGGGTGACGAGCCCGGATGCTCTGATCGAAACAATCACGGAGGCTGTGGCCGTTCTTCACGGATCTCTGCCCGGCCCGGCTTTCATCGAGATACCGCACGATTTCTTTCTCTCGACCATAAACGCGGACGTATCCACCACGGCGGCCCATAGCTCCAGCTCGCATCCCGCTCTGCCATCGCAAGAGATAGAAGACGCTCGTAAACAAATCGCGGGGAGCAGCACGCCCACAATTCTGGTTGGAGCTGGCATTCGCGACAGCGCAGCCGCTGTCCGCAAGTTTGCTGAGCTTCTGCAATGTCCGGTCTTTACCACCACCAGCGGCAAGGGAATGTTTCCCGGCGATCATCCTCTTTCTCTGGGCTGCATCTCACGTCTAGGAGCCGTGCAGGAAGTTTTTAAGCAAAGCGATCTGCTCATTTCTTTTGGCGCGCGCCTCACGGAGTTCGATACCGGCCGCTTCGGCTTGCAGCTTCCTGCGCAGCACATTCAGGTTATCCAAAACGCCCAATACGCGGGAGATAGAATTCCGTCAACTCGGCTTGTGGGCGAAATTGCAGAACTTGCGCAGGCATTTACGCAAGGAACTACCGCACGCTCGCCCTGGTGCGACATTGCCGCAATCAAAGCAAACGAATCGAAACGGCTCGAAGCCTTAGTACAAGATAGCTATGCCGCGCTCAAGCTGGTCCGCGCTGCCATGCATCGTAATGATGTGCTGGTGAATGATCAATCCATCCTCAATTACTGGGCATCGGCATTCTTTCCCGTGCTGGAGCCGGGAACGTTCCTTTATCCATCGGGATCAGGAACGCTGGGTTACGCTCTTCCGGCGGCAATTGGTGCGGCCTGTGCGGCAAAGCGATCCGGCGAAACACGCAAGATCGTCTGCATCGCCGGCGATGGCGGCTTCCAATACACGCAGCATGAGCTGGCCACGCTGGCACAATATGATCTGCCGGTAAAAGTCCTTCTGGTAAATGACGATTCGTATGGCGTGATCGCCTTTTTGCAGAGGACGATGTTCGGCCAGACACATGAAGTTGCGCTTAAGAATCCGGATTTTTGCCGCGTCGCGGAAGCATATGGCATCCGGGCTGAACGCATTACGTCAATTGCTGCCCTGGAGCAGCGCATGCCGCAGTGGCTCAGCTCGCCGGGCCCTGCATTGCTGGAGTGGCATACCCAATTAAAAGCGCCGTGGGAAGTGGGAGCGATCCCACGCCCAACCGGTATCGCGCAGAAAAGCTCATAATATTTTCGAGCATCTTTTAAGGAGATAGATTGCCAATGCCCGATCAACCAGCCCCCAAGAGCGTAAAACAACTTTTCGATCTCACCGGACGCGTCGCCATCATTACCGGCGGATCGATTGGGCTGGGCCGCCAGATGGCGGAAGCGCTGGCTGAAATGGGAGCAAATCTGGTTCTATGCGCGCGTAAAAAAGAACGCTGTGAACAGGCCGCGCATGACATGGAAAAACTCGGTGTTCGTGCCGTGGCCATGGCTTGTGACGTGAAAGACCAGGCCAGCGTTGAGCAACTGATTGCCGGGACCATAGCAGAATTCCAGCGTATCGATATCCTTATCAACAATGCAGGCATCTCATGGGGCGCACCCACGGAGAAGATGACTCTGGCCGAGTGGAACAAAGTGATGGAGACCAACCTCACAGGAACATTTCTATGTGCCCAGGCCGCGGGCAAAATCATGCTCAAGCAGCAAAGCGGTAAGATCATTAATATGGCGTCTGTCGCAGGCATCAGGGGCGCGCCGCCGGAGACGGTAGAAGCAATTGCGTACCATGCCAGCAAGGGCGGAGTGATTTCTTTTACGCATGATCTGGCGGTGAAGTGGGCGCGGCATAATATCCAGGTCAACGCCATTGCGCCAGGATGGTTCCCCACGCACATGTCGGACAAAGTGATTGAACATAAGCGAGATTACCTGCTCAGCCACATTCCAGCGCGCCGTTTTGGCTCCGATTATGACTTGAAAGGCGCTGCGGTCTTTCTCGCTTCGGACGCTTCCGCCTACGTCAATGGCCACGTGCTGGTGGTGGATGGAGGCCAGTCCGCCTGAGGTCATCATGATTATTCCTCTTACTCCATTGCGATTCTTGCGTTATTCAAGCCAGCAATTCCCGCGTCGCACCGCCGTTGTCTGTGGCGATCAACGATTTACCTACGATGAATTTTCTGACCGCACTGCCCGCCAGGCAGGGGCCTTGCGCGCGTTGGGCGTCAAGTCCGGCGAACGCGTTGCTTTTCTCGGGGCAAATTGTCATCGCCTGCTTGAAGGTTATTACGGCGTGGTGGAAGCAGGCGGAATTTTGCTTCCGCTCAATATCCGACTGGCTTCGCAGGAACTGGCATACATTCTGAATGATTCAGAAGCGGATGTGCTTTTCTTTGAAGAACAGTTCGTCCCGCTGGTGGAGTCTTTTCGCAAGGATCTCAATTCGGTAAAGCATTTCGTTCCGCTGGATTTCAAACCGAACCAGCCCTGGATGGCTGCGAAAAACTATGAAGAGCTGCTGGCTGCGGCCACGCCGTATCGCGCGGACGTGACGCAAATCGACGAAAACTCCGTGGCTGAGCTTTTCTATACCAGCGGCACCAGCGCCAATCCCAAGGGCGTGATGCTTACGCATCGCAACATCTATCTGCATGCGCTTAATGTCGCCATCGCCTTTGGTGGCAATAGCGAGTCCGTGGAACTGCACACCATTCCTTTGTTTCACGCCAACGGCTGGGGCGTGGCGCATTCACTCACTTATGTTGGTGGCAAGCATGTGATGATGCGTAAATTTGAAACCACGGAAGTTTTCCGTCAGATTGAGCGTGAAGGCGTGCAGTCCTTAAGCGTGGTTCCGGCCATGGCGACCGCACTGGTCAACTGTCCTGAGCGAACCAAGTTCAATTTGCAGACTCTGGAGCGCATGAGTCTGGGCGGTGCTGCGTCATCGCCCACGCTGGTGCGTGAAGTTGAAGAAAAGCTTGGCTGCGCCTGCTATTCCGGCTACGGTTTAACGGAAACCGCCCCGGTCCTTACCACCGCCCGCATGAAAGCCGGGCTCGATTGGGAAGGGCAAGCTCGTTTTGAGAAGCAAGCCAGCACCGGCCACGCGATTCCAGGTGTTGAGATTCGCGTGGTGGATCCTGATGACAACGATGTTCCACGCGATGGCAAAACCATTGGCGAGATTGTTGCCCGCAGTGACGGCGTGATGGCCGGCTATTGGAAGCAGCCGGAAGCCACCGCGCAGGTCATGCGCAATGGCTGGTTCCATACCGGCGATATGGCAACTATCGACGAAAATGGTTATGCGCTGATTGTCGATCGCAAGAAGGACATCATCGTGAGCGGCGGTGAAAATATTTCATCTCTGGAAGTGGAAAAAGCACTGCTCGCGCATCCCGGCATTTATGAAGTGGCAGTGATTCCTGTGCCCAACGAACGCTGGGGCGAGGTGCCGAAAGCCCTGGTTGTAATGAAGCCCGGCGTAGTCGCGACCGAGGCTGAAATTCTGGAATTCTGTCGCGGCAATCTGACTCACTACAAATGCCCGCGCACGGTGGAGTTTCTTGAAACGCTGCCCGGACCGGAACAGGCAAGGTGCTCAAGAAAGAGCTGCGCAAGAAGTATTGGTCGGGAACGGAAAGCATTCGTCCTGAACTGGCGACCCAAAAATAACATCTACCACGGAGGCACTGAGACACGGAGAAAACTGGGTAGTGCGGTATCGATTGCTTAGCTTGTCTTTAATTTCCGCGATCTTTTGGCATTTTTTGTATTTCCGGCAATTCTCCGTGTCTCTGTGCCTCCGTGGTAGGTTTTGAATCTTATGCCCAAACTCACACTCGATTCTCCCGAAGCTCTCAAAAGTCTCGTCGGCCAAGAAATCGCTGTCACTGATTGGTTCAACGTCACGCAGGAGCGCATCCAGCAATTTGCCGACGCCACGCTCGACCATCAGTGGATCCACGTGGATGTTGAGCGGGCGCGTCGTGAGTCGCCTTTCAAGGCGCCGATCGCTCATGGTTTTCTCACGCTATCCCTGCTGCCGCACTTCATGCACCAAGCGCTGGAGATTAAACAGGGCGTCCGGCTGGGCGTGAACTACGGACTAAATCGTGTGCGATTTGTATCGCCCGTTCTCGCCGGATCAAACATTCGCGGCCGCATTGTTCTTCAATCACTGAAGGACGTACAGGATGGAATGGAAGCGGTGTTCAATGCGACCGTAGAAGTAGAAGGTGGCGAAAAGCCTTGTTGCATGGCGGAATGGGTGGTGCGGTATTACCGGTAAGTGAAATCCCGAGCGTAGCGAGGGATCACTTATAAACTTCGATGAACAACGTCTCATGCAGAATCTGAGCAAAATTTGGTGAAATAGACAATCTGCTGTTAGGGTTCCCTCCCTCTCGCAAAAGATCCTTCGCTTTGCTCAGGGTTCGCCTGCAGGCTCCCGCTTCGCTCACGCCTGCAGAACGGCTCAAGCTCAGGGTCGGGATTTCAAGAAGACTATAATCCTTTTCTCTTCGTCGCGCTCAATCCCACTCTCATCAGCGTTTTTGCCACCTCGCCCAGTGACGCGAAGCGTTCGTCTTTGGTCAGCCCGTGAAAATAGCGGTAGTAGATCTGCTGAATGATCACCGCCACCTTGAACATGGCAAACACATAATAAAAGACAATGTCAGACAGATCGCGTCCGGTGTTCTCAGCATAGCGTTGGGCCAACTCAGCGCGTCGCAGCATTCCCGGGACAATCGTAGGCCCCCAGCGCACCATCTGCATCTCCGGAGAATCATCGGGATCAATCCAATATGCTAATGCGGTTCCCAAGTCGGTCAGCGGATCACCCAAGGTACACATCTCCCAGTCAAGAACAGCTTTGATCCGGGTGATGTCCGTGGGATCAAGCACCATGTTGTCGTACTTGTAGTCGTTATGGATCAGCGTTGCGCCGCTGCGTGCGGGCATGTGTTCCCGCAGCCACGCTGAGAGCGGTTCCACTTCCGGCAGATCGTGGGTCTTCGATCCTTGATACCGCTCCATCCAGCCGCGCACCTGACGTTCCAGATAGCCTTGCGGTTTGCCAAACTCACCGAGTCCAAGCGCCGTGTAATCCAGACTGTGCAGCGCAGCCAAATTGTCGATGAATGATTCGCTGAGTTCCCGTGCAGTCGCCAGCGGTAATACCAGACCATCGGGCAGGTTGCGACGGAGTATCAGCCCTCGCACGCGCTCCATCACGTAAAATGGCGCGCCCAGCACCGAATCGTCCGTGCAATACAGCAGAGGCCTCGGAGTGGGATAAGCCGCGTGTAGCTTTAGCAGGACGTTGTATTCGCGGCCCATATCATGCGCGGACCTTACCTTGCTGCCGAACGGCGGACGCCGCAGTACCATTTCGCTTTCGCCGAGCGAAACGGAATAGGTGAGGTTGGAATGGCCGCTGGGAAATTGCTTTACCACCAGCTCGCCGCCAGCATCAGGAAAATGGGTGCGAAGATATGGCTCAAGCCGGGCAATATCCAACTCCTCACCCTGGCGGACAGCCTTGGTGCTGTCCTGCAATTCTTCCGCGATGGGAATATTTTTTGTGCCTTCGGATGACATTTGCGCCAGTTCCTTGTTTTGCTGATTCAGTTGGTTTCGCTGATTCAAAGATCCGCTGGTTCGCAGCAGTTCCATCCCTCCTGCTTTTACCGATGCGTAAGAAATTCCGGATCAGTAAAGTGCGGAGTAGCATTATACGAGCTTAGGGTAAACCGTCCGGCAGAGAAGAGAAACTCGCTGCACGAACAGTTGCGGACCATCCAGGCAGCCTTCAACGTGGCCTCCGTGGAAAGGTCTAATGCCCGCTGCATGGCAACACCCACCGGTCCGCCGGAGCTGAAAATAGAGATGCGCTGCCCGCGTTTTCCATTCGCGGGGAACTTGGCTAGTCCGCGCTGCACCCGCGCGCTGAAATCTACCCAGGGTTCAATGCCATCTAGCGGCAGTTTTCCGTCCGCCCACCGACCTATCACAACTTCAAAGATCCGCTGAAATATTTTGAACTGCTGCGGACGCGTTTGCGCACCCTTAAACGCCTGATGCATTCTCTGGATGTCGGAGTCGCTTTCAATCAACCCCGGCAATGATCGTTCCATTACAATCTCGGCCTGGAACTCATCGAATTCCGGCAGCACGGCGGGCTCAGGCCAGGGCAGTCCTGCGCTTTTGTAAGCTTCGCCAACAAGCCGCGCCGTCTCACGTTGCCGTATTTTAGGCCCGGAATATACTTGGTCAAAGCCAAGCTTTAACCCTGCCCAATACTCACCCAGCATGCGGCTCTGCTGTTCGCCCTTGGCAGAGAGCTTGTCATAATCGCGCTCAAGAAAAGATGCTTGGCCGTGTCGGACCAGAAAAAGGCTGCTCATTGTGAAATGAAATCTCGAAGGCCGAGGATATCACGCGCCATGCTTCCATGCGAGGGCCGCTAAGCGCCAGTATTACTGAAGATCCTGACCAGCGCACGCATGTATCATCTGCGCACGCTTTTCCCTGCGCGCTAAAATTTTTTCCCCTCAGGACTTGCCTGTGGATTTGCGCTCGCGGCAGGTACCGTGGCGCTGCCATTCGCGGTGCCGATAAGACCATTGTTTGTGTCGCGTACAGCCAGCCGCAATAAATAGTCTCCCGGTGGGAGTTCCAGAGTCTGGTTGCAGGGAAAAAATGCTTTCATCACCTTTTGATATTGCTCAGGCGCCAGCGCGGCATTGAATGTGGTTCCTTGAAGTTTGATCGACTCACCTGTTTTCGAATAAACGCGCACGCCGCAGTCAACCGCAGCATGCTGAAGCCCATCTTCTTTCAACTCAAACCCGATAGCGTGAGCGTCAACTCCGAAGTTGATCTGGATTTTATTATTTTGCGCTGTTGGAGGTAGCACCACCGCCTGGAACGGTAGCGCCGTGGAGATAGGATTACTAATGTCCAGGGCGTTTCCAATATCCAAGGCAAGGATTTTGGGATCTTGCTTCGCGTATTCCCTCGGTTCCACCGCGTAGAAACCCTGGCGATAATGCAGCTTAACTCCGGGGCGATTGACCTTGACGGAAATTCTGCGAAAGCGTCCGTCCCAATTCTTGTTTTCCGGATAATAACCCAGCGTGTAATAGGTTGAACCGTCTTCCATGCTGTCACGAATGGCCCTGTCCAAATCATTGGTGTTGTAGAACGCCTTGCCTCCGGTTTGCTCAGCCACTGAGTTCATGGTGGAGTGTGAGTTCATTGCAGTCTCAGAAGCGTTGCTGATTTCCGATGCCTGCGCCGATCCTCCTATTCCGTTCCGAACGGCCCCTCGAGCACTGTTGCCCAGATAGTTGCCATTGTTATCCGTATTGCTCAAGGATGAATAAACGTCGTGATTGCCCACGGCACCCGCATCAATTGGATACACCGCAACCTGGGCGTCGGCCAGCAGATCGGAAGCGTGGTTGATTTCTCCCTGGTAGCCTTTAACAATCGGCAACTGCGATGCTCCGGCACCGCTGCTGTTACGGCCTGTGGGATCCGGATCTGTAGGGAAAAGGTAAGCAGGAAAAGCCTCAGAAACCCATATCAAATTTTTGCGCCCTGGGAAGCCGGAGAGATTACGGGCAAGAGCATCGAGTTGTTCAATGGTCAAGCGAACGCGTTCGTCCATTTGCATGATGGCCTGCTCTTGTCCAAAGCGAAGGACCTGCTCCATCATCGCCAGTGGCATTGCACTGACTGTGGCAGGCGGAAGATCCATGGCGTTCGAACTTTCGGACCGTACTCCCAATGCATTGCTCTTGGCTTTCTTCACTGCGTTTTTCAGTAATGCTGGGTCCACCGTAAAGTCTTGCAGCATGCGCAGCCTGGTTCCCATGGCGTAAACAGCAAGGGGCTGCCCCGCAGGGAGCTTCTCTAGAAACTCCAGCATCTGTTCGTGCGCATATTTCTGGTTTGCGTTATTTACGTTGATTCCATCCAGCAACAGCACGTTTAAAGCGCTGTTGGTCTTGAATCGGGGCATATTGGTAATGCGATTGGCTGGCAGCGTGGCCGGAGTCATCACAGCGGGTTGTCCTTGTGGGCCTTGCTGAAAGTTGAAGACGCGGATCTTTTGCGGCTGCTTTTCTTCCAGCAAAGTAAAATCGTCAGCTTTCAGATCGGTAACCGGAATTCCCTTATGGTCGAGCGCGATTACATCCACCACTACTAGTCTGGTCTTTACTTTCAGTACTGCGGCAGTGCCTTCCACATGTTCTGATTGCGATTGGGCCGGAGTCGGCGCAACACTCGCAGGCGTGGTGGCAGGTCCGGCGATGGGCGCCGGTGCGGTCTGCTGCGCTAGGGTTATGGCTGCAAATACAAAGACCAAGACTGAAAGCGGAATGATGTTGCGCCAAGAGTTGCCCATGGATCCTTCTTCCTTGAACTGTCGGATTAACAGCGCCTGCTATCTCTTTGGAATCCGATGAGATGCTGGTGACGCGCACTCAGGTTTCCAAGGATTCGCGACAAGCAAAACGAGGCTCTGGCGGCCGGATGATGGATGTATAAGAGCGCTCTACTGTTTCGTCGCAGACCCAGGAACATGAAATTCAACGCCATTTGCCGCGTTGACCTGCTCTGTTGCTGAGGCGTCAAGATCGGAAATCTGGTACTTGTGCGCGTTTTGCTCGCTAAAGATCCACAGAGTCTGGCCGGCGATGGCGTAACTTTTGGCCGAGATGCGATGGCCGTCACGGAAAACAAATACCGTGCTTACCGCTGGTTCCTTCGCGGATAAAGTTGCGCCCGAGCTGGCCTTGTCGCGGTCTTCGTTGTATCGTCTATTTTCTTCGCTGCGCAGATCGGAAACTTCGTCCGTAAGCTGCTGGACTTCAGCCGCAAGTTCCGCGCTGTTGCCATTGTCTGAATTCACAACCACGGGCTGCGCCGGGGGCGGGCCATAGCCGCCGTAACCATCTCCGTAGTAGTCGCCATAGAAGCCGGGAGAGTACGGAAAGAAAGGTGATCCCAGGAAAAGTCCGCTGCTAAAGAAAAATGGCGAAGCACATCCAAAGCAGCCGTCAAAGAAGCCGAAGCGATGATGAAAGCGTCGAAATCCAAAAGGACGGTTTACAAAGACGTGCCGGTTCGACACAAAGGTGTGCGATGAGAATGCTCGATTCGATGGAGCAAAGCCTGAGAAGCCACCAGGCCGAGCTACTGGACCAAAGGAGCGAAAACCGGGAGTCGATCTGAATCCGCCGGGAGCGGAACGAATTCCCGCAGGGCCTGCTGACCTGAACCCGCCAGACGGAGCAGATCGGAAGCCGCCACTTGAATGAAATCCGCCGCCCCCGCCGCGACCTGACATTCCGCGCTGCGCATAGAGTGAAGGAGAAATGAGAAGAGCAGCCGTACCCAGAACAACAAGCGACGTAAGGCGTTTCATAGTGGTATCCCAGTCCTTAGGTATATTTTAGCCCTTTCGCACAATCGGCGAAGCAAGTATTTACCCAATGTTTTCAATCATCTGCTGCGGTTGACACACGGAACTATAATTTCCCGCATGAAAAAACCCATATTGCTGCTGGTTGTTATTCTTTTATCCTTCACGGCACTTGCACAGACAAAAAAGCCTAAAGCTCCCACTTCAACGCCCTCCAACGTTTATCCAATCCAGGAGGGCTATGTAGATGCCAACGGTGTACTGATCTACTACCAGACCATTGGACAGGGCGCACCGCTGCTGATCGTTCACGGAGGCCCGGGTGCTTCGCATGATTATTTGATGCCGTACCTGCTGCCTTTGGCGCGAGGCAATAAGCTCATCTTCATCGACGAGCGCGGCTCGGGCCGATCAGAAAAACTTGAAGACGCCTCACAATACACCGTGGAGAACATGGTGGAGGACGTGGAGAGCGTTCGCCAGGCGTTGCATCTGGGCAAGATCAGCCTCATGGGACACTCTTACGGCGGCGTGCTGGCGCAGGCGTATGCGTTCAAGTATCAGCAGAACCTCACTCATCTGGTTCTGGGCGGGACGTTTTACAGTACGAGCGAAATGAACAAAGTGCTGGCTGAAGAAAAGAGCAGCATGCCGCCGGAGGCACTGGTAAAACTTGAAGCGCTGGAGAAAGCCGGCCTGTTCAACAAAGGCAAGGACTGGGAAAAAGGGCGCTATCCTGTCGATTATGCCAAGTTGGCCTGGGGCGATAGCTACTTTCCATATCTATATCAGCGGCGTCCCGATCCGAATTACGATCCCGCTGCTGGCAATACGTCGACATCATGGGACCTTTATCGAGAGATGTGGGGCTCGGACGGAGAGTTTGTCATCGACGGCAATTTAAAATCGGTGGAATATCTGGACAAGCTTTCCAGCATTCATGTTCCAACGCTGCTGATCTGCGGCGACCACGACGAATCCAATCCACGGCTTTCGCGCACCATGCATGAAAAAATTGCGGGATCAAAGCTGGCAATCATGCCGCAATCCGGCCACATGGCGTTTGTTGACCAGCCGAATTTGTACATCAAGACCGTAGCGGAGTTTTTGAAAGGGAGGTAAAGACTGTCGCGCGAAAGCGCTAGAGGAGAGATTGAGGACGAAGGGACGAGAGCATGGCGGACAACAAAACCAAACCGACCAAAATAAGTGTAGCGGCATTCATCGATTCAATCACTGACCAGGACCGCCGCCCAGACGCCAAAGCGCTCGTCAAGTTGATGCAGAAAGCGGCCGGCGAAAAGCCCAAGATGTGGGGACCGTCCATCGTAGGCTTCGGCAGCCACCACTACGTGTATGACAGCGGGCGAGAAGGCGACATGCCGGTCCGCGCTTCAAGGCCTTGATGCGTGGCCTTGCCGCAGCCCGTGCAGCGTGCTAGTTGCACAGCACATTTCTGATCTTTTTCAGATCAGTGTCATCTGTGCAAATCAGTGGTAAGGTTTCCCGCCCCTACCAGTACGTGACGCTCACCTTATCCAGCCACACTGAATACGGCGAGCCTACGTTGTTGGAATCAGACTGATAGGCAATATCAAGGCCGCTGTTGCTGTCGGGAGTGTGCTGCATGCTCAAGTTCACGACGCTGCGTTGCCCATTGACGGTGACGGCGGTAAAGATTAAATTCCCGCCGGTCTGACGCTGAAATTCGAAGACTGCATGGTTCCATGTCTTGGCTGGGGGTTCAGGGCAGGTCGCCGCGGAAGCCACCCATTTTTTCCCGATGTTGTCCCACATGCGCCAGGCATGGCCGCCCGCTAGGTCGCATTGCGCGCCAAAGTTGTATCGGCTGCCGCCTGAGCTTTGCGTCACGTAAAATTCCATGGCCTGCGTGGCTGCCGGATTGTCCACGTAATACTGCAGGTCAAAAAGAAAGTGTGTGGCGCTATTATGCGCGCCCAGCGCCTTGAACCACATCACCGCGCCAAAAGGTTTTGTGCCGGACAGGATGGAGAACCGGGCGGATGATCCACTCAGAGAGGGCGTAGCGATTCCTTCTGTCATGGAAAAGACCGCTGCCGGTGCTCCAGCGCAGGAGAGAGTGCAGGTCTGCCAGCCGGCAAGCTTCTGAATGTCGGAAATTACCTGCGCGTTGCTTGGTGCGCCGCCGGTAGGAGTTGGGCTGGGACTCGCGCCGGGACTGGGCGAAGGATTGGGACTTGGGTTGGCTGAGGTGTTTGTTGCCGTGGAACCGGCGGCTGCCGCCTGACCGCCGCATCCGGCAAGCAGGCCCAAAGTGGCAACTAAAGTGAAAATGGCAAGACTCGGGCGTAGCAGTTTCTTCAGTGTCTTCATTTCTGGGGAACTCTCTCCGAGCGGCAAATTTTAGACGGGTGACGTTCTGTGGAGTCTATAGAGAAGCAGAGTAGATGCGGGAAATTTCTAGTGCTGCTGCTTTAGGATTAAGTGAGTAC
>JBAVLE010000400.1:0-2323 GCA_049688735.1 Candidatus Angelobacter sp. | reverse complement strand
ACACTTCATTCTTGTCTCTTTGCTCAAAGAAAACTGCTCGCAGAATCTTCTGGTCCTTGGGTGGAAGATTTGCCAGTACACGCTGTACCTGAATTTTGGTTTCTTCCGCCAGCAGCATCCCGTCCGGTGCCGGCGATTGGTCTGTGGGGTCCCGTTGGAGGTCTTCCAGCGGCTTGGTTCGCGCGCGCGAGCGGTACGATTCCCGGAGTATGTTGTTACACACCGAGCTCACAAATGCGCCGAACCGTTCCGGTTGGCGTATACCGCCTTCGGCCCGTACCGCCGCCCAGGCCCGCAACAGGGTTTCCTGCTGCACATCTTTTATATGCTCCGGACACATCAGCCGCCGGCGTAGCTTGTTATGCAGAATCTTGCTGAAATATGCGACAAAATGCGCTTCGGTGGTTACATCCTGCGCCCTAAGCTCGTGCAGGTAGGTTTCATTGAACTGATGGAAATCCAGACAGTGTGCAGTAGCCATTCCCCGCTCCTATGCAGCGCTCATTTCGCTCGACTCGCGCTGCCGCCGCAAACGGCCTCCTGGGGACATTCGGGTTGCTCGCCCCAATGCCTGCCGGAACACGTCAAATGAATTGAGTGCTGACCGTTGCTTGTTTCATAAGACGCCGGTGAATGGATTTTCCCTGTAACGATTTGGCTTTGTTTTTAAAGTTTTTTCGACCGGGAAAAGAGGGGTGAGGGATGGACGAGTTTGGGGCCCAGATGGAAGGTGGTTCCGCCTTTGATTTTGTAAAAAGGCTGGCGCAACCGATCGCCGCCAGCCCGATAGATATAAACCGCTTTCTTGGAGAATTCTTAGGAGGCGTAGCAATTACGCTCCCACAGCTGCTCTAATGTCACACTCTATCAATCTCTTGTGCACTCAACTGATAGCACTCTCAAAAGTTGAGCGGTGGATTGTTTGTTGAAGCTAACAATCCCGCATGTTCGCAATCCACTGCATAGGAAGCGTCTCGTAGCAGGGGATCATGGAAGCCATAGTGATATACAGCGGATGTTGATTTCGGAGCAATATCCCCATACTCCTGCCTGCGGGCATATTCCGGATCCAGTTGATATCTCTCTGCCAAGTCCAGAAAAGACTGCTGCAACATGTAGTTAAAGAAACTAATCGCGTGGAGACGCGACTGAACAAGATCAAGCGAGCGTTTTGGCCCAATTTCGAAAAAGAATCTGGTGACACCGGGAAAGGAATCGTGGGAAGGTTCGCATTTCAGGCTTGACTCACTACATTCAAGTTTCGGCGACTTTGCATCTTTAAGGTCATATTCCAAAATGTGGTTGGTGGGCATGAATGCTAATTGATGGCTTAGTTGAAACCTAACAGGCGAACGATGCCCGGAAAACGTGATCCGGTCAGGAGCAGGCAATTCGAGTGACAGGAGAGAATCACGAACACGCCAACGGTGAGTTTCAAAAGAAAAGTCCTTCAGCCCCGGACTGATTTCAATCTTCGAATCGCGGTCACGATCACGTGTTTCCGCTGAGAACTTGAACTGGTAGCTTTTCTGCGGATCTTCAGCTTTGGGATACCCATTAAAATAAAACTGGTGCGGCTCGTCTCCGGGTTTAGGACGTGGCGAAAACGCCAGAATGGAATTTGCCTTGTTTTCTTGGATCACTACCGCAAAGGCTCCATCCAGGTGAACCTCAAGGGTGTTCAAATGCTCTTTGTGCTCTTTGTCTTCTTTATGATTTTCGCGCTCGCAACTAACCAACCCAGTTGCCCATGGAAGAGTGGCGAGTCCCTTAAGCACATCTCGTCTGTGCATGTTCCTTCTCCTTGTTTCCCAAAGTGATCCCTTTGACCCGCCTGCGACGGTTCTTAGCTCTCAAGGCATTCCCAACGCAAGTCAATTCGCAATTAACTTGTTCGGCCGGCCAAACTAAAACCAGCCCAGAAGTAAGGATGGGCATTTTTCCGAAGAACATCAACGCGGGCATTGTACATTGCCTGTGCAGCTGATTCATTCTTTGTCAAATGCTCGTAGAAGCTGATCATGAGTTGTGACGTGGAAGCAGAATCCACATTCCAATGGCTGGCAATTACAATAGGAACTCCCGCCGAAAGAAACGCGCGCGTCAGATTATTCGTGTCTGCGACACCATTATCTCTGCCCGCAGCGCCGGAACAGGCCGCCAGCACAGCCATCCCTGCGTGTTTCAGCAGATTGGGTTCAAAATCGTTTGTTCGCAACGGCTGGCTTGCGTCATAGTCCAAACTGGTTCCGCTGCCATTGGGTCTTCCATGCCCCATGTAATGAAAAATTTGGCTGGACGCCAGCAGTGGACGCACCTGGTT
>JBAVLE010000399.1:0-38614 GCA_049688735.1 Candidatus Angelobacter sp. | reverse complement strand
CCAGAAACCCATACATGTGCAGGTCTTTGTTCGGCATCTGCTGCTGTTGTTCTTTAAATGAAGGAGCGCGTTCCAGCCAGCCCAGCGGCGTGATCATGGAAAAGAGCAAGTGCAGCTCAGCATGTTCTTTTACGTGCGATTGGACGAAGATCGCGCACTTTTCAGGATCAAGGCCCGCGGCAAGAAAATCCAACACCACTTCTAATGAGTTGTCAGCAAGCCGCGAAGTGTTATCGTAATCGGTGGTGAGCGCATGCCAGTCCGCCACAAAGAAAAAACAGTCATGCGTCTCTTGCAGCTTTACCCAGTTCTGCAGCGCGCCAACATAATTACCCAGATGCAGCTTGCCGGTTGGGCGCATGCCGCTCAGGACGCGGGGGCGTGATTTTTGTGGTGGCTGATCCGTCATCTGTATGGAGATCGGCGAGTGCTCATCCGCCGGCAATTAGCAGTTTAGCAAATAGCGTTTAGCCCTCTGCAATTAGCGCCTGCCAAAAACTTGAAACGCAAAGGACCCAAAGACCGCAAAGGCGGAACATTTTCGGATTTTTCTTTGCGACCTTCGCGTCCTCTGCGGTGAACGAGGTTGACTTACGTCCCTGTCTTGTCTCCCGCTGCCTTTTGCGCCTGCGGCGCTATAGTTTTCACCTTGACCGGCTTGGCTGGAATGCCGACGGAGATCGCGTACGGATCAATGTCCTTGGTCGCTACGCCCATCGATCCCAAGAGCCCATGTTCATGCACGCGGACGCCGCTCATCACCGTTGCGTGATAGGTAATGCGCGCGCGGGGCCCGATCTCGGTCTTCCTGTTGGTCACAATCATTCCGTCATTCACATCGTGGTCGTGGGAATAGACATTGGCGTAATCGGAAATCGAGCTGCTTTCGTGAATAATAATTTCGCCCCGGTCGTCCAGCAGCACGTACTTGTGGATCGTACAGTTGTCTTCGATTGTCAGGTTGTAGCCATAAGAGACTTCCACGCCGTGAAAAATCTTCACGTTTTTGCCGATGTGCTTGAGCACGTGTTTTGCAATCATTGCTCGCATGCGAAATCCCAGCCAGTGGTCGAGCCCTATGGGCGAGCGATCGAACATCATCCAGAACCAGATTAGCGGTTTGCGCTCAGCGTATTTCTCTGCATCCACGTCGCCATAATATTCGGGCTCCAAGGAAGCATTGCGTGGATCAAAGCTGTGCACCAGTGCCTGCTCTGCCAATGGGGAGCTGGGCGTGGGATCGGCATAGGGTCGCCCCAGATAGAGTTCATGCAACGTGTTGCGGACCACCAGACAGCGATGCTCGACATTTCTGTTGGCAAACTGCTCGTCGAGCTTCTGGATCCAGTCCAGAAACGTTTTTTCTGCCGCTGGCATCGGCTGAATGTTGCGGTATTCGTAACGCGGCATGCGCGCCTCTCCGACTTCTCTTTTATTCTGAAAACACAATGATATAACGACGGCCCCAGCCCCCTGTGTTCCCAATTGATCTTCAATAGGAATTCGATTTTCTCCGCGACCATTCTGCCGCATTTTTTTTAAACCGTTGGCTATCGACCCCCGCCGCGACCGCCGGACTAAGCTGGCAAATACGCCGTTCAACCCAAGTTCAGTGCCTAACAAAATGAGCTTCAATCCGGAAATCAGGCACTGGTTACCTCAGTACCGTTGTCCCAACAGGGCTTTTGCCGCTATAAACAGCACATTCCGGGATTATTTGGCTGCATTAAAGGAAAGACGATGATGTGCAGTTTTGTTCGATGGCCCAGGAAAGTCGCGCAAGCGGGTCTTCTCGGCGTCACTTTGCTGATTTCGCTGGGTCTTCAGGCTCAGGATGATGCGTTACAAGTCGATGGGTTCAAGCCGGTGCCAATCCTGACCGGCTCAACCGCCTATTTTACCCGTGTCACTGCCGGACAATATCAGGATGCACCCACGGTGAGCCCGCTTCTGCTTCTGCCGCTTGGAGACAAATGGCTGGTCGAAGCTAAAGGCTCCTACGGTGACACATTTAGCAAAAACGCACAGGGCGATTACAACGGAACCATTTCCTACGGAATGGCCTACGGCCAGATTGACTACATTGCCAATCGCTACATGACGTTCGTAGCCGGCCGGTTTACAACTCCTTTCAATATTTACGGCGAGCGGCTGGCGCCCAACTGGATTCGCGCCCTGCAGGTATCGCCTCTGACATCGCCTGTAACAAGCGGCTCCGGCCTTGGCGGTATGATGCGCGGCGGTTTTCCTGGGACGGAGAGCCTCAACGTTACCTACGCGCTGTATTTCTCGGCGAATAATACGCACCACTTACTCGCCACTGACCGGTCCACGGGCGGCAGGCTGGGATTTTTTCTGCCGCGCCAAAGGCTTGAAGTCGGCGCTTCATTCCAACAGGTTTTGCAGGCAGATCGCCCGCATTCTTCCGGCGTGTTCTTGGAGTGGCAGCCGAACCATGCGCCTCTAACCATGCGGTCAGAATATGTGCGGTCATCAGGAACCAAGGGAAGCGCTTACTGGATTGAATCCGTCTACCGTCTCAGTCAGATTTCTGCGCTGCGTAGGCTGGAACTGGTTGGGCGCGGAGAGCAGTTCTTTGCCGCGTCAAATCTTTCTGCCGCCACGGTGAAAAAGCTCGGCGCGCTCGGCAAAGACACCAATGAAGGTGATTTCGGCATGAACTATTACCTGCGCAGTGACGTCCGGGCCTCCGCCAGTTACGGCCGCCAGTTTGTGCTCGGCAAAGACGCTAACCTCTGGACGGTTGGGATGACGTATCGCTTTGTTGTGCCAATGCTGCCGCAAGGAGGCGCGCGATGAACATGAAATTTCTAGTGGCCGCGTTCCTGGTCGCAAGCGCCTTGGCGCTCGGCTCAATGGCCAAAGGCAGCAGCGGCGGCAAGGATGCAACGAAAGATTCTCCAGCGCCAACAGTTTCCGCGGAGCAGAGCGCGCAGAATGAAACCATGCATGTAGAGGGCGAGAAACGTTTTCGCTCCAACTGCGGACGCTGCCATACCGCGCCGCCCAAATTTCCGCCGCGCATGATGGCAACCATTGTTCGCCACATGCGTGTTCGAGCCACCATTACCGACCAGGACATGCATTTGATCCTGCGTTATATGACGGAGTAGTTGATGCAGCCTTTGCGCCATCGTTTCACGCAACTTTCGGCCTTGACGATCTTTGCAGTGCTCTTTTCCGCATCAATACCAGTTTTTGGCCAGGCACACGTAATTGAAGTTCTGGCCGATAAAGACAGTCATTTCAAAATTGCCGGCATGAGCCATCCGGAAATCACCGTCAAGGCGGGTGAGCCGGTGCTGCTGCGCATCAACGCCCGTAAAGGAAAAACCTGGAACCGTGACGGCACAGTGCATGGCTTCACCCTGCTGCGGGCCAAGGACCATAGCAAAGTTAGCGGATGGGACCTGGAATTAAAGCCCGGACAACAGGAGTTCTCTCTTACTGCTCCCGCCGAGCCCGGTGAGTATGAAGTTTTATGTACGGTCATCTGCAGTGAAGAGCATGAAGGCATGCGGATGAAGTTTGTCGTTTTACCGTAAGACTTTTGTGAAGACTGGAAAACGCACGCGCCTGGTCCCAGCAAAACTGAAAATTTAGAAGGAGATTTCTGATGGACAAGTCAATTTACAGAATGCGCGTGGCGTTTTTCTTTGCGACTCTTGCGCTGTTATCACTCTATTCATTTGCCAAAGATAAACCCAAAGATGCCATCGTAAACCTGCATGGCGCCATTATGGATAGCCAATGCGCCTTCAACGTGCACTCTGACGCACATTCACATGACTGGATGATGAAGCGAGGCATTCAGGGCGCCAAGGATGAAGAAAGCTGCACTCGCCATTGCGTGAAAGATATGGGAGGCAGCTACGTGCTGGTGGTTAAAAAAGAAGTTTACAAAATTGACGATCAGGTAAAGGCTGAGCAATTCTCGGGCAAGAAAGTAAAAATCAACGGAACTCTGGATGCGGAGACCCACACCCTGCATATCTTTGACATGGAAGAAGATAAATAGCGGGCACGATCCTGGCGAAATTTCAAGGGCTGCGCTGAGGCGCAGCCCTTGCTCGTCTTGCGAGCTCTGGAAAACGAGGGAAGCCTGCTTTAGGCAGGCTTCTCGATTGTTAAACCACGGTGCCTGACAGACGCTTCGGCATTGCGTGCTACCGTCATAGCTGCTTGTTCAATTGAAGCCAGAGACTCTTTCAGCGGACATGCTGAATGGTGGAGAAGCCGAAGCACCTCTGTGACCTGAGTTAGCCGGAGGCTTTGCTGTGCGTAATCGACCCCGTCCTCATTGATTCGCGCTGCGGCAGCTTCGATATAACACCACAAAAACTGGCTGAGAAGGTCAACTGCCTTCTTCAGGTCATAACCTAGTCCGGCAAAATTATTCAAAATACGATCTTGGTCGCCGGAGTCAGCGTCCTGGAACTTAGCCCATCTTAAGTGCGAATGGAGGGCCCTGAGCTCTTGCGTAATATTTTCAATCCGATCTGAGAGATCTTCCATTGTCTAATCCTTGCTCCGCAAGTATTTGGTACACCCTAGACATCGGAAGAAGTGGCAAAACAGCTCTGCAGACGACCGGAAGGTAGTGGCTTCAACACGACTAGCTTAAAACGTGAGATGCTGGATGTCCTCTCCGCGTTCAGTTACCGAAGTACATGTTGCGCCGTTCCAAGGTCTACCCCATTTAGACACGCTATAGAACAGTGCGGAACAAGCATCTTTACTGGCGAATCATTTACGAATACAATAGAAGTATGCTTTCTGCCATTCCGGAATCCCTGGCCTGGGCGCATCCCCTGGTACAGGAATGGTTCATCAATAAATTCGGCACGCCCACCGAGCCGCAGGAGCAAGGCTGGCCGCACATCCTTGCCGGCCGCACCACTCTCATTTCCGCGCCCACAGGATCGGGCAAGACACTGGCAGCCTTCCTCATCTGTATCGATCGGCTGGTACGCAAGGCCTTAAGCGGCGACCTTACCGATCGCACTGAGATTCTTTATATCTCTCCATTGAAGGCTCTGGGCAATGATATCCAGAAAAATCTGGAAGGCCCGCTGGGTGAAATTACGGCACTGGCCGGCGAAAAAGGGCTGCTGATGCCGGAAATTCGCGCAGCCGTCCGCACTGGTGACACGCTGATGCAAGAGCGGCAGCGAATGTTGAAGCGGCCTCCGCATATTCTGGTGACCACGCCGGAATCTCTTTACATCCTGCTCACGGCGCAGAAGAGCCGGGCCATTCTTACTGACGTGAACACCGTCATCGTAGACGAAATTCATGCCGTGGCCGATGACAAGCGCGGGGCTCACCTTACTCTTTCCCTGGAACGCCTGGACGCATTGACCGTAAATCGGGCGGTACGCATCGGACTTTCTGCCACGCAGAAACCGATTGAAACCGTGGCCCACTTTCTTACGGGCAATGATCGTCCGGATCCTGTTGTGGTCAATATCGGTCATAAGCGCCAGATGGATCTGGCAATTGAAGTTCCCGGCCAAGAGCTTGGGCCGGTTGCCAGCAACGAACTATGGGACGAGGTTTATGACCGCATCTGTGAGTTGGTCCAGCAGCACCGTTCTACGCTGGTTTTTGTGAACACGCGCCGCCTGGCTGAGCGCGTTTCTTTTAACCTGGCTGAACGCATGGGTGAAGACGTTGTTGGCGCTCATCACGGCAGCCTGGCGCGCAAGCTTCGGCTGGATGCGGAGAGCAAACTCAAGAATGGCGAACTCAAAGTTCTGGTGGCCACCGCTTCGCTCGAACTGGGAATCGATATCGGCCACGTTGATCTGGCTCTGCATATAGGATCGCCGCGATCCATCGGCGTGTCGCTCCAGCGCTTTGGCCGAGCCGGCCACTGGCGCGGCGCTGTTCCCAAAGGCCGCTTCTTTCCCACCACGCGCGATGAACTGATTGAATGCGCTGCGCTCGTACGTTCTATCCATCACGGAGAGCTTGACCGCCTGATGATTCCTGAAGCGCCGCTCGACATTTTGGCACAGCAAATTGTCGCGATTTGTGCGGCTGAAGAATGTGGCGAGGACGAGCTTTTTACCCTGGTTAAGCGGGCATACCCCTATCGGGAACTCGAACGCAAGGAGTTCGACGATCTGCTGACAATGCTGGCCGATGGCATTGCGTCCCAGCGCGGACGATACGGCGCATATCTCTTTCGCGACCGCGTAAACAAGCGGCTAAAAGCCCGACGCGGCGCGCGCATGATCGCCATTATGAATGGCGGAGCCATTCCTGAAACCGCGCTTTATACCGTCGTCGCCGAACCGGAAGGAACAGTCGTCGGCACACTGCATGAAGATTTCGCCGTGGAAAGTCTGAAGGGCGATATTGTTCTGCTGGGAAACATGAGCTGGCGCATCCGTCGAGTAGAAGCGGCGGGGCGCATTCTGGTGGAAGATGCGCACGGCGCGCCTCCATCGATTCCGTTCTGGCTCGGGGAAGCTCCGGGACGAACGGAAGAACTTTCCCGGCAGATAGGCGAGCTGCGGCAAAAGATCAGCGATCTGACTCCCCATACCCTTCCCGGCTTCGTCAATCAAAAGTCGCCGGAAGTTCTGAATGCCGTGGAGTGGCTGAAGAACGAGTGCGGGCTGGATGATTCTGGGGCAGAGCAGGCCATTGAATACATTGTTACGGGCCGCACCGTGCTGGGTGTGGTGCCAACAACCAATACCGTCATCGCTGAACGTTTCTTTGATGAAGGCGGAGGCATGCAATTGGTCGTGCATGCTCCGTTCGGCGCGCGCATCAACAAAGCGTGGGGTCTCGCTTTGCGCAAGCGCTTCTGCGTCTCATTCAACTTTGAATTGCAGGCAGCCGCTACAGACAACGGTGTAAACATTTCCTTGGCTGAGCAGCATAGCTTCCCGCTGGCCGATGTCTTTCACTTCCTGCATGAAAACACGGTAAAGGAAGTTTTGCAGCAAGCGGCTCTTCTCTCTCCGCTGCTGGAAACGCGCTGGCGCTGGGATGCGAACCGCGCGCTGGCTCTTCTGCGTTACTGGAACGGCAAGAAGATTCCGCTTCAGGTGCAGCGTACCCGGTCGGCTGATCTGCTGGCCTCAGTGTTCCCAGATGTTGCGCAGTGCCAGGAAAATGCCGATGGGCCGATTGTCGTTCCTGACCATCCGCTGTTGCGCGAGGTGATGAAAGATATCTTTCAGGAAGCTTTGGACCTTGAAGGTCTGAAAGATGTTTTGCGGAAAATGCGGTCCGGTGAGATCAAATGTATTGCCGTCGATACGCCGGTGCCTTCGGTCTTCTCGCACGAGATATTGAACACCAATCCCTACGCTTATCTGGACGATGCTCCCCTGGAAGAACGTCGTGCACGGGCGGTGGAAATGCGCCGCACGCTGCCAGAGTCAGTCTTGCAGGAGGTGGGAGCGCTTGATCCAGCAGCAATTGCTGAAGTCCGATCCGATGCCTGGCCTGACGTGCGCGACGCCGACGAACTGGCTGACACCCTGCACACATTCATCGCGGTACCGGAAAACTTCATTCCGCCCGTCGGTCGCTCACCAGGTGAAGCATGGCGCGGATACTTTGACAGCTTGCGGCAGTCGAACCGTGCGACCAGAGCACGAATACCAGGAGTTGTACCCGCGCAGCCGGGGGCGACTGCGCTCCACAATGATTTTGGACCGCAGGCGTCCTCGCCTGCGATGGATACATACTTCTGGGTCTCTGCTGAAAAAGCTAAGACATTCTCGGCAATTTATCCAGATGCTCAGTTTGAAGATCAGATGCCGGTGGTTGAAAGAGAAGCGCCATCGCAAGAGGACGCGCTCAAAGCAATGGTCACTGGCTGGCTCACACATCTGGGGCCTACCACGGCTACCGCATTGTCCGAACTGCTGCATCTGCCTGTCACTGAGATTGACAAGACGCTGGTACGCATCGAGACTACCGGCCTGATCCTGCGCGGGAATTTTGATAAGACTCTGGGTGAAGAAACGCAGTGGTCAGAGCGTCGCCTGCTGGCCCGAATTCATCGGCTCACGCTGGGTACGCTGCGCAAACAGATTGAGCCTGTTACATCCGCCGCGTTCATGCGTTGGCTGCTGCGCTGGCAGCATGTTTCTCCGGGTACGCAGGCCCGTGCTGAGCATGGCACGATGCAAGTGCTGCGCCAGTTGCAGGGCTTTGAAGTTCCGGCAAGCGCGTGGGAGCGCCATGTTTTGGCTCGACGGATTAGCAATTATGATCCGCAGGTTCTCGATCAGCTCTGTCTTACCGGCACCGTTGGCTGGGGACGCCTTACGCCACATCCAGCGATGCTGGAAGACTCTTCTGGCGGCACGCGCAGAGTCGTTCCTACGAGTGTCGCTCCCATCACTTTCTTTGTTCGCGATGAAGCTGAATGGATGGCGCTGCCCAGCGTAAAATCTGCGCATCGTGATGCCGAGCAGGAAGTTCGCGGGCTGGGCGCCGGTGCACGTGAAGTGCTTACGTTTCTGCGTTCGCGAGGAGCTTCGTTTTTTACGGATATCGTGCGCGGCACGGGCAAACTCAAAGCGGAGATCGAAACCGCTTTGTGGGAACTTGTGGCTGCCGGACTGGTTACAGCCGATGGCTTTGACAACTTGCGTGCGCTCATCGATCCCAAGCGGCGCTCCGGGCAGGGAAGTGGCAAAAGCAATCGTCCGCGGCACAGCGCGGGACGCTGGTCATTGCTTTATCCGTCGCATGGTGAAGATAGCGGACGCGCCATTGAATCCGTCTGCCGCGTGCTTCTTGAACGCTACGGCGTGGTCTTCCGCGAATTGCTGGCCCGTGAGAGCATGCTGCCGCGCTGGCGTGATCTGCTGATCTCATTCCGCCGTCTTGAAGATCGCGGTGAAATTCGGGGAGGGCGCTTCATCAGTGGTTTCATCGGAGAACAATTTGCCTTGCCGGTCGCTGTGGAATCTCTGCGCGCGATGAAAAGCATTCAGCCCACTGGCGAGATTGTCACCATCTCTGCAGCCGATCCGTTGAACCTTGCCGGAATCGTGGTACCTGGAGAGCGTGTGCCAGCAATATCAGGAAAGTACCTCAGCTTTAAAGATGGCGTGTTAGTAGAGACGCCAGAGACACCGATTCTGAGCATGGCGGGCAGAGTATGAGCGGGACCGAGCTGGTGGAAGGCGAAGATTACTACCTGGAAAGAGGGAACTGGGTCTTCACCGCCAAGTATCTGCTTAATCGCGGATATTGCTGCCGCTCCGGATGCAGACATTGCCCCTATGGCTTTGTGAAAGAGGGAGAACAGAGCTCTTCGACGCAGATTTCCGCTGATGAGCGCTGATCAACCCACCCAAAGTTTTGAGTTTCGGTAATTGCCGGTCTTGCAGAAGTGTGGCAGTGAATGCGCACAGTCATTAAGACGGAAACGAAACCGAAGTTATAGTTCTCTTGGTTTTTATCAGCGAATATCTGCGCAATCTGCGGCGAAAAAGCTTTACTCATACCGCAGCGCGATCACCGGATCCAGCCGTGCCGCTTTTACGGCGGGATAAATTCCAAAAAATAGTCCTACGCTGCAAGCCACCCCTAACGCAAGCAGGATCGCCCAGATCGGAACGGACGATGGAAAATGAGCGAGCTGCATCAGGAAACTGAAGATCAAAGACAAAATCACGCCGAGAAATCCCCCAATGCCCGTCAACGTCATGGCCTCGGTAATGAATTGAAAGCTGATATCGCGCTTGCGAGCACCTATGGCTTTGCGGACCCCAATTTCCCGCGTGCGCTCGGTAACCGACATCAGCATGATATTCATTACGCCCACGCCGCCAACCAGCAATCCCACGGAAACTACACACACCACAAGTTGAAAGATGCCTTTCATGATGTCACGGAATTGCACCCCGAGTTGTTCCGCGCTGCTAATGCCAAAAGTATCCGGCTTGTTAGGCGGCACGCGGCGGCGCGTGCGCAAGAGTCCGCGAATCTGGTCTTCCGCCACGCTCTTCATTCCAGGATAGGCCCCGGCAATCAGGGCAATTTCATCGTCCTGCGGATAATGCTTTTTATAAGTGCGGAACGGAATAAACACTTCCACATCGCCGCCCTGGTTTAGCGTGCTTTTCTTTTTGTCGAACACGCCGATCACCGTATAAAGGTTGCCGTCCACCAGCAACTGTTTGCCTTCGGCGGTTTCATCCGGGAAAAGGCTTTTCTCCGCGTCATAGCCAATTACCACCACGTCAGCGCGATGAAGATCCTCCTGCTCCGTATAAAAACGGCCTTCTTTCATGCGGCCGTTCACCACCTCGGCATAGCTGGAGGTCATCCCACGAAAAACAATATTCGTGAGCTCGTGGCTTTTGTAACGCGCGGTGCGGACAGGCTGTGGACCTTGTCCGATGTGCGGAAGCACCTCAATTACCACGTCTTTTACCGCCGGCAATTCTTCTTTGATAGCAATGCCGTCTTCATACGTCAACGGTTTGCGTGTACGTTCTTCCGGAGACAGTCGCCCAAAGCGGATTCCTGGATCGAACTTTAAGACGAATAGATTATCCACGCCAAACTCATTCAGGGAATCCTGTACATTTTTCTCCACGCCCAGCAGGATTGACGCGACCAGGATGGCCACCATGGTCCCAATCACCACGCCCAGCACGGTTAAGAATGATCGGACCTTGTGGGTGCGGATGGTCTCCAGTGCCATCTTTACGTCTTCCATCATCATGTTGGAGTGCGTCATGCCTCAAACCTCAGCGCTTCAATGGGATTCAGCTTGGACGCTTTATAGGCCGGATAGACACCGAAAAATACACCAATAGCCGTTGAGACTACCACGCCGATAATGACCCAGCGTATCGGCAGGTCCATGGGAAACGGAGTCAGCTTTCCAACTGCAAAAGAAATTGTGGCGGCAACCAGCACGCCCATGATTCCGCCAATCGTTGCCATTACCCCCGATTCAACCAGGAACTGCATCAGGACATCGCGTCGCGTGGCTCCCAGGGACTTCCGGACCCCAATTTCGCGGGTTCTCTCGGTCACGCTAGCCAGCATGATGTTCATAATCACGATGCCGCCAATCACCATGAAAATTCCGACCACAAAGATGGAGCCGCTGGCTAGCGAGCCGGTGAGGTTGTTGTAAAGCTCCATAATGGCGGAAGGCTCCACTACGCCAAAAGTGTCATCCTGTTTTCCTGTCAGGTGGCGGCGTGCGCGCATTAACACGCGGGCTTCATCTTCAGCAGGCTGCATCAAATCGGCGGCAGCCGCTTTGATATCCATATTCATGGAAATGTTGCTGCCGTATACTTTGCGCCACGTCTGAATAGGAATGTAAACGAAACTATCTTGTGACTGCCCAAAAGCGCTGCCCATCTCTTTGGCCACGCCCACCACTTCGTAAGCTTCTCCATCAACGTAAATTGACTTGCCCAGCGGATCGATGCCGGCAAAAAATCGCTTGGCCACGTCATTTCCAATCATTGTCACATTGGCCCGATGCATGTCATCCGCGTCAGTGACGTAGCGCCCGAGGACGGGCTCTTCAGTATCAATGCCGACCATGTTTGCAGTGACGCCGCGGACGTCAATATCTTCTATCGACTCTGTTTTATATTTCACGATGCCATTATGGTGTGCTTCCAGCCCCACGGCCTGCGCTAACCTCATGTTGTCGCGGACGTACTCATAGTCTTCCCAAGTGATGTTTTTGTTGCTGCGCGAGAGCTTCACAAACTGTTCGGCGCTGGTGATGAGAGGGAAGCGCATCACCAGAAAAACATTAGAGCCGAAATTGGCGACCTTGTCTGACACGTATTTGTTGGCCCCCTGCACCATGGAAACCACAATGATCAAAGTGGAAACTGACAAAATCACGCCCAGAAGAGTCAGGAAAGAACGCAGCTTGTTCGAGCGCAAAGTTTCCAGTGCGATGAGCATCGGCTCTTTCAGGGACACACGCGGGCGAACGGATGAATCCGCAGCCTGTGCAACGGTGGCGGCTCGTTCCGATGAAGCGCTCTGAGGTGCTGGAGTGGAAACTTGCATAATAGGCAGAGGAATGCCTTAAAGTTTACCCTTTTTTATATACAAGACGAAAATTTAAGCCGTTGGTTCCATTTTGCTAGAAAATATCCTGACTGTTTGACGTCCCGCAGCACCTTTGGTTTGACGAATGCACCCCGGTCGGCGAGAATAGAAAGGTAATTTATGTGGGCCTGTGGCGCAGCTGGGAGCGCGCTTCCATGGCATGGAAGAGGTCGTCGGTTCGATCCCGACCAGGTCCACCATTTTCAATCACTTACAGATAGCGACGGAACTCAAGTTAAGCGAGCCCCTGCTCCTGCATCTTCTTTCTCAAGCTCAGCGGCCGCATGTCAGTCCATACCTCTTTGATATAGGCCAGGCATTCTTCCTTGGTGCCGCTTTTGCCGGCATCCTTCCATCCCAAAGCATTCTCTCTGTGGGCGGGCCATATTGAGTATTGTTCTTCGTGATTAACTACAGCTTTGTAAATAGTCTTGTCTTCTTGTTGGTCACTCATGGTAGTTATCTCCTGACATCAGTCCCCTTCGCCAAATGTCTTGCGATCAATAAATGCCCTGAGCCTGCGTGAACGCGAAGGGTGACGCAGCTTGCGCAGCGCTTTTACCTCAATCTGGCGGATACGTTCGCGCGTTACCTGGAAATTCTGTCCCACTTCTTCCAGTGTATGCTCAGACCCATCTTCCAGTCCAAATCGCATCTTGATGATGCGCTCCTCGCGGGGGTTGAGGGTGCGCAGAACGTTGGCAGTCTGCTCCTTCAGGTTGACCCGGATCATCGCTTCAGCAGGTGAAACACCTGTGGTGTCCTGAATAAAATCGCCTAAACGCGAATCTTCTTCCTCGCCTACTTTGCTCTCAAGTGAGATGGGCTGCTGCGCGATCTTCAAGACTTTGCGCACGCTCGATACCGGAATGTCCATGCGCTGGGCGACTTCTTCTGAAGTTGGTTCCCGACCGAGTTCTTGCACCAACTGGCGCGAGGCGCGAAGCAGCTTGTTGATGTTCTCGATCATGTGGACAGGAACACGGATGGTGCGAGCCTGGTCTGAAATAGCGCGCGTTACAGCTTGCCTTATCCACCACGTGGCGTATGTCGAGAATTTGTAGCCCCTACGATATTCGAATTTGTCCACGGCCTTCATCAGGCCCATGTTGCCTTCCTGGATCAAATCCAAAAATTGCAGACCGCGATTGGTATATTTCTTGGCGATCGAGACTACGAGACGCAGGTTTGCTTCCACCAGTTCGCGCTTGGCGTACTCCGCATCCACGTTTCCTTGTGTGATCTCCCTCTGGGTGCGACAAAGCTCTTTGTAACTGACACCGGCTTCCTGCTCCAGTTGTTTCAGGTCGGAAAGGCAGCTTTTCTGCTGCCGTTTATACTCGGCACGATGCTCCTCGTTGCGTGTACCCTCAATCTTCTTTTCCAGCCGTTGCGCCTGCCGGTCCAGCGAGCGCATTGTGTCTGTCGTGGTTGTTACCCGATCGATCAGCCGTTTTCGTTCCTGCGGAGTGTATTTGAAGCCGCGTATCACGCGTGAAACGGCAACACTTTCTCGTCCCAGCTTCCACTGGCACCGGCGATACGGTTTAGGATTTTGTTTGCGGCTGATGCCAGCAAGTTTGTCCTCCAGCTTTTGGACTTTGTTGTAGTGGTCCACCATCTTTTCAATTTCGTCGATAGTGGACTGAGTGCGCGCGGAAAGAATTTCGTCCGTAACGTCTTCTTCGTTGAAAACAACTACCTCTTTAATGGAGCGCGCACCTGACTCAAGCTCGGCGCCAAGGGCCTTAATCTCTCGAATAACAATGGGACAACGTGAAATGGCCTTAAGCACCCTGAGATGGCCGCCTTCAAATCGTTTGGCAATCTCAATCTCTCCCTGGCGGGTGAGAAGAGGTACTGTACCCATTTCACGGAGGTAGAGCCGTACCGGATCGCTGGTTTTATCCAGCACACCGGGAGCTATGCTGGTATCAAGTTCCTCCTGGTCATCTAGTCCAAAGCCAGTCTTTCTGCGGCGTTGTGAAGGCAATTCGCCTTCACTGAGATCGATGCCTTCCGTATCCAGCGTCATTACAAGATCATCGATTTCATCAGCAGAAGGCACCTCCGTCCCAATAAAGCTACTTGCTTCATTGGGAGTGAGATATTCCTTCTCCTCGTCTTCAGGATCTAATTGCTTCCAGTCAGGGTCGAATTTATCGTGGGTGGCCAACAGTGATTTTCCTCTCGCTTAAGTGCGAGCAAAGATTACTGGCAGGGCTCGTGCAAACGGGCGCGTGCTGGCCACATTAGTACGATCCCATCCAAGAGATGGTTTAACCGCCATGGGACATAATTGGCAGCGGGTCACGGTTCTTGCTCAGTTGAACGCAGTTGCTTCCGGAGAGTGATGACGCCCCTAAATTGCTGTCAGAATCCTGATATCAATCTGCGGAAACCGGCTTAGCGCTAAGCGAATCGATTTCCTTGAGAATGGTCTGCAGCCGTTGTTCCAGCTGTTTCTTGGTTCGTGGTTTTCTTTCCGTTCTTGTAAATTGCCCGTAATTGGCAATGGAGCGCCGGTAAAAGTCGGCCGTTTTTACCAGCAAATCAGCCTTAGGATCATTTTGGGTGGACATGATTCTATTTTATAGGAGAAATCGGTCAAATTCATCCCAATAACAACGGGTCCTGGCGGGAATTGCCACAAAAGACCCGAAACTCACTGTTTGAAAGGCGCTATGGCCAGCGATCATTACAAATTTAGACCGTGTAGCGCTGAAAGACCTCTCCCGGAAGGCGAACCATCCTGGATCCAGGCTTAACCGGCTCCGGGCGCATGCTGGAGACGTCCACCGGCATGGCACGTTCTTCCCGGACAAGACCGGTTTCAACGTGCCCACGGCGCATTTTCAGTTGCAGGGTGCGCTCGATTCTGGCTAGGTCGGAACGCTCCACTCCGGAATAGAACGTGATCGCAGAGCCGGTTGCGCCGGCCCTTCCTGTGCGCCCTACCCGATGGATGAAGTCTTCCGGAATCGCCGGCAGATCGTAGTTAATGACCTGCGCGATATCATCAACATGGATTCCTCGTGAAGCCACGTCGGTAGCCACCAGGACACGTGACTTGCCGTTCTGGAAGGCCGTAAGAGCGCTATTGCGTTGTGACTGGCTTCGATCGCCATGCAACACGCTCACAGCTATTCCCTGACGGTTGAGCTTTTCAGCCAGCCGCTCAGTCGCTCGCTTGGTGCGGACAAAAATCAGTGTGCGGCCCGTTTCCTCACTGAGCAGGCGCTTTAACAGTGACAGTTTCTGGTCGGCATGGACTTCATAAGCCAGCAGATTGACAGATTCAGAGGCTTTGGTAGTCGAGCCAAAAGCCAGCCGTACGGCCCCGCTTGCGTATTCATCGACTAGGTATTGGACAGAAGGCTCCAGCGTGGCGGAGAAGCACAAAGTCTGCCGTGACCTTGGCAGCCTGCTCACAATCCTGCGGATGGCTGGGATAAATCCCATATCCAACATTCTGTCTACTTCATCCAGCACAAGCGTTTTAATGCCGGAAAGCGAAATCAGTTCACGATCAAACAGGTCTTCAAACCTTCCGGGTGTGGCAATGATGAGTTTGGCTCCGGAGCGCACGGCGCGCAGTTGCGATTTTTCCGCAACGCCACCAATCAGCAGCGCTGCCGGCGGCAGCTTTTTGCCGCGAAGTTGGTCATATTGCTTGCCGATTTGCAGTGCCAGCTCTCGCGTGGGAACAAGAACCAGGGCACCGGGCCGCGATTCTGCCTGCTGCATCAGCTTGTCCATGACGGGAACCAGGAAGGCAAGGGTTTTGCCTGTGCCGGTTTGGGCCGTAGCGACAACGTTCTTGCCATTGGCGACATGCGGAATAGCGGCAGTTTGGACTTCAGTTGGAGTTACGAATTCGGACGCACGGAGGCGATCCAGTAGATATGGAGATATGGGAAGTTCTTTAAACGTAGACACTTAGAGTTTTTTTATTGTGATCGGCGGCGGTGCTGACAGAGACGTTTTTCAAAACGTCAGGGCAGAGTGATCTCATGCCGATATTTTTTCAATTTTCGCCGTAGACAATCGGAGGTAAGTCAGTGTGGGAATCCTGGACCAGATCTCGATCTTGAGGAGCCCTGCAACCGCGGATCTAAAGCAAGATCAGTATAGCACAATTTTGGTGCAATCGGGGGGAGCTTGTTATTGATGTTTACTACTTTGCTTTCAGCTGCGTGGGCTCACAACAGCATTTCCGCTTTAAGCTTTTGATATCCCGCCTGGGTCAGTCTACCCAGCTCCTCAAACCAGTCAGCGTTGACAGTCGTGAAGTTAAAGCAAGCCTGTCCCTGCATTGTTTTCTTCAGAGAAGGGGAAATTCGATCTGCCAGATCTGGAAACATATATAAGGCGGGAAGATAGAAACTGACGTAGTTTTTCTTGATTTTTGCGCCGGCAAAGAACATAGGCCGGCCATTCATGCTGGAAGAATGAGTTTCAAGGTAGCAGTTGCCAGGTTTGTCAATGCGGATGGCTAATTCGCTCTCATATGGCCTGAGTAGCTGTCGCAGGACGGCAAACACCGCGCTGTGTCCCTCTGCTCTCGCAGTCGCTGCCCCATTATTCTCACTAGCCATATTCGGTTCCTGGGAGGAAAATTTACAGGCTGGCTGATCCTGTCATTTCCAAAGTCTCAAAATCAATCAAATCGACGGGCAACTTCAAAGGCTCGGAAGCTCGATGGTTGCCTGATGTTTCCGTTCCTGAATATGGTCCCAGACCAGCTTGTCTGCGACAAAAGACGCCTGCTTGCGCGCAAGTTCCGCATCTTGTGAAGGCGATTCAACAATGGAATATCGTTGTCCGCATTTGCCGCAGACAACGGTTCCCATAGATGCTTCACGGGAGACAACTTCCGCTGTACCCCTCATGCGCCTGGCTACGCTGGGTCTTACCAACGGGGTTCACGGCGCTGACGCGGTCCGCGATCATTGCCGCCACGGTCATTGCCACGCCCGCCGCCACGGCCACCACCAAACCCGCTTCGTGGAGCTTGGGGTCTGGCTTCATTTACCGTGAGTGCGCGTCCACCGGAGTCTTTGCCGTTCAGCGCTGCCATTGCTTTTTCTGCTTCGTCATCGTTTGGCATTTGAACGAAACCAAAACCGCGGGACCGGCCTGTGTCACGATCGGTGGCAACCGATGCGCTGTCAATAGCTCCAAAAGGCTCAAATAGCGCCCTTAGTTCAGGTTCTGTCATGTGGAATGAAAAATTGCCGACGTAAATCTTCTTCACTGCGACTCCTTTGTCGTATTGCTAGGGTGACGCTGTTCTCAGCAGAAATAGGCAGGGACGAGTGCAGGAAATATGTCTATCTGAGTCGAGGACAACTAACTTTCCTCTTAATACTACACCTTTGGGCAGGTACCACCCGAAAAGTGCCTAAAAATCATGAAAGCCGAATCCTTCAGGGATACCTTCTTCATTATAGGTAACGGTCAGATCTTTGGGCTTCTCAGGAGCGTTGGGATCGGTTTCCTGGTCTTGCGCCTTCCGTTGCAGCTTGCGTTGGGCTTTTTCAGCTTGCTTTTCCTGCCGCTGCCGCTCTTTTTGGCGCTTTGCAAAGGTGGTTCTAGAGCTTCCAGCCATGAGCACTCCTTACTTCAAAATTTTGAGGAGAGCCAAGTAGCCCGCCCTTTCTCATATTGTACTTTATGCGCGGCCATCACGCACTATAGAAAGCAGCTTTGCTACACTCACGATTTGACAGCATCGCAACAGCTTTCATCCTTTCTTGTTTTTCATCGCGAAAACAGCTCATTGCCCTCTCGCATCCTATTCATTATTGAGCGTAAAAGGAGAGATTCGCGATGGCCAAAACTGCTGCAGATGTATTGATTGAGGGATTAATTGATTGGGGAGTAGATGTTATTTTCGGCCTGCCGGGCGATGGCATCAACGGCATCATGGAATCCTTGCGGACGCATCAGGAGCAAATTCGTTTTGTGCAGGTCCGGCATGAAGAAGCTGCTGCGTTTATGGCCTGTGCCTACTCCAAGTTCACAGGAAAGCTCGGCGTGTGTTTGGCCACTTCAGGCCCCGGCGGGATTCACCTGCTCAACGGACTTTATGATGCCAAGCTGGACGGCGCTTCCGTTCTGGCCATTACCGGACTTCCATTCCATGATCTTAGCGACACCTTCACCCAGCAGGATGTCGCGCTGGATCGCCTCTTCATGGATGTGGCCGCTTACAACACTCGTGTTATGGGACCCAGCCATGTCGAAAACGTAACCGAACTCGCCTGCCGTACGGCCATTGCGTACCGGAAAGTGGCGCACATTACTTTTCCCACCGATATTCAGGACATGAAGGCTGAACGCAAGAACGCATCCAAGCGCAATCTTCCCGGACATGTTTCCAATGTGCCTGCCGATAGTGGGCATTTTCCTAAGGAGGCTGATCTGCGACGGGCTGCAGACGTGCTCAATGCCGGCAAAAAGATTGCTATTTTGGCTGGACAAGGCGCCCGCCACGCCACTGACGCGCTGGAGCAAATTGCAGACAAACTTGGAGCGCCCATTGTGAAGCCCCTATTGGGCAAAGCGGCTGTTCCAGATGATAGTCCATATACGACCGGCGGCATCGGGCTTCTGGGCACCAAGCCTTCGCAGGAAGCGCTGGAGAATTGCGACACACTGTTGATGGTCGGTTCGTCTTTTCCTTACATCGAGTTCCTGCCAAAACCCGGCAAAGCGAAAGCAGTGCAGATAGATCTTGACCCCGTGCGTATTGGATTGCGGTATGACGTTGAAGTGGGGTTGGTGGGGGACAGCCGCCGCACTCTGGAGGAGTTGCTGCCTCTGGTTAATCAGAATAAAGACCGTAGTTTTCTGGAAGAAGCGCAAAAGGGAATGAAAGAGTGGTGGGAACTCATGCGCAAGCGCTCTTCCAACATGGAAAAGCCGATGAAACCGCAGGTGGTTGCTCAGGCCTTGGGCGATCGGCTGCGCAATGACGCCATCGTTAGCTCCGACAGTGGCACCATCACTACATGGTGGGCACGGCATATCCTGGCCAAACGCGGCCAGATGTATTCCTGTTCCGGCACTCTGGCCACCATGGCATGTGGAATGCCTTACACGATCTCCGCGCAGATTGCTCACCCGGGACGCCAGTGCGTTGCCTTTGTGGGCGATGGCGGCTTCAGCATGCTAATGGCGGAACTTGTGACGGCGGTGAAATATAAGCTTCCTATTATTGTTGTTGTCATCAAGAACAACACGCTGGGCCAGATCAAGTGGGAGCAGATGGTCTTTCTCGGCAATCCCGAATTCGGCGTTGATCTTGCGCCAATTGATTTTGTGAAATTTGCCGAGGCTTGTGGGGCTGTCGGCTTCCGCATTGACGATCCAAAGGAGTGCGGGTCGATTCTAGACCGTGCCCTGGCTGCCAACACTGCCGGCCCGGTGCTGATTGAGGCCGTGGTCGACCCGTTTGAAGCGCCAATGCCGGCAAAAATTACATTTGAGCAGGCGACGAAGTTCACCGAGTCACTGGTGCGCGGCGAACCTAATCGCAAGAAAATCATAGCCACGCAGATTTCGGACAAGGTAAGAGAACTGGTCTAAGAAGACTGGGCTAAAAAGAAAAGAACTGCTATTCCAAAAGGCGAAGCCCATCACAGCTTCGCCTTTAATTTTGCGCGTGGACTCTGTCAACGCCCTGAGCAGGCTACTTTTTCTTGGGCACCTTCGCGCCCTTCTCGCGCGCTTCAGACAGGCCAATCGCTATCGCCTGCTTGCGGCTCTTTACTGTTCCGCCTTTACCGCCTTTACCGGATTTGAGCGTGCCCTTTTTCTTGCGATGCATGGCGCTCTCTACTGATTTGCCCGCAGCCTTGCCGTATTTGCGACCGCTGGATTTTTTTTTCGAACTAGAACGTTTCTTGGTTGCCATTGTTCCTCCCTGTTAAGTGAGAAGCATGAGAGAAGAAATGAGTTGCGCCTCACGAGGCGCACTTCAACCCGTGAAAATGTTGATAAGCCAAGCTGCGCAAACTTCTTCGCTCTGCACCATCCTCCTATGCGAAATGTTCATCTTGTTGGAAGACATTGCTTACAGAGTTCGAACAAGGAGAAGAAATATGGCGCACCGGACCACCGTGCAAAAAAAGACATCAAAGCCCCAATCCAAAGGCAAGGTGATGTCATTTGAAAACAGAACAAAGAGCCGGCAAAAAGAGCCCAAGCCGCCATTTCCTGAACAACACCAGTCGCACCCCGGAATTGAAGCAGACGTGGAACCTCGCCCAAAATATAAAGCGCCCCTGTATCGAAGAGCGGACAAGCTTCTAGACAAAGTTGCGCTGATCACTGGAGGTGATTCCGGAATCGGCCGCGCCGTGGCCGTGCTTTATGCGCGTGAAGGCGCCAATGTCGCCCTGATCCTTCTTTCTGAAGAGGAGAAAGACGCCCATGAAACGGCTAGAGCAGTTGAAGCTGAAGGCCGACGCTGCATGCTGATTCCAGGCGACGTGAAAGATCCGGAGTTCTGCCGCGCAGCCGTAGAGCAAGCCGTCGAGGAATTCGGCGGTCTCGATATCCTGGTGAATAACGCAGCTTTTCAGCAGCATCAGGAATCGATTGAAGACATCAGTGAAGAGCAGTGGGAAAACACTTTCCGGACCAACATATTCGGCTATTTCCACATGGTAAAAGCTGCACTGCCCCACCTTAAAGCGGGCAGCGCGATCGTAAATACCGGTTCCAGCACAGGCCTGCAAGGCAGCAAAGAACTGCTTGACTATGCTTCAACCAAGGGAGCGATCCATGCTTTTACCAAATCGCTGGCGCAAAACCTGGTGGGCAAAAAGATCCGAGTGAACTGTGTAGCGCCCGGGTCCAGTGTGGACTCCACTCAACATTGCAGACAAATCAGCCGATAAAGCGGCAGAACACGGAAAGAAAACGCCCATGGAACGTCCGGCGCAGTTTGAAGAAGTTGCGCCTGCATTTGTGTTCTTTGCTTCAGAAGCCGATTCCAGTTACATCACCGGAGAGGTGCTGACGTTGCTCGGTGGGGAAACTACTGCTGCCTGAAATCTGCCATTGTTGCCGAATCTCTGTATGGTAAATGCTTGGCAGGACTAGTCTTTCAGTATAAATTCTTATCGCACTTCAATTTCGCTTTCGTGCTCTGCCGTTTCGTACTTCCACGTGTGAGCAGCCTGGGCCAAAGCCTGTACCAGCACGGGATTGCCGCCGAGTTCTTTCACCTTGACTACATTGCCACCTGAACTCACGGTGAGCAGGATTCGCGCTATCCCCTCGATCTTCATTTTGCGCGCAAGTTCCGGATATTGCGGCTGTGTACTGGATTTCAGTTTGCGCGTGCTGGTTTGAGTTTGTGCTGTCTGCGCAAACGCGTGCGAGGTTGAGAACATGTTGCAAAGCAGGACCGTGATCAGAACAAAGAAAGCGGGCTTAAAAATATGAAATGCGCGATTGGAAAAGTTGGCGATCATAAAACAGTCTTAGCTTCTTCCTCAACATTGGAACATTGAGAACCTCTGCGACGCAAGTTCTGCAATTGTCTTTTGTTTCACTGGATCATCCTATAAACGTCGCGTCCACCCCAGCAGAGAAAGCCTGCGCTGCTCACGGAAGTCAAATACTGAGTTTGTCCTTTTGTAATCGCCTGTCGTCACGATGCTGCAAACATAGTTCCGAAATGGAAATATTGGTAGGAACAGGGAGGAGGCGTTCCGAGAACGGCGGTACTCTGCCGCCGTGAATTGCGGAGAGTCATCGCAAAACAAAAAAGAGACGCAGCAGGCTGCGTCTCTGGAAGTTGAGTTACTAATTTTTTAGCCTTTCTTTGATTGCTCCACCTGCAAATTGTTATTAACGGAAAACACTCCGGGAACACCATTCGCACGGATGAAAGCGTCATCTTTCTCGGCTTGTGTTCTAACCAGGCCTTCCAGGTTAACGTGACCGTTCTTCACGATAATGTGAATCGGCGGCACGGACTGGATTCCGTAGTTGAACAGACGCGGATCGTTGAAGACCGCCAGCGCCACTTGACGGCGAATGCGATCGTCATTGAATGACGCCGGAAGTATTTCGATCTTGCTGTCAACGCGCTCCACGCCTTCCAGGTGCTTTACGCGGGCTTCTGCTGAATCTTTCACAATCGCGTCCCGCACCTGTCCAAATAGCGTTACGGTACCGCCATCTACGCGGTAAGCGAGATTATCAAAGACCGTAAATTGCGGAATCATGTTAAGTTCGTGGCGGACTTCGCTAGAGAGCCGCTGTTCAAGGCGCGAATCGCCACTTTTTGTGATCTGTTGGGAACCCTGGTTAGTAGAAGCGGCAAATCCCAATCCTGTGGTTCCCAAGGCCAGGATTGTAGCCAACAATGTATTCAAACCCTTTTTCATAGCCTTCTCCAAGTTCCTTATGCTTGATGTATTAACTATTTAGTTAAATATTGGATGTCAGGCTCAGGCGTAGGATTCTGATGAAAGGCTGGCGCAACAATTCTTAACCATTGCTCTCATTATCTGCCTCCACTAGGGGAATAAAGATCGAATAGGCTTCCTAGGCAATATCGGTCTGATTGGAGCTTCCGGCATGCACAACGGCATTGCTGCTTTTGTGTATCCTAGAAGGTTGCAGTGGGTCACAAGGGGGTACAGTGGACAGGTAGGGTGCAAGAGTAACTCCAGGGTCGGCGAATCACATCTGATGTATTTGCAGGAGCGTTCCCCATGAAATCGGCCAGAGCGATAATTTTCTTTCTTATATTTTGCCTCGGCTTCGGCGCAATAGCGCAGCAGGCTCCAATGAATCCGCAAGCGCAAGCGACGCCACCCAGCGATCTGAACACTATCCTTTTGCAAATTCAGCAGGCCACCAGCTCAGCCAATGCGAACATTGGAAAACTGCGTATAGAAAAATGGAAGACTGACAATCAGGAAAAACAACAGATGCAGCAAGTGGCGGATTCATTGCAAAAGAACATCTCCAACGCTGTTCCTGGACTGATCAGCGATGTCCAGACCAGCCGCGGTGGAGTGCTGGCGAGTTTCAAGCTGTATCACAACTTGAATGTTGTTTATGAATTTCTTAGCTCCATGGCTGAAGCCGCAGGCGCATTTGGCAAAAAAGAGGAGTATCAACCTCTGGAGGGCGACGCCACCGCTTTGGATACGGTCCGGCAGAACTTATCAACTTATATAGAGCAGGCGGCAGGAAAAATGGAAGCCGCGAACCGGGCGGCCGCGAATTCCAACGCTCTCCAGGCGAGACAAGGTCCGGGCACGCTTGTTCCGGGGAAGAAAGTAGTGGTGATCGACGAAGACGCTCATCCTCGTAAACGGCCAAAGTCCACAAAGAAAAAGACTTCCACTCCGCCCGCCCAGACGTCGGCGACTCCCGCGCCATCTTCCTCTCCTCCTCACTAAATTCCCAGGAACCTGGAACTTGTGACCCCGGGCCGGGGTCTATCTATCTGAAGGAATGGGAATTGCTGTATCCCGTGGGAAGGTTACTGCCGTTACCAGTAGATTAGTTGTAGCGGCGTCCATAACTTGAGAGAATTGGGGTGACGCCATGCGAAAAGTGGCGGGAGTAACAGCATTGGGAAACATCGCCACCGCAATCGGCATAAGAGCCGAAGAAGCCTCAATTGTTGCCGAGCTGAAGGCCGGCTCTGAAGAGGCTTACAACTGGCTTGTGACCCACTATCACCAGCCGATTTACAGCCTTGTGTACCGTATTCTGACTGACCCTGCAGACGCTGCGGACACTACCCAGGAAGTCTTTCTCAAAGTATTTCGCGGGATGAACCGTTTCAATGGCGAATGCAGCCTGAAAACGTGGCTCTACCGCATCGCGATCCATGAAGCTTCCAACCAGAGGCGCTGGTGGTTTCGACACAAGAGCAAAGAGACTTCCATGGAAGCCCACGTGGACCAGGACGGAAACTCGTTTGGTCTGTGCGACACCCTGGCAGACAAGCGGGAATCGCCTATGGAGATTTTTGCCCACGAGGAAGTGCGCGCGCGGGTGGAAATGGAATTGAAACAAATTCCTGAGCCTTATCGTACAACCGTTGTATTGCGCGATATTGAAGGGCTTGCGTATGAAGAGATCGCGGAGGTGCTGCAGATTTCTCTGGGAACCGTAAAGTCCCGGTTAATTCGCGGCCGCGATGCTCTAAAGAAAAGACTGGAGACTTTTGTAAACCAAATGGGTGCTGAGGTAGGGGGAAGCAAGCCGGAAACGAATCACTGTTTGCCGGCACAATCAGAAGTGGAGGCACAGTCATGAGATGTACAGAGGCCCGGCCCCTGTTTTCATCGTATCTAGATCGCGCCGTCAGCGGGACGGAGATGCACGAGATCTTCGCCCATCTGGAGCAATGCGCGGATTGCCACAAAGAATATGCGCTTTTGGAAAATACACGCTCGTTGGTTTCATCTGTAGGACGCCGTCAGCCCCCCTCTGATCTGGCGTTGAAAATCCGGGTGGCCATTTCCAGTACCCGCTCTCGCAACTCGCTGAGCTTTTTTGAGCGTTGCGTTCTGCGGCTGGAAAATACGTTTCAGGGCTTCATGGTCCCGGCCACCGCAGGCGTGCTTTCCGCAGTGATCTTCTTTGGCGTGTTGATCGTGTTGCTGGTTCCGGCACAGGTGAGCGCCAATGACGATGTTCCATCAACCTTCTATACGCCGCCGCGTTTAGAAGTTTCTGAGTATCCTGAGAACCAGCTGAGTTTGGATTCCCCGGTAGTCATTGAAACCTATGTGGATACCACCGGCCGCGTGGAAAACTTCCGTATTATTTCCGGACGTGACGACGAAGAAGTGAGAGCGCAATTAAACCGTGCTCTGCTGTTTACAATTTTTGTTCCGGCCCAGTCCTTTGGCAGACCAGTTCCGGGGAAGGCAATCATGTCCTTTTCCCATATCAATGTAAAGGGATAAGGCTTTTCCGCTGTCTATAAGGGTCAGACCCTCAGGGTTTGACCCTTTCTGTTTTTGTGGCCTAAACTTAAGTTTTCCCACACATTTGGAGGGGACCCTGAAGCGGAAACTTCAACCATTCTTCTGGTCTGTACTGCTGCTCACAGTGGCTTCCGGCACATCTTTAGCTCAGGCCACCAAAGCGCAACTGGAAGTCAGCGAGACATTCTTTACACTCAGCGCGGCCTTAAACAGCTGCGGTTATGATGCCGGTCTTGAAACTTCTATGCCGGTTCGCCAAGCTGTCCGGACCGAAGTTCGCAGTGCCTTGACACAGTCCCCTGAGGCAAAACAGGCAGGGAACGCAGTATGCCAATTTTGGATCGACCACCAGCTTCCCGGTAAAGATAATGATGTCACGCCCTATCTTTCTCTTGCGCTGGAGTTGGGACCTGCGCCTGAGTTTGCTCCTGCAATTTCGGAAGCTGACCTCGCCCCCGACGCCGGACGTGTGCTGGGTGTTATCCCGCTCCTGAGGAAGTTCTATCAAACTGCAAACATCGAGGCGCTCTGGCGAAAGCACGAGCCTGAGTATCAAGCGCTGGTCAATCAGCTTCACGACCCGGTTTCGCAACTGCTTACCCAAACAGACCTTTATTTGAAGGTTCCATTCAGCAATTATCCCGGCCAACGATTTGTGATTTACATGGAACCGCTGCTTTCTCCTGCGCAGGTGGACTCCAGAAACTTCGGTACGAACTACTACATGGTTATTTCGCCCGACCGGGAAAAGCACGTGCGTTTTCCGGAGATCCGCCACACGTATCTCCATTTTGTGCTTGATCCCATGGCGCTCTCGCATGGAAACACGCTGAAACAACTGGAACCTATTCTTGAAGACGTCCGTTCTGCACCGATGGCGCAGGCCTTCAAGAATGACATTTCGCTCATGGTCAATGAGTGCCTGATTCGCGCGATTGAGGCCCGCACCTCGATTGCAAAAACCGATGAAGCAGCCAGAAACGCTTACGTGCAGCGCTCAGTGGAAGAAGGGTTCGTGCTGACGCGCGTCTTTTACGATCAGTTGCGCGAATTTGAAAAAGACTCCACGGGCTTGAAGAACGCCTACGGCAACCTGCTGCACACCATCAGCCTGGATAGGGAGCGGAAAAAGGCGCGCGAGGTAGTGTTCCGTGACCAGGCTACGCCGGAAATTGTGAGCGCAGTGCAACCAGCGCCGAATGAAGATCGCCTGCTGAATATTGCCGAGCAGAAGCTTGCGGCCGGCGATCGTGAAGGCGCGCAGAAGCTGGCGAATGAAGTTCTGCAGCACAATCACGGTGGGGAAGCTCCGGGACACGCGGTTTTTATTCTGGCCAGAATCGCCACGCTCACTGGAAAGATGGAAGAAGCACAGACAAGCTTTGAACAGGCGGTCGCGTCTGTCCATGATCCCCGCATGCTGGCCTGGAGCCATATCTATCTTGGCCGCATCTTTGATATCCAGGAAAAACGAGACGTTGCTGTTGAGCATTATCGGGCCGCTCTGGCGGCCGGGGATCCTTCGGCAGATACCAAGGCAGCTGCGGAGAGAGGTCTGACAGAGCCCTACCAGGCTCGGAAGTCGGCCAAACCATGAAGAAGTTTCCCTTGATTGTCTCGCTGCTCGTGATCTTCTGCTGCCTCAGTGCCGCCTTGATGGCACAACAGTCTGCAAGTACCAGCAAACAGCCGCAACCTGCGGCTAAACATGTGCCTCAGGCCAAGACACATCCTGAATTCAACGATTACAACGCTGCCTATGCTATAGCCGGCGGCGCAGCTTCAGAGAAGGCGGCTGATGATTTCGCCGTCAAATATCCTGAAAGCGAACTTAAGTCTTATCTTTATTCAAAGGCGATGCATGAGTACCAAAACGAAAACAATCCGGAAAAAATGTTGAGTGTGGGAGAGAAGGTATTGCGCCTTGATCCAGACAATTCAATCGCGCTGGTACTTACGGCAACGGTCCTGGCCGACAGCCTGAGCGATACTGATATTGACAGGCCATCGAAAATTGCGCGCGTAAAGACAAATGCTACGCATGCGCTGGATACGCTCGATTCGGGTTTCACGCCGCCCGCCAATGCGACCGCTGAGCAGGTAAAGGCATACAAAGACACTTTGCAGTCGATGGCACATTCGGCGCTAGGAATTGTTGCGCTGAAGACAGCGGACGACTCTGGGGCGGAAAGGGAATTAAAGCTTTCGGCTGATTTGAACCAACACCAACCGGATCCTTATATCTGGTACCATCTCGCACTGGCGCAGGACCACCAGAAGAAATACCCGGAAGCGCTCGCATCCGTAAACCAGGCATTGCAGGTCATTGGAGCGAATGCCGATCTGGGGAAGCTTGCCAAAAGCGAGCAGACACGGTTACTTACGCTGACCGGCGGAGCATCGTCACCGGAAAAACTCCCGGCTCAGCCGAAGTAGAATGCAGTTGTATTTATGAGTTCAGCATATATAGAAGTTGCGAGCGCTCGATCCACGGCACGATTTCCACGTTGGAAGCTAGCCGCAGGTAAGATCGCGCTCGGCCTGGTTGCGCTGTTCTTTTCGGTGGTTCCGGCCACTGCTTTGGATGGATATCCCAGCCCGCAGAGTGGGTTCCAACCTGATTCGATGGTAAGACGTCCGCAGGCGCGAAGTGAACAGGAACGGTCCGACTTTAATGCTGATTATGCATTAATTGGCGCCGCAAAGGAGGAAGCAGCGGCAATTGATTTTTCGAACAAGTATCCCACCAGCGAGTTGCGCCGATATCTTTATTCCAGCGCCATGTTGCAGTACCAGCGGGAGAATAATCCTGCGAAAATGCTGACGATGGGCGAGCGGGTACTGGCGCTTGATCCTGATAATCCTCTGGCGCTGGTGCTTACGGCCACAGCACTGGCAGATTCGCTGGGTGATCATGATCGGGAGCGGGACAAGAAGGTCAGCACAATCAGGCACAATGCATCCCGGGCTATCCAGGCAGCCGACGCCAGCTACCCAGATACTGCAGGGGAGGCAGGTGTCTACAAGACAACGCTGCAGTCCATGGCATATTCCGCGCTGGGAATCATGAAACTAAAGACGGGCGATGATGCAGGCGCGGAAAAAGACCTGAAGATGGCAACTGACCTAGCCAAAATCCGGCCTGATGGCTATGCCTGGTACCACCTGGCGCTGGCGCAAGACCATCGAAAGAAATATGCTGCCGCGCTAAGTTCGGTGGAGCAGGCGCTTCAACTTGCCAGTTCCGATCCTGAATTACAGAAGCTTGCGGAAGTTGAACATGAGCGGCTGGCCGGACTAGCCAGAGGCTCACGCAATGGATCATCAACGGAGCCGCAGTGAGCTCCCTCACCATGAATTCAGATCTTTCCGCACTACAAACCGCGCTGGGACACACTTTCAAACGGCCGGAGATGCTGGACCGGGCCTTAACGCATAGCTCGCACGCGCATGAGGAATCGAAGGCCGCCGGCCCGGATGCACCAGCTGAGAAACTTGACAACGAGCAGTTTGAGTTTCTCGGCGACGCAGTTTTGGGCTTGGTGACAAGCCAGCTACTATTTGAAAGGTTTCCTACATTCCATGAAGGCCAGCTATCGAAGTTAAAGGCGCACCTGGTAAGCGCGGAACATCTGGTAGGCGTTGCGACCAAAATCGGGCTGGGACAGTACCTGCGATTGGGGCGCGGTGAAGAGCGCAGCGGCGGCAGGTCAAAAGGTACGTTGCTTTCTGATGCCATTGAAGCAGTTATCGCCGCCATGTACCTGGATGCAGGTCTGGAAAAGACGCGTGAATTCATCATCCGGCAAATATTGGAGGGTGAACTAGAGACGATTACCGCCGACGGAGAAAATGAATTCAGCCTTGCAGATCACAAGTCTGCTCTGCAGGAACTTTTGCAGTCCAGCGGGCGGCAGCAGCCTGTCTATGTCACTGTGAAGGAAGAGGGGCCGGACCATCGCAAGACATTTACAGTGGAGGCGCGAATTTATATCCAGGGGCAGAGCAAGATGGAGTACGTGGCCCGGGCTGAAGGCGGAACGAAAAAGAAAGCTGAACAACTTGCCGCCAAGCAAGCTTTGGAGCATCTACGCGGGCAGGCTGAGAGTGAATGAACGATAAGGACCAGAGTCAGGGAGAAGTAGTGCCGGCAGAGGAGCCATCACAGGTTGAAAGTGGGCCTTTGCAGCCAGACACGGAAGCCCAAAGCGTAGACCCTAACGCCGCATTGTCGCCGACTGCAGCGCAGCCATCTACGGAAGCCGAAAGCGGGGAAGCTAATGTCGCGTTGCCGTCAACTGCACCGCAGCCCGTTCCGGATCATAAATCGCACCAGGCGCCACGCGATCTTTTTGGGATACAGGCTTTCTTTACTGTTGTGATCTTCAGCATTTTCGTGATCACATTCATTGTTCAGGCGTTTCAAATTCCTTCCGGCTCCATGGAAAACACGCTGCTCGTAGGTGATTTTTTGCTAGTGGATAAGCTGCACTATGCGGGCCTGCCGGGATCGGCCCACCTTCTGCCTTACGGAAAAATCGAGCGAGGCGACATTGTAGTTTTTTATTTTCCGGTAGACCCCTCCCAGTTCCTGGTGAAACGGGTGATCGGAATGCCCGGAGACCATATTCGCCTTCAGAACAAGATCGTTTATGTCAACGGCACTCCGCTCCAGGAAAATTACGCGATTCACAAGCAATGGATGCCTGATGCATATCGCGACAACTTTCCCAATCAGCGTGGCTACTCCCGTGACATTGATCGCCATTGGCGGTATCAATTAGCAAATTACGTAACCGATGGCGAACTCGTGGTGCCGCCGGACCATTATTTTGTGATGGGCGATAATCGTGACAATAGCCTGGACAGCCGTTATTGGGGGTTTGTTCCCCGGGCCAACATCGTGGGCAGGCCCTTAGTGATCTATCTCTCCGTCCGAGGTTCGGAACCTAGGCGCTCCGGTGATAAACTCAATCATTCAGGACAGATACTGGCCCACCTGCTGGACTTAGCGCGTTGGGACCGCATGTTCCGGCTGGTTCGCTGATCCATTATCTGTCTGGGCAGGAACCGCTTTGTTGGATAAAACCAAAGAGAAAAAACCGGAAAAGAAAAAAGAAAGCCTGCCTGAATCTATCGCCGGAATTGCGGCGGTGCTGGTTTCAGGACTGTTCATTATTACGTTTATCGTCCAGGCCTTTGAAATTCCCTCAGAATCCATGGTCAAGACCTTACTTGTGGGCGACCATGTTTTTGTTGATCGCCTTTCACCCACACTTAAAGCCTCATATATGGGGCCATTGATACCGTACCGCGAGATAAAACATGGCGACATCATTGTTTTCCTCCACCCGAAGGAACCCGGAATGTATGTGGTGAAGCGGATCATCGGGGTTCCGGGAGACAGGATTCACCTGCGCGACGGCAAGGTTTATCGCAATGGCGAAGCTCTGGATGAGCCCTATGTAATTCATTCGGGACCAAGCTACTCTCCGTATCGCGATCAGTTTCCGGCAGTTGCCCCGGACGGCGATTCGAACGTAAATCCCGAATGGCCCATCGTGATGCGGGGACACTTAAGAGACGGCGACCTGGTGGTGCCCCCGGACAATTTTTTCGGCATGGGTGACAATCGCGACGTCAGCCTGGACAGCCGGTTCTGGGGATTCATTCCCAGAGAAAATGTTATTGGCCGACCATTGTTTATTTACTGGTCATTCGATACACCGAAAGACCAGTATGAGCGCACCTCCATGGCTGACCGTGTCGGCTTCCTGGTTCATGTGGTGACTCATTTTTTCGGAGGAACACGCTGGGGCCGCATGTTCCACCTGGTGCGCTGATTCTAAATTCAGGAATTACACCTTTGTCTTTATTAAAAAAAAATCGGAAAAAGCCAGAGCGTCCAAAAGAGACATTGCCGGAATCGATTGCCGGAATAGCGTCCGTGTTGGTGGTGGGGCTTTTTATTCTTACCTTTATCGTCCAGCATTTTGAGATCCCGTCACGTTCCATGGAAATGACATTGCTGGTGGGTGACCACGTGTTTGTGGACCGACTCACTCCCCTGGGCGGGGGCAAACTGAGCTGGCTCCTGCCGTACCGTGGAATTCACCGGGGAGACACCGCCGTTTTTCTTACTCCGAACCCGTCAGAGCAGGGAATGTATCTGGTTAAACGAATAATCGGTGTGCCGGGCGACAGAATTCGACTACGCAATGGTGTGATCTATCTGAACGGAGTCAGGCAGGCTGAGCCGTATGTGATCCGCAATGGAACTTATGATACATATCGCGATGAGTTTCCGACGGCCCTGAGCGCTGGCATTGGTCAGATTTCTCCGGAGTGGGCCGCCACTTTGCAACAAAACATTCATAATGACGAGGTGGTGATTCCGCCCGACCACTACTTTGCCATGGGTGACAATCGCGATAACAGCCTGGACAGCCGCTATTGGGGATTTGTGCCCAAAGAAAATATCATTGGGCGTCCTCTGGTTGTGTTCTGGTCCTTTGATGTGCCTGAAGAAAACGGCGACCCCAAACCCATAGGGGATCGGGTGGCCGGTTTTTTGAATGTCACCACGCATTTTTTTAGCCTGACCCGTTGGCACCGCCTCTTTCATCTGGTGCATTAACCATGACGGCTACCAGAAAAAAAATCGTTGTAGTTGTACTGGTAGTCCTGGCGTTATGCATCTTCCTGCCTCCCAACATTAACGGCGCACGCTTCAAGAATCGACTGGCCTCAACTTTGAGCGCGGCTCTGGGCAGGGAAGTCAAGGTTGGGTCCGTTAAATATCGCCTGTTCCCGCGCCCGGGATTTGACCTTTATGACTTTAAAGTAATGGATGATCCTGCTTTCGGCGCGGAACCTCTGCTGCTTTGCGCTAAGGTGACGGCCGATCTTAGGCTGACTTCTTTGTGGCAAGGCCGGTTAGAGATTGCCAATCTCAAGCTGACCGATGATGTTGCTCCTCCCAGCCTGAACCTGGTGTACGCGCACGACCATTGGAATTTGGAACCATTGCTGTTGCGCGTGGAGCAGGTCCCCACCGCTCCCACGGCCAAACGCAGCGCGGAGCAGCGCTCCCGCTTTCCTTACATCGAGGCCAGTGGTGGGCGAATCAATGTGAAACTTGGTCCGGAAAAGAAGCCGTACGCCCTGACGAATACGGATTTCGCGTTCTGGTTGGCCGCCGAAGATACGTGGCACATACGGCTGGAAGGCCATCCTGTTCGTACCGACATGAACTTGAACGATACCGGTTCAATTCGAGTTGAAGGCGACGTAAAACGCTCCGCCAACCTGAGCGACATGCCTGTTAAATTGCAGGTGTCATGGGAAAAAGCCCAATTAGGACAATTTTCCTACCTTGTGCTGGGGCAGGATAAAGGATGGCGGGGAGCATTGGACGCCACTGCGGAAGTCGCCGGTAAACTATCCGACCTGCACATCAATGCCACTGCCGATTTGGATAGTTTTCGCCGGTTCGACATTAATCGCAATGCTATGCCACAGGTTCGTACCCGCTGCCTTGGGGATTACGCCGGTGGAAGCCTCGCACTGAAATGCGATACGCCCCTTGGCACTGGCGGTCTCTTGATTACGGCGCATTTCACGCCAAGCGCACAGAATTATGATCTCTCACTTGTGGCGAATCGAGTACCGCTTTCTTTGCTGGCGGCGGTTGCGCGGCAAGCCCGCCGTTCTCTGCCCGATGACTTCACAGCCAGCGGCGACCTGAATGCAGCGTTTGGTTTTCATTGGCATGCAGGTGTGCGTGATTTTCATGGAACCGGCATGAGCACGCCATTCCTGCTGCAGGCTTCGGCCGGAGACAAACCCTTTCCCGTGAGCGCCGTCAGGTTCCATATTGGCGCGGGCGATACTCCAACTGCGCTGGTAGTGAAAAAGAAAAAATCGAACGTGCCGGCGCAGACAACGCCTGGGGTTGCTCCCAGCGCAGCTTATGATTCAGGCTCGCTTACGGTTGATGCGTTCTCAGTCCAAATGGGCCCCTCAACCACGCTTGAGGTACAAGGAAGCCTGGATAGTAAGGGCTACTTTGTGAGCGCCAAGGGGATGGTACCGATGGAAAGACTTTTGGCTTTCGGCCGCGCCACTGGATTCCATTCCCATATTGTGAATACAACTGCGTCAGCCCTGGTGGATTTGAACGTAAGTGGGCCATGGGTAAACTTTAGTGCGCCGAAACTTCATGGGACAGCACACCTGCAAAATCTCGCGGCTTGGATTCCCGGTGTGAAAGACCGGCTCGTGATGTCCGAAGCTGACGCACAAATTACCGATACCGCGCTGGTGCTCAGCAAAATCAACGGCCAGTTTGAGCACAGTCCAATAGCATTCACCGGCTCGGTCAGTGGCCCTCTGAACTGTACGGGCAATGCTCCGTGCCCGCTCCAGTTTGATCTGCAGCTGGATTCATTGGCTGTACTGGATGTAGTCGGTCTGATGGGATTTACCGATCAGGGATGGAGTCTGCCCTTTCTTTCCGGATCAGAAAATAAGTTACCTGATTTTCGAGCGGAAGGAAGCCTGGTGGTCGGCGAATTGAATATTGCCAGCATGCCATTGGAAAAATTTGCTGCGCATCTTGCCCTGGGGGACCACACGCTTACACTCAACCGAATCGCTGCCAGAGTCGGTGGCGGGACTACGCAAGGCGAATGGAAAATCGACTGGAGCGGCGGCCAGCCGCGCTACACTGGCAATGGTTCAATGGAAGGTATTGTGCTGGAACGCGTGAGCGCACAGAATTCCGTTGCTGCTCAGGTAGCGCAATGGATCTCCGGCCGGGCCCAGGTAAGCTATTCAATCCACTTTGAAGGCAAGACGCCTCAGGACATGTCGGGCAGTGCAGGTGGGCGAGTGGAATTTGAGGTAAGCAACGGAACATCGAAAGCGCTGGCACTGGAGGCGGGCAGGCCGCTGAGGTTCAACGCCGCACAGGGAGCGCTGGAAATCGACAAACAAGCGATAAAAATCCTGCCAAGCAAATTTAGGGCAGAGAACCGCATCTATCAATTAAGTGGGACCATGTCTCTGGCCGACAAGCAGGCAAAGCTGAAGGTGAATACCAGCGGCACTCAGTGGGAAGTTACTGGATCGCTGGAAAAACCGGAGGTTACGCCGCAGCCGTTGACCGCGCAGGCGGCTCCCGCGCACGCTAAATGATCTCAAGAACTGTTTTAACAATATTACTGATAGCGAGCATTATCTTTATTGTCCAGGAGGGGCCTGCTTCGGTACAGCAGCCGTCTTCCGGGTCGAAGCCCAACATTTCCCAGCAAGCACAGCAATCTTCTGCCTCGCAAACTAGTGCTGCGCATAACGCCGGACACCGGCTGGCCGACAGCCTGCAGGCCAAACTGGATCATATCCAACAAAATGGTGAACAAGAACACCCAGACCAAACGCCTACAGTCATGACCGAGGAAGAGGTTAATGATTACATTGCTGCGGGAAGGATCACTCTGCCCCAGGGCGTCAAGAAACTCAGGATGGAAGGTCGCAGCGGAGTTGTCACTGCATTTTTAAATGTTGATTTCGATCAAATCCGCGAGGGCCAAAGCTCTTCCAATCCCATGCTTTCACTTTTCAGCGGCCAGCACGACGTGCGGGTGGAAGCGGATGCGGTCGGAAGCGGTCGTGAAGGACGCGTGCATGTGCGCGAAGTAACCATCGACGGATTCAGCGTCCCCAAGATGGCACTGGAATACTTTGTCAGCAAGTACATTACCCCTAAGTATCCCAATGTGGGTATCGATTCCCAGTTCCAGCTGCCTAATAAAATTGATATGGCTACCGTTGGCTATCACAAGGTCACGATCACACAAAAATAGCTCTGCGTCCGAGTCCTTAAAGTTGTAACTCTTGCACTGATCTAAGGCTGACAGAAGCAACCGAAGCAGGCCATTGTCTCTTCGCCCCAGAGCGTGCCTGCTCAGCAGAACTTAGCTAAAATGTCTGTCTATGCTAAAACACATCCGCTGGAATGATGTCGAATTGGAAAAGCTGAATCCTCTGCTGGATCGCCAGATGATTACGGGCGAAAACCTGATGCTTGCCCGAGTACTGCTGAAGAAAGGCTGCGTAGTACCGGAGCACAGCCATTTGAATGAACAGCTTACTTACATTGTGGAAGGCGCGCTGAAATTCTGGATTGATGGAAAAGAAATTATTGTTCGGACCGGCGAAGTGCTCTGCATCCCGCCGCACATGCCTCACAAAGCTGAAGCGATTGAGGACACAGTCGATCTGGATGTCTTCTATCCGCCCCGCCAGGACTGGCTGAACAAATCAGACGTGTACCTGCGGAACGCTGAACCGGCTGCCACGCGTTAAATGCCAACTGCGGTTCGCTTCGTAAGCGCTAGCCGGTACTGCAAAACTGATGGGGAGGCTGATTGGAGAAAGAACCAGCCTCCCCGGTGGTGGATTCACTGCGGTAACGCAGTTCAAGCTGGAAACGGCAACGCGCACCCGAGATCAACGTGGTTCGCCGCAAGGGATCACTCCCGAGCACGACAACCCCCATTGATCTTCGTTACGCCGACGCTTCTGGGGGAGGAAAAAGGTATCCTTGCCAAACGCGCCGCAGTCGTGTTGAGTTGCCGTCTCCCGTCCCTGGTTGATTGCTGCGCCGGTCGAGCGGGCCGGTGCTGCAATTCTAGCTCGGCGGACTATTTCCACATCCGATTAGCGGGATCGTGATGTTGAACCAGAACGCCGCCCGTCACCAGGCACACTCCAACCACCACACCACTCCGTGCGCTTACCTTCATCCTTACTGCACGGGCTTACACTCCGTTACGGAATATCCGAATTGCGGCTTGCTGATGATGCCTTTTTATTTCAACAGTAAGGATTTAAGAGCCGATTAGTGTTGGATTAAAATTTCTCATCGGGCTTTTGCACAGTATGGGCAACATCCCATGACGGCCACCGTGAGCCCATCTGAAGACTGCTCGAGGATGGATTACGAAACATCGAGCCCGATGGACTTCATCAGTTCAATGCCATTGCTGGTGGTGACCACGCCGGCGCGAAGACGATAGTCGAAGGAGAGCCTGTCATCTTCAAAGCGCTCCTGAAAATGAACATTTTGCACATGGGCAGGGAAAACTTGTTCCAGTGAAGTCAGGGCAAGATCGTGGGTTGTGACAAGACCGATTGCCGCGTTGCGCAACAATGTTCGGAGCACCCCTTCCGTCCCCACGCGCCGATCATGTGAGTTAGTGCCTTGTAAAACTTCATCGAGCAAGAATAGCGTTGGTCCCATGGAGGAAAGGTCCACCACCTGGCGAAGTCTTTTAATTTCGGCATAGAAATGCGAAATGCCTTTTTGTAGCGAATCAGAAACGCGCATGGAAGCGCCCACCGCTACGCGTGAAAGCCGCAAGCGCGTAGCTCGAACTGGCGCGCCCATCATTGCCAGAACAGCATTGATGCCTACGACACGCAGGTATGTGCTTTTGCCGGACATATTGGATCCGCTCACCAAAAGTACCTGATTGGGACCGCCCAGCCTTACGTCATTTCGCACGCATTTGTCAGCAGGTAAAAGAGGATGGCCAAGAGCATCGCCGTGAAAGCAGATTTCAGCTTCCGACGAAGCGAACTCCGGAAACGGATCTTGTGGATGCTCGTAAGCGTAAGCGGCGATGGAAGTAAGCGTTTCGATTTCTCCAACTGCCTGTAGCCAAGCTTCAATTCCGCCTCCGTACGTGCGACGCCAGCGCTCCAGCGCAAAAGCAATTTGCATGGAGTACAGCAGCGGGATATCGAAGATCCGTACGAACCAGTTATGACGCGAATCATCCAGATCAGCCAGCGTGTCCAGCCGGGCGATGCAAGCCGAGGGTGGCTGGCCGTGGGTGAGAAGCCGAGTCTGAAGCTGCTGGAGCATCGGCGATTCAAACTTTTCTGCTTCAATGCGCTGGAGCAAGAGCGCGAGTGAATCGAGGTCCTTGTGAGTGTCGCCTATCCCGGCAAAAATCTTTTCCAGGCGATGACGGGCGCGCGAGGTAATGATGCCGTTGATCATCAAAGAAATAATGAAAGGCGTCCACATCACCATGAAACCGAAGATCAGTGTGGCCAAGTTAAGCACGGCGAGAGCGGCGGCCCACCAGCGGCCATCCTTTAAGCCGCTTTCTTCGCGGGCCCAAGCGATCAGCGCTTCCGGCTTGGCGGCGATACGCTCACTTTCACCGCTTACGGCCAGATCTTCCCGAAGATCAAGTCGTGACTTCAATTCGGCAACCGCGGCTTGCCGCTCCTGGATTTCTTCTACATCGGGATGAGTCAGCAGCCAGCGTGACAAACACTGCTTGCCCATGTTCGTGCGTGCGGTCGATAGCAATTGGAACAGGCTGCCTTCGCCCAGAATATCGAGGTCCTCCGCGTACAAATGCAGCGGATCTTTGAATTCTTCACCTGTTTCACCGCTGCCTGGCCAGCGATCTTCCATCCGCGCCAGACCGCGGCTATAAAAGGAAAGCGCGCGCTTCGTCCTGCTCAGAGCGCTCATGACACGACGGTGTGCGACAACGAGAACAACGAATAGAACGATAGGGGCGAGCAACCAATAGATAGAAGGGGATCCGGTCTTCCCAGTGATCCAGCACTGGATGAATATGGCGATAAAAACAGCAATGCGCGCGTTGCCTAGCCACAGATGCTTACGCTGAAGCTGCCCGGCCTGCATTTCACGGTCTTCGAGGCGACGTGAATATTCCTGGTGAGGAGCGGAGGCCGTCACGGTCGCCGGGGGCGGCGTAGCTTCCTGTTTGGCGATTATGCGATCGTTCACCACATACCATTCTGGCTGGAGCGCGGAGCAAATGCAAAAGGGCACATAATTCGTGCCCTTTTACTGTTATGAGTGTTCAAAGAAGGATATGGATGATCCTTTATAGCTCTGACGCTTTCACCAAACCCTGCACGCGTTCGCGGGCGCCATGGGCTGGCCCGGTTTGCAGCCGAAAGCTTTCTGGAATTCCGGCATATTACGCACCACTCCGTTTACGCGCCATTTGCCGGGCGAATGCGGGTCCACGCGGACCAGCATTCGAGATAGCTCAGGAGTGGTGTTCTGGCACCAGACGCGGCCAAAGCCGAGGAAAAAGCGTTGATCGGGCGTATAGCCGTCAATCTTTTTGTCGGGATCTTGCTTTGCCTGGGCCATCATGTCATGCAGCGCCATGAGGGCGATCCGCGCTCCGCCATTGTCCGCGGTATTTTCACCCAGAGTGAGGCGGCCATTTAGCTTAAGGTCGTCTACGGCAGTGAATGAGCTGTATTCATCGGCCACGCAGCTTACGCGTTGTTCAAACTCCTTGCCATCTTCGGCGGTCCACCAATCGCGGAGATTGCCTTTTGGGTCGAATTTGCGGCCCTGATCGTCAAACCCGTGCGTAAGCTCGTGGCCGATCACCAGGCCAATGCCGCCCATGTTGACTGCGTCATCCAGCGTGCGATCAAAGAATGGCGGCTGAAGAATGCCG
>JBAVLE010000398.1:0-10686 GCA_049688735.1 Candidatus Angelobacter sp. | reverse complement strand
CTTCCATGCCGGATGAGTTGCAGGACATGATTAATCGCGGCGTGCAAGCGCCGAAAGTTGCTGCGGCCACGCCGCAGCGTAGATAAATTCTCAGCCCTCCCCCGGGGCTGGCAAGGGAAGTCGGTAGGCAAAAAGGACGAGAGGAGTCACGGTTATGCCGGTATTTACATTCACAGGGACCGACCCCCAGGGCAAGAAAATTGCCGGGGAACGGTTAGCTGACAGCAAGGCGGCGGTGACCATGCAGTTGCGCCGCGAACGCATTATCCCGGGGGCCATTAAAGAGAAGGGCAAAGAATTCGCTCTGCCTAAACTTGGCACCGGCAAAGTACCTGTCAAGGACACAGCCGTTTTCTTCCGGCAGTTTTCCGTCATGATCGACGCCGGACTTCCTCTGGTGCAGTGTCTGGAAATTCTGGCGGCAAACCAGGAAAACCAGATCTTCCAGAAGTGCCTGACCGGTGTGCGCCAAAGCGTTGAAGGCGGTTCCACGCTTTCTAACGCCATGCGCCAGTATCCCAAGATATTTGACGATCTCACCACCAACATGATTGAAGCGGGCGAAGCCGGCGGTATTCTGGATACCATCCTTCAACGCCTTGCCACCTACGTGGAAAAGGCCGTCAAGTTGAAGTCGGCGGTGAAGTCGGCGTTGATTTATCCGGTTTCCGTTATCTCCATTGCTGCGCTCGTCGTGGGATGTCTGCTCAAATTCGTGGTGCCCATCTTCGCCAATATGTTCATCAGCATGGGCGTGGATTTGCCTTTGCCGACAAAGATCGTGATCGGGCTCAGTAACTTTATCGGCCGCTTCTGGTGGCTGATGTTTCTTAGCATGGGGCTCATCTTTATGGCGGTTACGTACATCCGCAAAGATCCCAAAGGCCGCTACATGTTTGACAAGATGCTGCTGAACCTGCCGGTTATCGGAAACGTGTTGCGCAAAATTGCGGTAGCCCGGTTCACTCGTACTCTGGGCACGCTGATCACCTCAGGCGTTCCGATTCTTGAGGGCCTTACCATTACTGCTAGAACATCAGGAAATGCCGTACTTGAAGATGCGCTTATGAAAGTACGCAAGGCCGTAGAAGAGGGCCGGACCATCGTTGATCCGCTGAAGGAAAGCGGTGTGTTTCCTAATATGGTTACGCAGATGATTGGAGTCGGTGAAGCCACGGGCGCCATGGACGCCATGCTGCAGAAGATCGCCGACTTTTACGAAGATGAAGTAGACGCTGCAACCAAGGACATGCTCACGCTGCTTGAGCCGATCATGATCGGCTTCCTTGGCGTCGTTGTCGGTGGCATCGTAATTTCTCTGTATATGCCGCTCTTCTCGATGATTGCGAAACTCTCCGGCTAAGAATTTGCCGGAAGGCAATCACCTAAATTATCTGGCCCGCCTGTTCTGCAGGCGGGTCTTCAATCGAAAAGCACCAGAAGAAACAGGCGGAAATGGGAGACATCAGGTTCAACGAGCGAGCGTGGCTGGCATGGCTGGTAAAAGTCCGTGTCATCGTCATCTCAGCTCTGCTGGCCGTCGAACTCCTGATTGCCCGATTCACCCCAAACAATGTCAACGTCCGGTTGTTTGAAACCGTAATTGTTGTCTGGTTTACGGTTTCGTTCTTTTTCATGTTCCTGGCCTCGCTCTGGCAGGAAACGAAGCGCCAGGCGATTGTCCAGATCTTTACCGATCTTGCGTTTATCACAGGGCTGGTTTATGTCACGGGCGGCATTGACACTTTTTTCAACTTTCTTTATCCGCTGGCCATCATTGTTGCCAGCATCCTGCTGCCGCGATACTGGGCTTACCTGACGGCTGCTGTCTCTTTTATCTGTTTCGGCGCTCTACTTGAACTCATCTATTTTGAGCGGATACCTTCTTACCAGTTCTCGGCGCGTGGCGATCTCAGGTCTTTGCAGATTGTCATCATGATCAACTTCTGCGCTTATGTTGCCGTTGCGCATCTCTCCAGTTCTCTGGCCTCCAAGCTGCGCCAGGCACGCGTAGAGCTTCGCGACAAAAGCGGCGAACTGCTAAGTTTGCAGGCGCTGCATGAAAATGTGATTCATTCCATCCGGAGCGCGTTGATCACCACTGATCTTGAAGGCCGCATCACGTTGATGAACGCTCCCGGACAAAAAGTGCTGGAGCGAACCGCATCGTCCGTTTATGGGCGGCATATTTCTGAGCTGTTTCTAGATCGGCTTCCCAATATCGACTCGCTTTCCGTTCAGTGTGAGGTCCGTGGCCTCACGCCGTCAGGCACGGAAAAGACTTTCGATGTAAACGTTACGGCGCTCGTAGTCCCAGAGCAGGGAACTATCGGCTACGTTTATACCTTTGAAGACCGCACAGAGCTTCGCCGGCTGGAAGGCGAAGTGCGCAGGCGCGATCGCCTTGCTGCTGTGGGACGGCTGGCTGCGGGCATCGCCCATGAAATTCGCAATCCACTTGCTTCAATTGCTGGTTCAATCAATGTGCTTGCTGAAGTCACGCCGTTCAATGAGGAACAGAAAACGCTGGTTAACATCATTACCCGCGAGTCCACGCGGCTGAACGCCATCATTTCTGATTTTCTGGTTTATTCGCGCGAAAAAAGTTTCAAGTTTTCGCGCATCGACCTGATTCCGCTGATTGAAGATGCGCTGGTGCTGCTGGCCAATCGTTCCCAGACCAGGGATCTCACAATCGTTCGCGACTACGCCTTGCCCAATGCGTATGCTGCAGTGGATGCTGACAGGATTAAGCAGGTGTTCTGGAACCTGCTGGAAAACGCTGTGCGCGCCATGCAAGGCAAGGGGACCATCACTGTGTCAGTGCGGGCTGCAGGCGATTTTCTGCGCATCGGCATTCGCGATACCGGCCCGGGAATTGCCCCCAACCTGACTGAAAAAATCTTTGAGCCTTTCCAATCTCAGTTTGAAGGCGGTACCGGCCTGGGATTGGCCATCGTTTATCAGATCGTGCAGGCCCATGGGGCCAGAATTTTTGCCCAATCAACTTTGGGCAGTGGAGCGGAGTTTATTTTGGAAATCCTTCATGCCAGGGCCGCCTCGGTTGAGCCTGAAGATGTGCCGCTGAATCAGGAGGTCTCGCATGGCTAGCATACTTGTCTGTGATGACCAGCGCTCGATTTGCGAAATGCTGGACATTTCGCTGCGCAAAGACGGCCATCGCGTTGAAACCGTGAACGGAGGCGAAGCGGCAAAAAAGAAGCTTAGCTCCGCCAATTATGAGCTCTTGATTACCGATATCAAGATGCCGCAGACGGACGGCATTGAAGTGCTGCGTTTTGCTCGCCAGTCGTCGCCAGACACTTCTGTGATTCTCATTACGGCCGTTGAAGACTATGAAGCCGCCGTGCAAGCGGTCAAGGGCGGGGCTTTTGACTACATCCATAAAGGCCCCGGCCTGCTGGAAGAGCTAAAGATTGCAGTAGGACGCGCGTTGGAAACGCTGGTGCTTCAGCGGGAAAACTTTGCTTTCAAGCGCGATGCCGCCAGCCGCAACTCGCTTGAAAACTTCATCGGTAGCAGCTCAATCATCGAAAAGCTGAAAGCTACCATCCGCACCATTGCGCCTACGGCAAGCACTGTGCTGATTTACGGTGAAAGCGGCACCGGCAAAGAACTGGTAGCGCGTGCCGTGCATGCCTGCTCCACGCGCGCTACGGAACCGTTTGTCTCTATCAATTGTGGGGCGTTTCCGGAAACGTTGCTGGAGAGCGAGCTCTTCGGATATGTAAAGGGCGCTTTTACGGGAGCCAGCCAGAACAAGCGCGGACTTTTTGAAGTAGCCAGCGGCGGCACCATCTTTCTCGATGAAATTGGCGAGATGAGCCTTTCCATGCAGGTCAAGCTGCTGCGAGTGCTTCAGGAACGGACCATTCGTCCTGTTGGCGGCACGCAGGAAACTCCCGTGGATGTGCGCGTGATCGCCGCTACCAATCGTGACCTGCAAGAGATGATCGCCAACGGCACGTTCCGCGAAGATCTTTATTATCGAGTGAGCGTAATTCCCATCCAGGTGCCGGCCCTGCGGGAGCGCCGTGACGATGTTGAGCTGCTCGCCAATCATTTCCTGAAAAAGTATTCCACTGCGGCGCAAAAGAGCATCTTGCGTATCTCGCAGGCATCGCTTGACGCGCTCAAAACCTTTGAGTGGCCCGGCAACGTGCGCCAATTGGAGAACACCATTGAGCGCGCGGTTGCCATGGAAGCTGGCAATGAACTAAGGGTTGACCTTGAGCCTGACCGTCCACGTGCCCGCGCCGTTGCCGCTTCCAGCAACGGCCACAGTAGCCCCGACGTTCCCAGTGATGGAATGGATTTTGAAAAGTATGTTGCCGGCGTTGAACGCTCATTGATCGAATCAGCCCTGCAACAATCCGGCGGCGTACAGATCCGCGCTGCCGAGCTGTTGAAGGTTTCCTATCGATCATTCAGGCATTTGCTGAAGAAGTATGACATCTAGCTTTTTCTCTCAATCCCGAAACGGAGCGAGGGATCGCTATCGGTACAAGGAGCTTCGCTTCCAAGTAATAGCTTTGCTGCTTTTGGCAATAATCCTTCCCACCACTCCAAGCGTAGTAATGATTTTCTCTGCGCTCTACGCGTATTCTGCGGTCCATCTTCCTTCTTTCGTTCCACTCTTCTTCTTTCCTTTTGCGTCCTTTGCGGTGAAAAGTTGCCCGGCTACGCCGCTTCATCATCCCGTCTAGCCGGAGGGACATCGTCGGGACGGCCATACTCTAAATGCGTGTGCACCGGGCGCTCAGGATGGTTGGCAGCATCTTCAACGCCGTCCACTACAGCAGCCTCCACGGACTGATTGCTAGCTGCAAGCTCCTCAACCGATTCTTCACTGGCTTCCTCTACTGGCGAGAGCTGCTCTAGCTCCGCGCCATGACCGGCTTCATCCATCTCCCACAGATCAGCCTCAAGTTCATCGGGCCTGGCTTCCAGGTCGCCCTTTAGCTCTGGTGATCTTTCGTCTATGTCTCTCTCTGTGTTCTTCTTATCAGTCATGAGCTCTCCTGCTCCTTAACCTTGGATGTTCTCTAATTTTTAGATGCCTGGATGAAGCGCTTCATGCCAGGCGCTCAGGAAAATGCGGCTTCCCCTGCGGTCTTGAGCTGACTTTATCCCACAGAGCAGCTGATCTTTGGCCGAGAGAGGCATCCCGCAGCTAACAATTCTTAGCATTGGCCCTCTCGGAAGCATCGTATTGCGATTGAAACTTTTGTCCCTGTAGCCAATCTAATTAACCGAGGAGTCAATTCAATGAAACTGTCGAGGATAAAGTTATTTGCAAGTTCAATCCTGGCAGTGATACTGTCTGCGTCCGCATTCGCTGCATCGGACGCACACTCTGCGCTGCCGGGGACACTCAACTATGTGGAAGGTCAGGCCAACATCGGTTCGGATACTCTGAATGCCGGTTCCGTAGGATCGGCCATGTTGGAGCCGGGCCAGACCCTGAATACCGGGAACGGTAAAGCAGAAATCCTGCTCACGCCCGGGGTGTTTTTACGCGTTGACGACAATAGCGCAGTCAAAATGGTTTCGCCCAGCATTACCAATACCAGAGTCCAACTGGAAGAGGGACGCGCCATGCTGGAAGTGGCAGAAATTCATGATCAAAATCATTTGTTCGTTCGTGAGGACGGATTTGATACTCAGTTGGTGAAGAAAGGGCTCTATGAGTTTGACGCTGACAAACAGCAAGTCCTGGTATTTGACGGCAAAGCTCATGTGCAGGATGGAGACCGCGTTGTTTCGGTAAAGTCTGGAAAGAAAGTTGACCTGAACGACTCGGGCACGCTCAAAGCTCACAGCTTTGACAAGGATGATTACAAGCAGAGCGACCTCTATCAGTGGAGCAGCCTGCGCTCTTCTTATTTGGCTGAAGCTAACGTAGACGCCGCGCGCGTTTATGTCGCCGACGGCTATTACAGCCCTGGCTGGATTGGCACGGGCTGGTACTGGGCCCCGGGTTTCGGCGGTTATACGTTCATACCGGCAGATGGGATTCTCTACAGCCCCTTCGGCTGGGGATTCTATTCGCCGCTGGTGGTTTATCGTGCGCCGCTGCGCTACGGATTCTCGCGCTGGGGTTACAATCGCGGGCCATTAGTCGCGCCAAGAGGCGCATCCGTCGCGATGCCACATACGTCAGTTGCAGGCGGCAGGCCCGCGTTCCACAGCGCACCTGCTTACCACGGCGGAAGTTCGGCTCATGTGGGTGGTTTTTCTCACTCAGGTGTTAGCGGCCACAGCATGGTCAATCACCGGTAACGAGTGCGCTTCCAAAGTTGCTGTCTCCCTGTGAGGGTGGAGAAGGCCTTTCAAGCCTGCGGTAAAGCTGCTGAAGGAACCGGCTTTAGCCATTGAGGTGAAACTCTGGAAATACACGACTTTAGCTTTCCAATCATTTTCTTGTACAAACGGGACGCGTTCTGCGCCCCGCTTTTTTTGCAGCAAGAAATTTGAACAATCCGTTGGCGATGAACGAGCAGTACTCAGCTTTAACCGAAGCAATTAGCGGCTAGCACCTGGCAAAATCAATACTCCCGTTTCTCTGCGCTCTCCGCGTACTCTGCGGTGCGTGTTTCTTGGTTTCCACTTTCTTTTTGTTGCGTCCTTGGCGTCCTTTGCGGTAAACAGGGGGCTATTCGCGGCTACCCGTTTTTGATCCGCGACTATCAGCGGAAATCTGCGGCGAAATTCTTTGTCTGGGTTCTTGGCTAATTGCCATTTGCTAATTGCCAATTGCCTCTTACGGATTCTTCGGCTTTGGCCGCGCGTAATTGTCCATCTCAGCGGTCCACTTCAAAAAGCGGCGCAGTTGTTTCCTTTCCCGAACCATGAATCCCCAGAACTCCACAAAGCCGATCTTGTCCATCTTCAGGCCGGAATAAGTCTCCATGCGCCAGCGCAGGTAGGGGCTGCGCCACGGAGCAAGCCGGTGGCCGCGGGTCGCGTTCCAGAAAAATCGTAAAAGTTCGCGCATGTGCTATTGAGTATAAACAACCGGGCATTCTGCCAGCTACAAAGCGGCCTCAAGTTAGAGGATTAGATTCCCTAGAGCGTCAGAGTGAGGTTTTCAGTCGCCGTCGCTGCTCACTTGCTTTCATCACTTCGCTCATGTCCGCCACTGGCCGAATCTCGAAAATGCTGCCATATTTCACGGACGGATGCTGGCTGATGAGTTGTACCGCATGATTCATGTCCCTCGCCTCAAGTATGAGTATGCCGCCTAGCTGTTCCTTGGTTTCGGCATACGGGCCATCGGTGGTCGCGACTTTGCCATTCTTCCAGCAAACGGTCAATGCGTTTTCCGGCCCCTGAAGCCCTTCTCCGCCAGCCCAGTGTCCGCTGGCGCGCAGGTGGTCGTCATATTCAAAGCATTCGTCGAACATGGCGTTTCGCTCTCGGTCATGGCTTCGTGTTTTTTAGGTTCGTAGTATCCCAAACAAACGTATTTCATGGTTCTTCTCCTCCTGGTTGGATCCGGCAGTCGCAGACTTTTCCGTCACTGTTTCAAGTAGCGAAGCGCAACGCATCCTGACTTGAAAATCTTTGACTCAGCAAGTTTTAGCCGCAGTTTCTCGGGCAGACTAAGACCGTCGAAGAGCCGTCTTCCTTCTCCTGCGATGATTGGGCCAATCACAAAACGAAATTCATTCACCAGGCCAAGCTCTATGAGCTGTGAAGGAATATCTACACCGCCGATTAAAATATTTTTGCCTTGTTCCTGTTTTAACTTAAGGATCTCGCCGCGAAGGTCTGTACGAACAATCCTCGTATTTTTGTCTTCGACACTGTCCAATGATCGTGAAAAAACAACTTTGCTGATCGAGTCAAATGCCCGGGCAAATTCGATATCTGCTTTTGTCTCAGACTGGCTTTTGAGGACTTCAGGCCAATAGGGAACCATCAATTCATAGGTTTTGCGTCCAAAGATCTGCAGGTCAGCCTCTTGCGTGAGATGAGTAAAATATTCAAGTTGTTCTTCATCCACAAATTGCTTGGTGTGATCGCAGCAGCCATCCAGGGTAAGGTTGATCGCGAAGATTACATTTCTCATTTGAGTCTGTCCTTTCACGCCGGCCCACGCCTATTCGCCCATGGTGCCGGTCCGCAAAGGGCCGGTGGGCTTGTAAGTGCTGATGATGACGCCCGAAGGCACAGCCTTGGTGCTGACGAGCTTGAGTTCGCGGGGCGGGGTCCCATCCGAAAACAAGCGTTTGCCTGTGCCTAACAGGACCGGAAAGACGAGCAGCAAGACCTCGTCAGCAAGCCCGTGTTCCAGCAGCACCGGTGTCAATGTCGAGCTGCCCCAGACGATCAGATGCGGCCCGCTCTCCGCTTTGGCGCGGCGAACGCCCTCGACGATGTCCGGCCCAAGGTCTTCGACCGGCCCCCATGCGAGACTCTCCGGCCTGTGGGTCGCGATGTATTTCGTCGCTCCGTTTATCGCGTCAGCCATAGGACTTTTCGGGGCGTTCGGCCAAAAGCCGCTCCAGATATCATAGGTTCGGCGGCCCAGCAGCAGATCGAAATCGTCGCCATGGGCCGCAACGATGGCTTTCCCTCCTTGTGGGTCGTCATGCGGCGCCGACCATCCGCCATACGCGAAGCCGTTGCTGGTATCTTCTTCCGGCCCGCCGGGCGCCTGGATCACGCCGTCCAGTGAGATATGTTCGATGATCTTGATGTTTCTCATGCGCTCTCCTTTTGACGATCATTTTTCGCTTCAGTGTCCATCTCGCACTGCGGCGAGTGTTCCAAGGCCGCAGTTGGCCATGCCGTTCACTTGCTTTCGTCGGATCCTTATTCCGGGGCCGGGTAGAAAAGAAGCTCGCGCACCTCGCCGGGCACATCACAGGCGATAACAGACTCATGCATGGCCTCTTCGGCGAGATCAAGGTCTCCAAGCAGGGCGCATCAGCGTCGCCAGAACTCGGCCCGATTCCGACCGGTAAAGAGTCTCGATGGTCCTGCTGAGTTGTTCAGGTACAGGCGACGACATCTACACCAAGCTAGCAAACGGTATGGCGCGGCACAACCGGCCGCAGACGTCTACTGGCAATTAAGGAAAGTGCGGTGCACTGGGCAGCCTGAGTCACTGCTTTTGATGACGGACTCACACGTGGGTGTCCGCTAGACGATGGTTATCAGAACCTCACTGCCTTTATCAGCCACTGCCACGCGTGATGCTGCTGCTTTATTTACTGAAATTTCCAGAAAGCCGGCGCTGCCCAGCAGCGCGAACAACTCTCCCGGCGCTCCTTCACCATAGCTGGATACAAATTTTGTAACTTCAGCCTTGCCCACCGTGATTTTGAACGACTTAGATGAACCATCAAAGATTTGTGGGATATCTTTCGGAGAGATATTGGTTATCAGGTTGCCGAACTTGTCTGTTTTAAGAACCAGCCCTTTCCAGGCGTTTTCAGCAGTGGCTTTAGGCTTGGGAGCAAGAAAGCGCACATAATCGGTAATCTCTTCTCCGAATTTGGCGGTATCCACCCCTTTGCTCAGGTACGCGGCAACCGGCGCGAAGATATCGCGGCCATGAAAAGTCTTGCTGATCGGATTATGGAAATAATGTTCTGAAGTTATGTGACGGACGCTTACGCGCTCCTCGCGCTCATAGACCAAAGACAGCACGCCGTTATCGGGCGCTACAAAAACGTATTGGCCAATCGTTGCGACAATCGGTCTGCGTGGCCCACCCACACCGGGATCAACTACGACCACATGTACAGTGTCCTTGGGAAAATAGTGGTATGCCTGTGAGACAGCAAGCGCGCCGTCCAGAATGTCAAAGGACTGCACGGCATTGGTGATATCCGCCACCTGTGCTGTTGGATTGATGCTGTAAATAACCCCTTTCATTGCACCCACATAATGCTCGGTTAGACCGAAGTCGGTGGTGAGCGTGATCATCCGTTGAAAAGGCACTAAGTTCTCCCTGTTGTGGCTGGAAAGGCTTCCCGCGAAGGTATCGCGTGGCTTCTGTTCAAGTCAAGCCAGCGTAGTCCTTTAAGTAACAGCGCGCGAACACGCAAAAGTACTATGCCTATCGTCACAGTGGTTCTTGTAATCACTGTTCTGAAATTGGAAATTTTTAACTCAAAACGTAAAAAAGTATGAGCTGTCCTTTATCTTGCGGACTGTAGTTAACTTTTTAAAGCGGACACCGTTAGCGGCGGGTACCACGCACCTCTTTATTTAAAGTCCCAAGCAAGACAGAAAAATAATAGAGCCGGCCCGGGCGCACATGCGCGGGCCTTAAGTGTTTTTCGCCGCGACGATTCCGGAAGTCACCCCTTCTTGCCAAGGACAGAAATATATGGCTTCCAGAGTAGCGGAAAGGGAACCTATGTCGACCGCAGTTCGTGCCATCCCACGTGAAGAAATTTCCCCGGCTGAATCCCTGTTCTTATTGATCGTCGATGCAGATCGCTGGGCCAGAGACCTTTCCAGAGAAGTGGCCAGCAACATGGGTTTCAAGGTTTACACCGCTGAGAGTACCCGCGCCGCCTTGCGCCAAATGGAAGTGCAGCCTGTCGACGTGGTCCTGCTCGATGTCCGCCAATCCAGCCAGGACGGGATCGATTTGCTGGCAAAGTTCAAAGAAATGCACCCGCAGACCGAAATCATCATGGTCAG
>JBAVLE010000397.1:0-9210 GCA_049688735.1 Candidatus Angelobacter sp. | reverse complement strand
CAGCAAGCCCTCTCCCTTGAGCATGATGTTCTGCATGCCCAGCACCAGGTAGGTGGCCGGGATGAAGTTATGGATAATCTGCATGACCCTGGGGAATTTCTCTGCCGGAAACGTCGCGCCGCTCAACAACAGCATGGGAAAGTAAAAGAGCTGTACCAGAATTGTGCCTTCCTGCATGGTGTTAGCAACAGAAGCAATCACCAGCCCCAGCGCACGGAAAGCGATCAATCCCAGCGAGATGAAGATTAGCAGCTCAAAAAAATGTAGCGGCAGCGGCATGGCATAAATAAAGTGCGCCATCAGCAGCAACAGAACAATATAAGGAATAAAAATCGCCCAACCGGTAACCATGGATCCCACCAGCAGCGGCGCCGGCGTAATAGGCGTGACCTTATAACGCCGCAGGATGCCCAGCTCACGCTCCTGAATGGCGCGAATACCGGACCCAAAAAACCCGCTGCCTAAGATGCCCAACGTCACAGACATGGTCACAACAAACGCCATAGCCCCTGAGTTCCCCCTAAGGACCGTCGCGAATGTAAAAAAGAAAATCAGCGGAAAAAGATAATTGAAGAAGATCACCGCGCGCAGCCGCAGCGCCAGCTTGATGTCCATGGCGATAATGGCGAGATACTGTTTCGTCATCTTCTTCTTCTTTGCCGGTGTCCGCTTTTAAATCGATGTCCCAAGACTCAATGCTGAGTGCTGATGGCTGACTGCTAATCTCGCAGCTTCTTTCCCGTCAGTTCCACAAACACGTCTTCAAGTGTTGGCCGCTTCAAATGGACATCTTCCAGTTGCATTCCCTGTTGGTCCAGCCATTTCATGATCTCAAACAATGTCCTTGCCGGGCGCGATGAATACACCGTCAGCGACTTTCCATCTCCATCCAGCTTGCTTTCCAGCGCATCGGGCCATTGCGGAAGCGTAGCGGCATTCATCGGCTGGGCGCAAACAATGTCGATGCGAGATCGCTCCGCGCTCTTTTGCTGCAATTCCCGCGGAGTGCCAATTGCCACGATCTTGCCTTCATCGATAATTGCCACCCGGTCGCACAGCCGCTCCGCTTCTTCAATGTAATGTGTAGTCAGCACCACGGTACGTTTTTCTGACTTCATTTCTTCGATCAGCCCATGGATCTCCAACCGAATCTGCGGATCAAGCCCCGTGGTCGGTTCGTCCAAAAACAGCAGTTGCGGATCGTTCACCAGCGCCAGAGCTAAGGCCAGCCGCTGCTTCTGTCCGCCGGAAAGTGTTTCATAAAAAGCTGCGCGCTTCTCCCACAACTGCAACCGTTTCAGCAGTTGCTCTGAACTCAAACTGCGCGTATAGAACGACGCAAACAGCTCCAGCGCTTCCTGCACGCGAATCTTGGCCGGCAGGTTGGTGGCTTGCAGGCACACGCCAATGCGATCTTTTAACTGCTGCTTCTGCCGGTCAGGATCAAAGCCCAGCACCGTGGCTTCTCCGCCGGTGCGCGGGCGCAACCCTTCCAGAATTTCAATGGTGCTGGTTTTGCCTGCCCCATTTGGCCCCAGTAGGCCAAACACTTCGCCTTCCGCAACCTGAAAGTCGATGCCCCTTACGGCCTCAACTTTGTCGTAGCTCTTTTGTAATTGCTGGACGTGAATAACTGGCGCTGAGCTCATGGAGGTCTGTCTAGGGTAGTTACGCAGACTTGTTCTGTCCAGTTCCTTACTAACCACAAAGGACACGAAGAAACACAAAGGCCAGTCGTAGCAGACGAAATTCAAACCTCGCTTAACCGTCCTGTGGTTCTTCCGTCCGCAATATATTTTGTACTAGCAGCCGGCTTTGCATAAAAATCCAAGCCTGATCACTGATGACACTAATTTACACGGATCAAAAAAGTTCAGTAGGATCATTTTGAATTTGTAAATCCGTGTCATCCGTGTTCATTCATGGTGAGATTTTGTTTTTTTGCACAAAGCACAACTCAAGCGACAAAAATTAATCTCTCTTGCCTTCGTGCCCTTTGTGTCCTTTGTGGTTAAAGCACTTTGCAATCGGGACGCCAAGGGATTACCCTTCTCGCGCAAGCCCCGAGGACACTCTTCCAATGTTTATGAGAACCGCTGTCGCGCTTGTTTGCTTTTTTCTTGTGGCCGTGCTCCGCGCGCAAACCGCCGATCCCCAGTTACTCGCCGAAATCAACAAGATCAAAGCCATTGACAACCATTCGCACCCGCCAAAGTTAGTTGCTCCCGGCGAAAAAGATGACGATTTTGACGCCCTTCCCTGCGATCCGCTGGAGCCGAGCGATCCCACCACCATCACGCGCCCCAGCAATCCGCAATACATCGCAGCATGGAAGGCGCTCTACAACTATCCTTACAACGATCGCAGCCCGGAGCACGTGAAGGAACTGCTTCAGACCAAGCAAAAGGTCATGCAGGAACAAGGAGACAATTTTCCCAACTGGGTACTGGACCAGCTTGGCATTGAAACCGAACTGGCCAACCGCGTGGCCATGGGACGCGGCCTGCAACCGCCGCGCTTCCGCTGGGTGCCATTTGATGACGCGCTGATGTATCCCTTGAAAACTTCCGCCCTGGCCAGCCAATCCCCAGACCGCAGATTCTTCTTTCAGCGTGAATCCACGCTGCTCCGCAGCTACCTCAAGGACGTAAACCGTGACCTGCCTCCGGCAACGCTTCAGGAATACGTTTCAAGAGTCGTCACGCCGGTGCTGGAAATGCAGAAGAAAAACGGCGCTGTGGCTATCAAGTTTGAAGCTGCTTACCTGCGCTCGCTCGACTTTGGGGTAGCTGAGCCGATGCAATCGGTACAGCAGGTGTATGCGCACTTCATCAAAGGCGATGTTCCAATCCCACACGACTACACTCGGCTGCAGAACTTTCTTTTTCGCTACATTGCGCGCGAAGCAGGACGCCTGGGAATGCCGGTGCACATCCATACTGGCGGCGGCTGCGGGACATATTTCATGTTGATGGGGTCAAATCCGGCTTTGCTGGAATCGGTCCTCAACGATCCTTCACTGCGCAAAACCAACTTCGTTTTGCTGCACGGCGGCGCAGGCCCGTTCACAAAATACGTCGACTATCTATTGATGAAGCCCAATGTGTATGCCGACTTCTCCGAGCAAACCTGGTTGATCTCCACCCGAAGGTTGAGTGACAGCATTCGTGATCTGCTGGAGTGGTATCCGGAAAAAGCGATGTTTGGAACGGATCTCTACCCCAACACTCCGGAAATTAACTGGGAAGAAATAGGCTGGCAGACCACGCACTCCGCCCGCGAGGCACTGGCCATTGCGCTGACGGGAATGATGCAGGATGGCGAAATCACCCGTGAACGCGCGCTGGAACTGGCCCATATGGTCCTGCATGACAATGCCGCTAAGCTATATGGGTGGTCGGAATCTTCAAGGTAAATTACCAGCCCGACCCGCCAAAAAGGCGCTTGTAGGAAAATTTTTACACACTCCTCCGTCTCAAAATAAGACTCTTTGGAATCGTTGGTTTTAATGTCTTTTCGGCAACTTACCCCTTGACTTAGACATAAGACGCTGCAAAACTCAGCATGTTCATACGACCGTTCCCCTCAATACTCTTATGTCATAGCGGTCTGGGTTTTATAAAAACTTGTCTCTTTAAGATTTTGTTGTGAACACGGCGTGAGCCGCGTGGGCCGAACCCGACGGGTAGGGATTCACTTCTGGGATTTCCATTTGAGTCACGAGTGTGCTCTGACCGGATTCCTGGCGTGAATGCAGGAAAAGGGGGCACTCTCAAATGGACTTCCAGGACAAAGTTCTCAAGTGTGTAGATTGTGGCGCCGACTTTATTTTCACCGCTGGCGAACAGCTTTTCTTCCACGATAAACAATTTAAAAACGAACCTAAACGCTGCAAAAACTGCAAGGGTAAACGCGCCCAGGCGCTGGGACTGCCGCAGAACGGCGGTAACTATCAAAGAGTGGAAACCAAGGCCGTCTGCTCCGGCTGCCAGCGGGAAACTACCGTCCCGTTTAAGCCAACGCAGGGCCGTCCGGTATTCTGCCGCGAATGCTTCCAGCAGCGCAAAACAACCGCCGCCACAGCCTAAACAATTTCTCTGGAACTCAGGCCCTTTGACCTAAAAGGCCGTAGTGTGTCAGTAAAGACGTGTATTTTCCTGCGGTATCCTAAATGGGCGCTTTTATGCGGGCTTCTTGGCCGCCGCTTGTGTGGCTTTTGCTTTGGGGCCGGTTTTTGTGGCTTTTTGCTGCTTCTGGTCCTCATGCTGGATCAGCAGCACCTCAATGCGGCGCAGCAGATCGTCCGTATTCATCGGTTTTACCAGCATGGAATTAGCGCCCTGGGTTTTCCAATCGCCGCCGAGCAAAGGATAAGCCGTTAAGATCGCGACCGCAGGGTTGTACTCCGTCTTCTTGGCCGCGCGAATCACGTCATACCCGGCCTTTTCATGCTCCATCTTCATATCGGTGATGACCATGTGGTACGTGTTGGCCTTTAGCTTGGCAACCGCCTCCTTGGCTGAGATTGCCGTTTCCACCTCAAAATGGTGCATTTCCAGGATGGTCTTGAGGGTCAGCAGGATTGCCAGTTCGTCATCAACCAGAAGAATACGGCGTTTCATGTGAACTCCAGGGGGATTCTAGAAATCGCTTTTTATCGCGGTAATTAAGATGCAGCCACCAGTTGCAATGGTTGTGAGCTGCTGCTCGCTGGCTGCTTCGGAAAGTCCAATTATAATACTTTTCGTGCCTAGATTTTTTGTGCAAAATTTCGGATGCCGCGCCACTCAGGCCGATGGAGCCGCCTTGGAACGCCAACTTACGACGCAAGGCTTGGCACAGGCTGGTTCTCCCCCTGAAGCCGACGTGGTAGTGCTGAATACCTGCACAGTTACCGCCGCCGCTGACCAGGATGCCCGCGCCTCGATCCGTCGAATCCATCGTGAGAACCCCGCCGCAAAGATCATGGTAACCGGCTGCTATGCCCAGCGCGCCCCGCAGGAAATCGCGGCTCTTCCCGGCGTGACCTGGGTCGTCGGTAATTCGCATAAGCATCGCGTGGCGGAGATTGCAGCCACCAACAAGTTCACGTCAGATGTTCAAGCTCGAGCCCTCAAGGATCACAATGGAGAGCCCGGGATTGGCGCCTACAAGTTTCAAGAACATTTGCCGCAGAATTTTGTCCCGCTGGAAGCCGTCTCGCTCTCCGTTCCGGCGTTCACTCTGGTTGGCGATATCTTCGCCCATACCGAACTGATTGTCGCTCCAGCTTTTACCGGCGATACCATCGCGGAAAAGACGCGCCCCAATCTCAAAGTTCAGGATGGATGCGACAACCGCTGTTCTTTCTGCATTATTCCCAGCGTCCGCGGGCAAAGCCGCTCGATGCACCTTGACCGAGTGATTGAAGAAGCCAGTGCGCTCGTGGCTGCGGGCTATCGCGAGGTTGTGCTCAGCGGTATTAATCTGGGGCGCTGGGGACGAGACTTCCAGCCGCAACAACGCTTTGAACAGCTTGTCCGCGCGCTGCTGGAGCATACCGATATCGAAAAGATTCGCATCAGCTCCGTCGAGCCCATGGACTGGAGCGATGATCTGATCGCTCTTGTCGCCGGCTCGCCACGCATTGCCAACCATGCGCATGTTCCGCTGCAATCCGGCAGCGACCGGATTCTTCGCCGTATGCATCGCAAGTACCGGCCATGGCATTACGCGGAGAAGATCAGAAAGATCCGTGAAGCCATGCCGGATGCGGCGATTGGCGCGGACGTGATGGTCGGCTTCCCCGGTGAAACCGATGAACTATTCGAAGAAAGCCGCAGCTTCATTGAGCACCTGCCGTTCACCTATCTGCATGTATTCACCTATTCGGCGCGACCGGGTACGCCTTCGGCGGCCATGCCAGACGAGGTTCCGGTCCACACCGCGCGCGAACGGAACCGAGTGTTGCGCGACTTGGCGGCGGAGAAGAACCGGGGATTCAGACAAAGCTTTGTTGGCAAGACGCTGGAAGTAATTACGCTTCAGGCCGGTGGCGACGGCTGGACAGAAGCCCTGAGCGATAATTACTTAAAGGTAAAGCTGCGTGGTGTGCACGCGGCAAATCAGATATTGCACGCCGAAATGACCGCAGCAAGCAATGACGAGCTCATCGCTGCACGGTAATTGGGGATCGGGATACAGTGCGTCAAAGACAATTGTGAGCTTTGCTTACGCCCTCGGCGCTGAGAGCGAAAATACAGCCGCATCTAAAAAAAATTCCTAAATTGCAGGTTGAAAACAACATTTCCCTTGCGGTCGCCTGGCTGGCTGTTGATGGAGCGTGCATATCCCACCTGCAGAGCAAAGTTAACTATCATGAATTCAATACCACCACCGGCGGACTCCAGATGCCTGCTAACGTTTCCTGTAGTCAGCTCGGCGATATCAAAAAGCGCCAATGGTTTTAAAGAATAGATGTTTGCTCGGTCAGAAATGTAATTGACCGGCGGGGCTATTTCACGATCCACGAGGGCTTGCGCTTGCTTCTGGGCCTCCGCAGCCGCAATCCCCTGCTGGACCAATGCTGCCTGAATAAAACTGACAGCCGATCTCGTCCCTGCCGTCTTGAGCATTTTCTTAAGCGTCGTGTTCGTGGTGTCATCAATAACAACATCAGGAATCAAGGGGCGAGAAAGCATCGGAATCGGGACCGTTAAGGTGGTGCTTGCATTCCAAAATGAAAAACCACCCAAATTCAAAGTGTTGGTTACGCCTGCTTCGGTCTTGCCAAAACTCCTTATCATTGGCGGTGGTGGACCGGACTGCAGAAGCGTGTCTGGGGCTTGATAAAGGAAATTACTTGCGTTATTCCCAGCGAAGAACTGCGCGTATTGCGCCGGAGTACCCCAGGTGTGGCCATATCCACCCATCACTTGCAATCCAAAGCTTTGGTTGGGTGCAACCAGAAAATCTTTGTAAAGCGCCGTGAAAAAAGCCAGCTGCTCGTAGCTTGCCTGGTTGTTGGGGTTCGCGCCTGTGAACCATAGTCCTGCGCGAGCTGTGGTCTGGGCTATGCTGCCGTCAAATAAAACTGCCGCAGAACCTGCGGCTTCAGAAGTATCTATCACTTGCCCGGCGGCTTGGGGGACCGTATGCCGGGATGCGCTGGCGCCCGCCCAAAAATAGCCGTCATGCAAATAGTTATTCTCAAAATGAACATTGCCTTTGAAACCAGCAGTTTCCTGCGATGTTGAATCACTGGTTGTGCCCAACGGTTGCTTCTCATTGTGCTGCTCAAGGTGCAATGCCAGGCTTCTTACCGTGGATGTCGGCCAGGTCTTTTTCAGGTCCATAACCTCGTCCGCGTTATAAAAATTGTGATCAATGGAGCGCGAGAGATCGGCCGAGGCAATTGCTTCCAGCGCATGCTTATCTGAATCTTGGCGCTTCAAGATATTCCCAATGTCCAAAAGATTGGTCTTAAGGCTGACTGAAGGAGTTGTTCCTGTACGGTTATCGTGGTCTACACTCGGCGTTGGATTCAGAATTAATAATGGCTTAGGCACATTGGAAAAATATGTTGAGACTGGACTGCGTGGCACGGGGAGAATAAGACCCGCATCATTGAAACGCACAACACGTATTTCATGGCTGGCAAATGTGACATCTAAGCATTTGCTCTTTTGTAAATCTTTCATGCAAATGGCGGGATCAACAATGCGAACACAGGAATCAATCATACGGACAGACACAAAGCCGAGGTTGGCAAATTCGCGCACCACATTTTTGTTGTCGTCCTGAGACATCTTTTGCGCGATGATCCCCTGAGAGGCAGAACCGGCGTCTGGAGTAAAGATCGTATTGGTTTTTAGCGGTATCTCTGGTGGATCAAAATATCGGATATCGAACTTTATGGCATGCACCCATACCTGGGCATCTGCCGTCAGATCTTCTCGACACTCTTGTGCGAAAGAAGCTCGCGGCAGAAGCATGACCGCCGCGAGCACACACAGGCCAAAGAATGAAACAACTCCATGCCTCTGCAAGAGAACACCTCTGCGCTGCTTAAACGTCGACTGATGTAACAGCTTGGCTCATCGCCTGATGCAAAGCCTGTTTCTGTTGATCTGTGGGACTTTGCACTCCATCAAGAGCTTTGGCCGCGGGGTAAACCTGGGTAGTAATTGCATCGGCTTGGCCACTGGAGACCCCTTGCGTAACCATGGATTGAATCCCCTGCTGCTCTGCGGTAGTCCCGGAGGTGAAAGAAACGTGGACGATCTGGTCAAAGTCCGATCCCGTGGCTTGTTTTTTATAAAGGTCAAAAACAAGCTTCCAGATTGGGTCATTGCTCGCAGAACAATCTTTCTCTACCATAACCTCAAATTTGAAACCGGATTCAGGGCTAAAAACCATTACCTGAAGCACGAAAGGCTTGCATTTCTTAGCCCCAACAGGAACAACACTGATTGACGAACTCGCCACTTGAATACCTCCTTAATTACTTTCTGAACGAATTTAGCGGTGAACTCCCTTGTACTCCGCAATTCCGACGACATTATTTTCTATAAGATATTGTTTCATCAACCTAGTGGGCGTGAGCTGAATCAATGCTTATCCGCGACGACTGGCCAACCAGCAGATTACATCCCATGCCCTATCATCCGTGATGGTGCTGGACCCATGTTATAATCTCCAAGTCTTGCCGCATGTGTGCGGCGCCCCCGCAATTCCACTAGAAGCGTGAGTTTGCCGGCAGGGTTCAGGAGGATCGCATAGATAAACGCTTTATCAAGATGAATGAGCGGATCCGCGCACGGGAAGTTCGCGTGATTGGCGCGGACGGCGAGCAGCTTGGCATTATGACGCCGCAGGATGCGACGCGAAAGGCCCGGGAACAAGCTCTTGATCTGGTAGAGATTTCTGCCACTGCGCAGCCCCCGGTTTGCCGCATCATGGACTACGGTAAGTTCCTCTACGAACAGGAAAAAAAGGAACGGGCTGCCAAAAAGAACCAGAAACAGATCGTCCTGAAGGAAGTAAAGTTCAGCGTCAACGTGGATGAGCACGACTACGTCACCAAAAGAAACCATGTTTTCCGGTTTCTCTCAGAAGGCGACAAGGTCAAAGCCAGCTTGCGCTTCCGCGGACGCGAAATGGCCCACCAGAATCTGGGAAGGAAAGTTCTGGAGCGGCTGGTAACTGAAGTCGGCGATAAAGGGATTGTGG
>JBAVLE010000396.1:0-5256 GCA_049688735.1 Candidatus Angelobacter sp. | reverse complement strand
AACCAGTATGGACAGTAAATTGAAAATCACGGTGCTTTACGAAAGCTGGGGAGATGAGGAAGAAGAAGTCGCTCCAGAACCGGAAAAGAAGAAGCGCGGCGCCAAGAAGCGGCGCAAGAAGATCGAGAAGCACGATCGCGAAGAAATCTTTGAAGCGCTGGAAAAGCTTGGCCATGAACCCAGCTACATGATGCTGGACGGAGAAGATAAGTCCCTGCTGGCGCTGGCCAAGCAGGAGACTGACTTGTTTTTTAATATTGTGGAGTCATACGCGGGTGACGACACCATGGAAATGCACATTGCGGCATTTCTGGATTTGCTGGGCCGTCCATACACCGGCGCAGGCCCGCAAGGTCTTTACCTGGCGCAGGACAAGGGTCTTGCCAAAAAGCTATTTCAGTTTTACAACATCCGTACTCCGTATTTTGCCACCTGCTATCAGGGCAAGCTGGACCACTCGCAGGAAATTTCTTTTCCATTGATCGTAAAGCCGGAAGCAGAAGATGGATCGCTCGGCATCGACAAGGGCGCGGTGGTGGGCAGCGTGAAAGAGCTGATGGAACGAATCCACTATGTGCAGGAAGAATTCAACTCGCCCGCGCTGATTGAAGAATACATTGAAGGCCGTGAGATTTACGCCGGAATTCTCGGCAACCAAAACCCTGAAGTGCTGCCCCTGGTAGAGCTTGATCTCTCAAAGCTCCCGGAAGGCATGCCCAAGGTGGCCGGCATGGAAGTAAAGTGGGAGAAAGACAGCGAAGCTTACAAACTCACCAAATCCGCGCCGGTGGAAGGCCTGGACGAAGAAACGCAGGAGCTGCTTGCCAACACGGCCCTCACCACGTATCGCATTCTCAAGCTGCGCGACTACGGCCGCATTGATATGCGGCTCACGGACAAGGGGAAAGTCTACGTGATTGAGGCCAATCCCAATCCATGGCTTTCCAGCAATTCAGAGTTTTTTATGGCGGCTAAAAAATCCGGCCGCTCCTATGCGGACATGATTGCGGAAATCATCGAGTTTGCGCGTACAGACCGCCGCAAGCGCGACAAACTGCACATGAACGGCTAGCCGCCTTACTTACTTCAATTCATTGTTGATGAGGTTCGCCAGGCGCTCACCCGCCAGTTCCACTCTTTGATTCGCGATTTTTTGAGCATTGTCCTTGTATGCCTGTGTAATGGGAAACGGTCCATCACCAGTTTTGACGGGACCGGCATAAACCATTACTTCCGCGATATGAAAACTTTCGTTGATCCAATCGGCTGCAGATGACTTCTGCGCCAGCAAGGGGTCTGCGGGTGTCAGGGTTTTTCCATAAGCAATCACGTCAGCGATGTTCGAACTGTCTCCGGGCAGGCCATCCCAGAAAGCATGCAATTCTTTGCTGGGATCAGAAAGTTTGACATTGTTGCCCCCATTGTCGCCCTGTAAATCAGCCGAGCCGACGCGTGTGGAGGAATGCAGCGGCTGGTGAACGTCACCCACCAAGTGCAAAAGCCAGACCAAGTCGTAGGATTTAAGTTTGTCAGACTTGCTGGAACCCAGCGTTTGCCGCATAACGGCTATTTCACTGCCGGCATTCGGGTGTGGGATCGCCGGCAACGGCTTTGTTTCATCCTGCGTAAACGGCGTATCCACAAAATGCCAGTATTTATGCATGTTCTTGTCAGTGTAGCCAACGTTCTGCGACGCTGCTGTGCCGGTTGGGGGCCGGTTTCCGCCGTCAGAACCATCCGAGATGTAGCCTGAATCCTTAGCTTTGATCTGGTCCGGCCATGTGGCTGCGATCATGAAGTACATCAGGTCCTGCTGGTCCGCGGGCGTTCCGGAAGGAATCATAGCTTTCCATTGCTTGTTGTAATACGGATTTTTCTTGAGAAGCTTTGCGACGCGTATCCTCTTTTCCGGGGTAAGCTTCTGGTACGCCACATAGGCAACCGCCATGTGGCCAAATCCAAACCAGGCCTGGGAAGTTGAGCTGAAAAGAACAAGGCACAATGTAACGGCGATAAGCGGACGCAATTTTGACATAACACTCCTTGCAAGGCGCAGTCTGGCGCATGCCGAATTATGGATATTGGCTGTTTAATTAGGGACCGGACCTATTTTAGCGTTTCACAGAATCGGTCGGGAGAATAGTCTGCTCAAAAACGAGAGGTTCAGCGCCGCGAACGGAGTTTCCGCATTTTTAAAACCTACGAGAGGGACTCGGTGACTCCAAAATGCGATCCCAGGAAAGACACCGGCGGGGTTCAAAAGTTCCCTCTCACCCGCGAGAAATAATCCTTTTGCGCACAAACTAATTGGCAGTAGAATCAGGCTATAGAAGATCCTATTCGGGAATACTACATATAAAGAGTTCTACATAGGACTGCATTCAAACATGGAAATTTCCGCAAGAATTTCTCACACATCGGCCTTGATCCTGCAAACCATCAGGTCAGGCTATGTTTACGGTTTTGACATGATGGATGTCACTGGCCTGCCCAGCGGGACGATCTACCCCGCTTTGCGCCGGCTGGAAAAAGAATCGCTGGTGAGTGGCGATTGGGAAGACAGCAAGATTGCCCTTCGTCAGGACCGTCCGCCGCGTCGATATTACAAACTTACACGCCAGGGCAAAGATGCGCTTATGAACGCAGTTGAACGCTACCCGCTCTTGGCCAAGCTGGCCCCCGAAGAGAAGGTAACGCGCCGATAGCGAGGGATGTGTGAAGCCCAATCCTCAAATCCGACTTCTGACCTGGCAATGTAAGTTCCTGCTGCGCAGCGCAAGTCTGCTGGTCCCCAAAGCGCAGCGTGCCGCCTGGTACCAGGAGTGGTATGGAGAGATATGGCATTGGCTTCACTTCCTGGCTGAGTCCGGCCGTCTGAATTCGCATACGGCCATGGAACTCACCAGGCACTGCTGGGGCGCATTTCCTGATGCTGCATTCCATCGCTTTGACCACAAGAAAGTGACGCGCGTGCTGGACGAAGAGCCGCGATCGGCGCGCTTTTGCCTGAGCGCAATTCTATTCGCCGTTCTCGGCTTGATCTTGGTCACGGGTTTCGCGCCGACCATCCGGTCGGGATTCAAGCCGCTGCCGTTCCCTCAGCCTGATCGTCTAGCCTATCTCTCAATGCACGGCAGTTTTGTGAAATACGACGAAGCAAATCTGTTTCGTGAAGCGGCAAAATGGGAGAAGGACAGCAAAACAGCGGAAATGGTGGCCGCGTACTCCTGGCATCCTGTCTCTCTCAGGTTTGCGCACGATCACATCAATGATTTCAGCGCTCGTGTCTCTCCGAACTTTTTTGATCTATTGGGTAACAAGGCTGCGCTGGGCCGACTCACAACCCCGGCTGATGAAAGCGCATGTGCGGGCTGCGTGGTGATTACCCATCGCCTATGGGGTTCTCAACTCAACTCAGATCGCAATATCGTGGGTAAGACAATCTCCGTGGACGGTGGTCCGGGCATTGTGATTGGTGTGCTTCCGGAGAGCTTTGTATTTACCTTCCCTGAAGTGTCTGTCTGGACCCTACCCAATTGGGGCACCACCACCAACAACTTTGCCGATCGCACGGGCGCCGTTCTGCGGATGGATCCACATGTATCCCTGGCGCAAACACAACAGGAGTTTCGGCGCTTTGCCCAGTCCGCCGGCTACTCAACGCCGCAATTGGAATCATTTGTCTCGCGCGCGCGTCAGGGCGTAAAGCTATATCTCTTTTTCACCGTGCTGTCATTGTTCGGCGGAATCGCGCTGGGCAGCAGCCGGCTGGGCGGCGCAAAAACGCGCAAGCTCAAGCTAAGCTGGCGCCACACGCTGCGCTGGTGGGGATTCTTCTCGCTGAAAACCCTGCTGCTGCTCGCGCTGTGCTTTGTTGGTTCGCTCGAATTTACAGGACGCGCCTCGATCATCCTCACTGGATCGGTTCATCCCCTTGTAGGGCCTTTTGCTACCTGGCTTTTCCTGGTCACGGCGATGGTGGCACTCTCATGGTCGTTGCATGACCAGGGCCGCCGCTGCCGCCTTTGTCTGAGGCGGCTCGGCAATGAAGCATCCGTAGGGACGCCGAGTTATCTGCTGTTGGATTGGTGGGGAACGGAGCTGGTCTGCTCCGATGGTCACGGCCTGCTCCACGTTCCAGAGATGAAATCCAGTTGGCAGGAGTTTGACCAGTGGGTCTCGCTGGACGAATCATGGAAGCCGCTATTCGAGCACGAAGAACCCGTGCACACTCCTTAAGAATCTATTCATACTGCTTAAACGCGCGTTACAGAACGCTACCGCCATTTCCCGGACCATCGTCATCATCACTGCTCACGCCGGCAAAGGGATCGTCATCCTCGCTAGCGCTTCCAGCTTTCTTTTTCGCTGATGCCTGATCGCCCGATGCCTTGCTCTTATCCTGCTCCTTCTTGTGCTCTTCGCGCATCTGCTTCAGCTTTTCTTTTTGTTCAGGCGTCAGAACACTGAACATCTGCTTGTGCGACTGCTTGCGTACTTCCTGCATTTTCTCTTTCTTCTGATCTTCGGTCAGCGAGCTGTCCTGCCGGATTTCCATGCTTTGCTTGCGCATGTCTTTATTGATCTGCTGAAACTGTGCTTTTTGTGCTTCGGTAAGGTTGAGTTTTTCGGCCAGCATCGCCATGTGTTGCCGCTGGCGTTGCGCGGCAGCGCGGCGTCCGCTCCATTGCTTGCCATCAGCCTGGCTGCCACTTTGCAGCTGGCTGCTTTGATCTTTGCTTTGCTCCTGCGCCTGCATCCCAAGCGGTATCAGCATCAACGCCGTAAATGCCGCAATTACAATACGATGACAAAGTCGTTGCATGGTCTTTCCTCCCGCCTCATACTAACCCTTGAGGGTCGCCGAAGTTCTTTTCAGCCACCCGAAGGTAACTTTTGCGTTTGTTTCGGTTTGCTGGGTTGGATCGGGGGAAGATTGGCATGAAGAAATATGTGATTTCCGTAGCGCTTGGTCTTGCAGCGCTTTTCCTTTTTGCCCAGGAACACGATCATCAGGGACAGCAATCGGCCGCCGGCCAGCTTGAGTTGAATGCCACTACTGAAGCTATGGGACATGGCCACAACCATGAAGAGCACCATCACATGGCCGCGCACATGCACATGACTGAGTTGCGGCCGGTCCACGCAGGAGATGCAGCCAAAGCGCAACAGGTTGTTGAGCAGGCGCGTCCGGCGTTGGAGAAATATCGCGACTACAAAGTTGCGCTTGCTGAAGGCTTCAGGATTTTCCTACCC
>JBAVLE010000395.1:0-15018 GCA_049688735.1 Candidatus Angelobacter sp. | reverse complement strand
TTCCAGTAAATTCCCACGTAAACGAAACTCAAAAGATAGCTGAGGAACACCGGCAGCAGCGGCTCTAATTCTTGCAGACGGTCGGCATGCGGTACTTTCATCTCCAGCACCATGATCGTAATAATGATCGCGATCACGCCGTCGCTGAACGCTTCCAGCCGCCCTTTGGGCATCTTCCCTCCGCTTCAGTTCCTTGGCAGGTTGGCCCGATTCGTCCGGCTGGCGATATCGGCTTCGTCTTAGTTACCGTGGCCGCCGCTGTGGCTGCATTTTATCCTGTGCCGAACACGGAGAAGAAGATTGTGTCGAACTGAATTTGGTAGTGTAATTGGCAGTCAGTTGGGCTATACCGTTACCCAGGGTTATTACTGCTGGCTTATTGCTGTAACGCACCATGGATTTATACACTCATTAATAATCGATTGATCAAGGATTCCAGGAGAAATAAACTTGAAGAAATTTGTTATCGGCGTGATTGTTGGCTTGTTGATTCCGGTGATCGGCGGCTATTTATTCATCAAGACGGGCATGATGCCGATGGCCGCCAATGGGGCTACGCCGCTGCCGATGGAAGAGAAAATCGCCCACATGGCCCTGCGGGCTAGCATGTCGAAAGATAAGATGCAGCAGTCCCCTGTCCCGGCGGACGAGCCGAACATGACGCAGGGCGCGCATGTTTACGTTGAGAATTGCGCCTTCTGCCACGGCTTTGCCGGATCAAAAGCCAGCTTTGCCGCCAAGGGCATGTTCCCGCTGCCGCCCCAATTGCTCTCTGAAGATATGGTCACTGACGATCCGACGGGCAAGATTTACTGGACGGTGGAAAACGGAATTCGCCTGACGGGAATGCCCGGCTTCAAGGAGATGCTCACGCCCACGCAGATGTGGCAGGTAGCGCAAATGCTCCAGCATGCTGACAAGCTACCCGACCAGACGAAAGCAGCCTTGGCCAAACCGGCAATGCTTCCCATTGCAACGCCAGCAGCCATGCAGGATAAGAAACCGGCCAAAGCAGTCCATTGAACCAGGGAAGTGAGCGGCTGGGATGCGAATCGGCAGAAGTTGAAGGGCAGCCGCGGCTCAAGCGGCAGCCCTTGGAATCTTGTTAGAGCTTCTCGTGGAATTCGCAGCCAGAGCAGGAAATAAAGATTCCGCCGGGGGTGTTGCGCTCGCGGTCTTTCACGCGCTTTACGATCCTGGTCGGCTTGCCGCATTTAGGGCAATCGGTGCTCTTGGTGGTATCCATAATTTTCTTGCGGTCTGCCGTTTTGGCAATCTTAGCCATGATTCAATCTTCTCCTGGGATGTCGGGATTCCGCGGCCTAAAATCGGCGGCAGCAAATGCGGCGGGAAATTTGGGGACGGCACGCTACCAAGCGGTGCCTTCTGACCACAACAAAATGACCGCAACAATATGATTTTACACTGAGCCGGCTGGTTTCGTCTCTGAGTCGCCCTGAGAATAAGGCAAAAATCTCCCTTTACTTGTAACCCATACTTCGGTTATCAATCAATACAACTGCAACAGCCATTCACAGGGAGAATTATGAGGAGAATAGCACTTGTTTTGCTAACAGCCGCGGCGTTGAGCGCATTTGCCGCCGAAACCAAGGTTCAGGGTTATCTGGTTGACCTGGCCTGTGCAAGTGAAGAAGGACAGAAACCCGGCTTTGGAGCCAAGCATTCCAAAGACTGCCTGCAAATGCCAGACTGCGTAAAGAGCGGCTATGGTGTATTAACCGACGACAAAAAAGTAATCAAGTTTGATGCTGCGAGCAACGCTAAAGCCAAGCAGTTCATTGGTGGCCTGAAAAAGAACAAAGACATCAAAGTCAACGTAACAGGAACCGTGGACGGTGAGCGAATGGCCGTAAGCAAGATTGAACTGCAGTAAAGCTTGCGCTTGTTAAACGATATTTGAGGCCGCGGTCACTCGCGGCCTCTTTCTTTTGCCTACCCCAGAAAACTCATCCTTAATTACGGGACGTTACCTTCGGTCATTGGCCGCAAGTGCTTGATTCGGTGTGGCTTATCGCCACAGTCATGATGCGGCTGGCCCCACCGTATCCCAGCGCCGTGTCTTCTGCCGATTGAAAAAGCAGCACTTACCTGGTTTGGCAAGCTTGGCCCGCCAAGTGCATGTATACACGGCGAGGACTTCCCCACTCACTGAAAACTTGGAGGCCCCTATGAAGCGGTATTTACTTCTAACTGTTGCAATGGTTGCCACGATATTGGCGACAGGCTGCGGCGGGACTGGCAATCTCAATGCCGGACCCACAAACGCCACCATCAACACCAGTGACGGTCTGAATGATCAGATCGTGAAGTTTGAGCTTTCCGTCAGTTCGCTGACGCTTACCGGAAGCGGAACCACAACCACCACGGGCAACCTGCTCTCTAAAACGTCCGAGGTTGAGTTTGTTCATCAGGCAGGATCGTTTGAGCCTTTGGCCCTGGTTAACATTCCCCCGGGAACTTACTCCGGAGCTTCTCTTACGGTATCCAATCCTGAAGTTGTGGTCCTGAACAATGCTGTGCCGCCGGCGCCGGTAAAAATCCCGGCCACTCTTACCAGCGGCAGCGTGACGGTCACTTTTACCGCGCCAATCACGGTGACCAGCAGCAATTCGTCAGTCCTTAACTTTGACCTGGATCTGGCAAATTCGGTCGTGCTAACCGGCACACCGGCGACCTCTGCCAGCGTTACGGCGAAGTTCAACGTCACCACCGCGACCGCCACCAACACGGATGAAGACAACGGCGAGATGGATGATGTCCATGGCAGCGTAACATCCATTGCAGCGCCGAACTTCACCATCCAGACCGATACCAGTAGCATTGTTTTTGCCACGGACAACACCACGCAATTTAAGGACGGTATCACCTCACTTTCACAACTCAAGGTGGGTGACATTGTTGAAGTGGACGCCACCACCAAACCGGACGGCAGCAAGCTTGCAAGCAAGATCGGCGTGGAAGAAAGCCAGAGCGGCGAAGAAGCTGAAGGCGTAATCACTGCAGTGACCGGCGCGCCGGCCACGCAGATCACGATTGCGCACCAGGTTGATTCGTCCAATTCCGCGACGCCGCCGGTTACTGTGGACCTTGCCATTAGCGCGAGCACCGCGTTCTCCGTGCGTACTGACAAACTGAATCTGGGCGGAACCACGCCGGCTTTTGATGCCAGCCACATTGGCGTGGGCCAGCGCGTTGAGGCCGATACAGGCAGCAGCACCGTTTTGCCGATGCCCGCAGATAAACTCAAGCTGCGCGAACAGGCGCTGGTGGGAACAGTTTCCGCCGCAAGCGCGTCAGGCTTTACGCTGACGCTGAACGCCAACTCCGCTTTTGCCACTCTGACCGGTCAATCGACGATTGCGGTTTCAATTGTGAGCGGCACCAACCTGAAGGTCACACCCGCGAACGCCAACACCGTGCGCGTGCGTGGTCTCATCTTCTTCAACGCCGGATCTTACAGCATGATCGCGTCGCGCGTTGACGACAACCAATAACCAGCATCATTAGCGTTCTAACCGGGTCCGCTTCGGCGGACCCTTTTTTTATTCGCGTGAAAAGACAAAAACTGAAACGCGGAGGAAGAGGAGGAAACGGAGGAAAGTGGGTCCGAAATAAGTTCTTCGTCCTTTTTGTTTATGGCTTCAAATCTGGGCGATATTTGGCATTTCTGGCATTGGCTCCTGTGTTTCAACGGTTTTGCCGTAATGACTATTGATTAGGGGATGAATGCTGACGACTGATTGCTGAATGCTGCATTGCTCAGTGCGCTGCCGCTCCGGACGCACTGTGCTTGCTCTCCTCGTTCACCACATTTCTGGTCTGGCCTAGTGCGCGGTTCAGCGACTGCTTTGGGATGGCCGTAACAAGCGGTTTCAGCAGCCATCCCAGTCCGGTAGGGATATCCCGCGTAAGTGACAGCGCTTCACATTGCAAGTAAATGCCGCCATCTTTTTCTTCAAAACGCCAGTATGTATTCAATCGCCACAGGTAGCCGTGCCCGGTGCCGACCGGCAGCTCTTCTCCGTCTGGCTTGGCCGGATCTTTTACCTCGGCAATGCGCGTGCTGATGGAGTTGGAATAGACCTTGTTTGCGTCCACCTTGCCCCAGTGGACGTCATAGGTGGTGTTGAAATCGACTGTCGTAAATCGCTTCTGGTGCAGGCGCAGGAACATCTTGAAATCGTCGCCATTGTGGGAAATGGTGCGTGACGCGCTCACGTCCGGCTTGTAAAGCTCGGCGCGTCGGTCATAGTCTTTGACAATTGGCAGCGTCCTGGTCAGCGTAGCGCCGGGAATAAAGATGAGCCCCACCCAATGATGCACCATGCCGTCAGGAACGTCAGAGCTTATGCCGGGAGCCTTGGTTTCGAGCTTTTCCACCAGAATCTCGCCCCGCTTGAGCTGGTCATACGCCTGCTGCCTGGCATCGGCATTCATGCCATCGATATAAAGGAACGTTCCGCCCGGTCGCAGCTCATTGACAAACCGTGCCTCTGTGGCCGCCACGTAGCGGTCAAAGGCAGAATTGGTCCTTTGCTTGAGTTCCGCCGCCGACGCTGTAGGCAAAAAAGTAGCAACCAGCAGCAGTGCGAAAAAAGTACTGATAATAGAAAGTCGCTTCATGGAATCTGCTTTGTCTCTCCAGTAAGATGCACGCTTCCCGGCGCAGTAGCAAGGCGTTTCAAGGCAAGTTATACATAATTGAGGCAGTTGACCTGAAAATTACCTGGGCTCTGCGCGTTCACCAGTCCGAAAAATCTTAGAGCGTTTAGTACTTTCCTGCTTCCCAAAGTTTTAGTACCTCTGGAGGCAGTTTTCCAGCCGTTCTGGGTTAAACTCTTCTCAACCTTCCCCCCTTGGTCCGAATTTGCTATGGCGAATAATCACCGGTCAGACATTTTGTTCTTTTTGGGCGTGATCCTTGCCTTGTGGGTCGCCTATAGCGTCCGCGACGTGCTGATGCTTATTTATGTGAGCGGGCTGTTCGCCGTGGTACTGTCCCCCGCCATTGGCATGATTCAGAAAATCCACATTGGCAACTGGCGTGCCGGACGCGGCTTTGCCATCGTTTTTCTCATCCTCATTCTGGCGCTTGCGGGCACTTTGTTCGCCGTGTTTGCCCTGCCGCCCATTTATCGGGATGGCCGCAATTTCTCCGCTGACTGGCCCCGCCACATGACGGAACTCACTGAGGGGATAAAGCATCTTCCGTTTGCGGCCAAGATTGATCCCGCCGGCTTGCAAAAATATGCGGCGGAAATTGCCGGCGGCGCAGGCGGGCTATTCCTGAACCTGGCCGGCGGAATTTTTGGCTTCTTTACCGCCATCATCCTCACTGCATACTTCATTATCGATGGCGACCGCACCTTCCACTGGGCCGTCTCCATGTTCCCGCTCCATCAGCAACACCGGCTGAATACAACGTTGCTGCGCGCAAAAGCCCGCATGCGCAACTGGCTGATTGGCCAGTCAATGCTCATGCTCAGCCTTGGAGTATGCAGCCTTATAGTCTATTGGGCGCTGGGCCTGAAATATTTTTACCTTTTGGCGATGTTTGCCGGCATCGCCAATATCCTGCCCATTGCCGGCCCTATCAGTGCCGTGGTTCTGGCCTCAGCAGTGGCCATTATGGATTCACCGCAGAAGCTTGTGGGTGTAATCATCTTCTTTGCCGTTTATTTCCAGATTGAAAGCGTCTTTCTCTCGCCGCGCATCATGCGCCATACGCTCAATCTTTCGCCGCTTACCGTGATCATTGCTCTTTCTCTTGGAGGCGCACTGGCGGGCGTTGTAGGCGCGCTGGTTTCCGTTCCGACGGCAGCCTTGGTCATGGTCCTTACAGATGAATACCTGGTCAAGCGCAAGCCGGCAGAACTGGCGAAAGCAGCAGCAGCGGACTAACTGGCTGTTCACCGCAAAGGACGCAAAGATCGCAAAAGGACAAGCTAAGCGACTAGTGATCGTCTCTCCACATCGGCGAACTTTTCACAGAATGGACGCGAAAATCATAAATTTTTTCGCGCCCTTGGCGACCTTTGCGGTAAATCTTCCGCTTTTCTCCGTGCCTCAGTGTCTCAGTGGTGAGATTTTCTGCTGATGCTAAAATCTAATTTTCAACATCCATGACCAGCAAAATTCCAGTCGGCATTCTCGGCGCTACCGGGACCGTTGGGCAGAGATTCATTCAACTGCTCCATGAACACCCATGGTTTGAAATTACATGGCTCGCTGCCTCAGATCGCTCGGCAGGTAAGGCATACGCCGAAGCCGCCAAGTGGAACCTGGCCACCCCGATTCCTGCAAACATTGCCGCGATGAAAGTTTCCGCTGCCGCACCTGACAGCAACACGCCCAAGCTGGTCTTTGCCGCGCTTGACGCTACTGCCGCCCAGCAGATTGAACCGGCATTCGCCGAAGCTGGGCATGGGGTGGTCTCGAATTCCAGCGCGTTTCGCATGGCGGAAGACGTTCCCCTGATCATTCCTGAAGTCAATGGCGACCACGTTCCGCTCATCAAGACACAGAAGTGGTACAAGAAAAATGGTGGCTTTATGGTGACGAATCCCAACTGCTCCGCCATTGGGCTGGTACTGGCGCTTGCCCCGCTGCACCGCCGCTTCGGCATAGATAAGATTTTTGTCGCCACCATGCAAGCCGTCAGCGGCGCGGGCTATCCTGGTGTGCCGTCTATGGACATCCTTGGGAACGTGATTCCGTACATCGCCAAGGAAGAAGACAAGATGGAAGCGGAAACACGCAAGCTGCTGGGTTCACTGAAAGAAGGTTCGCTCAACGGCTCGCGCGTGATCGATGCCGACCTCACACTGAGCGCGCACTGCAACCGCGTGGCCGTGGAAGATGGGCATACGGAATCCGTTTCGCTCAAGTTGCGCAAGCCCGCGACCGCGGAAGCGATTATTGAAGCCTGGAACGAATTTCACTGCCTTCCGCAGAAGCTCAAGCTGCCCACCGCGCCGGAACAGCCGGTGATTTATGAATCCGCGCCGGACCGGCCTCAGCCCCGTCTTGATCGCGAGCGCGGACGCGGCATGAGCGCTGTCTGTGGGCGGCTGCGTCCCTGCAACATCTTCGACTGGAAATTCACCGTGCTCTCGCACAACACTATCCGCGGCGCAGCCGGGGCCGCCGTGCTCAACGGCGAACTGCTCAAGGCTCAGGGATACATCAGTTGAGGAACACTCGATGGTGCGACATTGCAGTTAGTAGTTTAAGAGACGAAGTCTCTCAGCTGTTGAACCGCGTGCCGCAAGCGATGAAGCGAACGCGATTTGCGATCGACCGACTTAAATGGCATCCATGCGCGAAACAAGTGTCAGGGCACGAGTTTACTCGTGCCGTTCAGCCAAAAAACAATCTGGGCTTTAGCCCTTGCCTCAAGAAAATTCAGGGCCTAAAGGCCAAACTTCTTCTGCCCTATACGGCACGACTGAAGTCGTGCCCTGACACTTGTCTCGCTTCAAGAAGCAAAAAGGTCCTGTCAAAAGATAGTCTCTCTGTCTTTCTCCGCGCCTCCGTGCCTCCGTGGTGGGGGTTGTCCCAATGATTGTCATGAAGTTCGGCGGCACCTCTGTACAGGACGCGCAGGCCATTGATCGTGTTGCGGCTATTGTCCGTGATCGCCTGAATGAACGCCCGGTCGTCGTCGTAAGCGCGCTGGCCAAGATCACTGACCAGCTTTTGGCTATGTCCGCCTTCGCCGGGGCTGGCGATCGCGCCAAAGCACTTGAGTTTTCCCGCCTTGCCCGCGAGCGCCATTACAACTGCGCCTGTGACCTGCTGGGCACGCATGCGTTTGAGCAGATTGCGCCTGAGTTGGAAGCCGACTTCAACAGCCTGGACGAGCTTTTGCGCGGCGTTGTTGCCGTGGGGGAACTTACGCCACGGACCATCGACACAATTGCAGGCTTTGGCGAGCGTGTGTCGTCGAAGATTGCCGCTGCTGCATTTTCCCAGCGCAATATAGAAGCCGCGCATGTTGATTCACGCAAGTGCATCGTAACGGATGCCACGTTCGGCAAGGCCGTTCCACAGTTTGAAGAGACGGACGCGCGCCTGGCCGAGACGGTAAAGCCGCTGCTGGACCGCAAGCGCGTGCCGGTGATGGGCGGTTTTATTGCATCCACACGGGAGGGCATTGCTACTACTCTGGGACGCGGCGGATCGGACTTTAGCGCCGCCATAATCGGCGCGGGCCTGAAGGCCGAACGCATAGAGATTTGGACGGATGTGGACGGCATGATGACCACCGACCCCAATCTCTGTCCGGATGCGCGCCGCATCAAAAACATCAGCTTTGAAGAGGCAGCGGAGCTTGCTTATTTTGGCGCGAAGGTCCTGCATCCGGCCACGCTCCTGCCGGCCATCCAGAAGAATATTCCTGTGCTGATTCTCAACTCGCGCAACCCCAAATGCGAAGGAACCCGCATCACGGCGACCGCACCCAAGAGCAAGAATATCTTTAAGGCCATTGCCGCCAAGAAGCGTATTACCGTGGTTGATGTAGTCGCCACCCGCATGCTTATGGCACATGGCTTTCTCAAGAATATCTTTGAGGTCTTCGCCAATCATCGCTGCCCGGTGGATATGGTTTCCACTTCTGAGGTCAGCGTCTCGGTCACGGTAGATTCAAACGAATCCATTGCGGCCATTGCCGCCGATCTGGCCAAGCTGGCTGACGTGAAATATCAAGGCCGCAAAGCCATCGTCTGCCTGGTGGGCGAAAATATCAAGAGCACGCCGGGAATTGCGGCCAAGGTCTTCAGTGCCATACCTGAAGCCAACATTCATATGATTTCCCAGGGCGCGTCGGAGATTAATATAGGGTTTGTGATCGATGAAGACGCCGTGCCCGATGTGGTTTCGCGCCTGCACCGCACATTCTTCGCGCAGGTGGATCCTGAGGTGTTCGCTTGAAAATTTTAGTTCTGGGTCGCGGTAAGACAGGCGCACTGGTGGCCGAAGTGGCCAAAGAGCGCAGGCATGAAGTCCAGTCGCTGGCCAGCCAGGAAAACCAGGATGGCCGCGCGCTCACGCCCGCCACACTGAAAGAAATCGATGCAGCCATTGATTTCACTAACCCCCACGCTGTGATTCCCAACATCATTCGCTGCGTTGAGGCTGGGCTTCCCATCGTGGTGGGAACTACTGGCTGGTACCAGCACATCGATAAAGTGCGAGAGTTAACCAACGAACGAAAAGCCGCGGTGCTTTACGGGTCCAATTTTTCCATTGGAATGAATTTTTTCTTCAAGGCGGTGCAGGCCGTCGCGCCGATTCTGAAGCATGAATATCGCGGTAGCATCGTTGAACGTCATCACGTCCACAAGAAAGACAAGCCTTCAGGAACGGCTGTGACAATCCAGAAACTGCTGGAATCCGGCTCCGGGGAGCAGGTTGAAATCGCTTCTGTCCGCGAAGGTGAAACCGTAGGCATGCACCTGGTTATGCTTGACTCCGCCAATGACACAATCCTCTTCACCCACGACGCAAAATCACGCGTGGGCTTTGCTGAAGGAGCGGTCCGCGCTGCTGAGTGGATCAAGGGCAAGACCGGGTTTTATGAATTCCCGGAGATCGTGGACCAGCTTTGATTTTCACCACAAAGGACACAGAGGCACGCCCCAAACCCTGTTCGTCAGAGCCGCCCGAGACATTCGCCGACAACGTGGTTGGTCGCGGAGAACCTCGCTAAAAAGCCGGACTGTGCAATGGACTTACATCGGTAGTATCGAACGCAAAGAGCGGAACATCAGCATTGACAACATTGGCAAGATTCTAGAGCGTTCGGAGTTCAGGTGCGAGATCTTGTCAAAGGATCTCGAATAGGTAGGAAGCAAAAAATGCGCCATTCATTGTTCATACGATTATGGTGGGGCTTTCAGAACGCCAAAAAGAAACAACTTCGCGCGAAGAAGCGGATGCAGAAGCAGCAGATGCAGACCCATTTACAGAAGCAAGCGCATACGAAGCGACTGCACGCCAAGGTACTGGTGTATTGCTGTTCCTGCGGCAACGCGATACCGCCCGATGCGAACTTCTGCTGGAAGTGCGGACATCCCACAAATCAAAAGAAGAGCTGAGATTTTCGGTGAAGGCCCAGAATCTAAGTTGTCACCGTGGTCAATTTAACTCTGTGCGTTATTCAGTTCCTTAACGCACACGTACGTGAACACATCCTATGCATTTCAAATGAGTTGGGCGCTCAGGATTTTTGACTACGAATCAGGTAGTTCACATTTCTGAGTGCTCCTCTGTGTTTTCTGTAATTAAGGTTTGTTATCCTAGAATCCCATGAACCTACAAGGCTGCGGCACCGCGCTCATTACCCCTTTCAAGCAAGACCAGAGCATCGACGAGATCGCACTTCGCTCGCTCGTCGAATGGCAGATTGCGTCCGGCATTCACTTCCTTGTTCCGTGTGGGACAACGGGCGAAACGCCGACGCTGACGAAAGACGAATGGCTGCGCGTGATTGATATCACGATTGAGGTAAACGGCGGTCGCGTGCCGATTGTCGCCGGAGCAACGTCAAACTGCACCGCTGAAGCCGTGGAAAAGGCAGAAGAACTGAATCGCCGCAAAGGCGTGGACGCGATCCTTACCGCGTCACCCTATTACAACAAGCCGACGCAGGAGGGACAGTACCAGCACTTCAAGGCCATTGCGGGAGCCGTGGACAAACCTTTGGTGCTTTACAGCGTTCAGGGCCGCACCGCTGCCAACATCGAACCTGCAACTCTCGGACGGCTGGCCAAAATTCCTAACATCATTGCCGTAAAAGAAGCCAGCGGCAACATCTCGCAGATCGCTGACGTCTTTAACCACGTGCCGGAAAGCTTCCTGGTCTTTTCCGGTGACGATGCCATCACCATTCCCGTGATCGCCCTGGGCGGCGTTGGCATTATTTCCGTCTGCTCAAATGAAATCCCTAAAGAAATGTCACAGCTCACAGCGGCGGCACTGAATAACGATTGGGACAAAGCCCGCCGCTTGCAACGCCAATATCTGCGCCTGATGCAGGCCAACTTCCTGGAATCGAATCCCATGCCGGTGAAAGCCGTGTTGGCGATGATGGGCCGGATTGAAGAAGTCCTGCGCCTGCCCATGCTGCCGGTCAAGCCGGAAACGCGTTCGAAGCTGGAAAAAATTGCTGCTGAAGTGGGCTTGTTGCAAGTGCATGCCTCGGTTTCAGACCTCTAGAAAAAAGACTTACCACTGGTCAACAGGGATTAACACTGATCCGCTTGAGTCGCCACAAGCGCAATAGGCAAAAAAAGAGCGGCCACGCCGTTTAGCGCAGCCGCTCGTGCATCGCCTCCGGACACGGCCATCGAGGGAACAGTTTAAACCCGACGTCCGTGTTCGGAGGGCTTACCCACCTAGGAGAACATCCCTCACAGGAAGATCGGCGCAAGAAAGTTTTCTTGCAAAATTTTTTCGGCTCTCCATTTGCTTTTACTAATCTTTACGTGATGTTTTTGCTGAGAAGTAGGTCAGGTTAAGCATGGCGCAGAGTCTTCTCTGGAATGGCTACTCGGGCATACAGACCAGAATAGTTTTCAGCCATGTTTGCGGGGCTGAAGTTTTCCTGAGCGTAACGCACGCAATGTTGCGAGTTGATGCTGGAGATATTTTGCAAGGCCAGCACAGCTTGGTCGGGATCTTCAACTAAGAAACCCGTCACGCCTTCTCTCACTACCTCACCATGCGCGCCCTTGCTGAATGCGATCACCGGAGTACCAGATGCGGCCGCCTCCATCGCTACTAGAGAGCTGGTTTCTTCCGCCAGGCTGGTAATCAGCAAAGCTTGTGCTTCTCGAAGCAAGTGCCGCTTCAACTCTGCCGACGGCGCAGAGATGAATCTCGCATTCGGCACGCAGCAAAGGCGAGGCGCGACTTCACGTTCGAAATATTGCTGATGATATGAGAATGGATAGACCTGTCCAGCGAGTGTGATTGGCAAGCCAGCACGCTTGGCGATATCCAGCGCTAGATGCGGCGCTTTTTCTTCACAGATGCGTCCCAGCCAGAGCAGGCCTTTGCGGTAATTAGTTTGCTCAGTGCTTGGTGCTTCGAAGCACTCCAAAGCGATACCGTTTGGAACCACTCCAGCTAAGGCATTCAGATCAGCAAATCTCCGAGCCTGCGAATGCGACACGCAGTTGAAGCTCACATTGGTTGGAACATCATCAAAGCTTTCGGCAGGATAGAAGCTGCGTGGAAGGTGCAGTGTCGCAAGGACTGGTGTGTCAATCTCAGCTGCCCGTTTCCAGAAGCTGCCGGAATGGTCATGGATGAGATCAAACGCCTTACCCTCGCGGGCACTTCGACGCACAAATTCAATGACCCCATCTTCATGCTCAGTACGACGCCGCTCATAGTCATCCGGCTGGGTGCAGGCCTGGCCGGTGGGAAACAACTCGCCGCTCACGCGCGATCCTGCTGAAGCGGCTACTGTGGTGCAGACGCCTCTGCGCGCTATTTCGCGTTCCAGCGTCCATAAAATCTGTTCTGCGCCGCCCGCAGATTCGTCATGGACCTGGAGCAGAGGGTATGCGACGTAAAGAATCCGAGACATCGACTCATGAGATGCAAAATCAGGTACAAAGTAAGGCTTTGCTGACCAAAGGTTCTTGCAGTTATACTCCGCACTTGCTCTTTAATTGGCAGACCTGAAGGCAGCGCCCCGTTGATGCGCTGACGTTCCGGCACACACAAATGGATGTTTTACGCACAGAAATCGAGCACCTTTATGCCAGGGGCGCACTGTCTGCGGAAGTGGCGGCGCATGCACGGCATGCTTTCAGGGAATTTCATGAAGCGCTTACCTGCGGTGAAATTCGCGCCGCCGAAAAGCAAGACGGGCAATGGCGCGTAAACACGTGGGTGAAGCAGGGTATTCTGCTGGGCTTTCGACTGGGCGAACTGGAAGAATCCAGCAGCGGCCCACTCAGCTTTGTGGATAAAGATACCTTTCCTGCCCGCCATTTCAGCGTGGCTGATCGTGTTCGTGTGGTGCCGGGCGGATCGTCCATTCGCAGCGGCGCTTATATTGCTCCGGGCGTGATCTGTATGCCGCCGATGTACGTTAACGTGGGCGCATACGTGGACGAAGCCACACTGATCGATTCCCACGCGCTTGTGGGTTCCTGCGCGCAGATCGGGAAACGCGTGCACCTGAGCGCGGCTGCACAGATCGGCGGCGTTATAGAGCCTGTGGGAGCTTCGCCGGTGATCATTGAAGATGATGTGCTCGTCGGCGGAAATTGCGGCGTGTATGAAGGAACGCAGGTACGCAATGGGGCGGTGCTGGGGGCAGGCGTGATTCTTACGCGCGCCACCCCGGTTTACGATATCGTGCGCGAACAAGTTTACCGTTCATCTGCCGACACACCCCTGGTGATTCCTGCAAACGCAGTGGTTGTGCCTGGATCCAGGGCCATCACAAAGGGAAAAGCCGCAGAATGGGGGCTGTCGCTTTATACTCCGGTGATCGTAAAGTATCGCGACGAAAAGACCCAGGGATCAATTGAACTGGAGGACCTGCTGCGGTGAAGACGAGTTCCCCAAAAGAAGGACGATTTCTCATCGCGTTTCTTGCGCTTGCTGGAGTTTCTTGCGTCTTGTGGGCAATCTCGCATTACAGCGGTATGGTCATCCATCCTTATTTGTCAGCCGGGTTCCGCTGGGCTGCGATTGTGGCGCTTTGCGGTTACTCGTTTGTTCGCCGGTCGCTTACTCCATGGATCTTTGCCGGAATGCTGGTGGGCGCGGAAATCGGCTTTAACCTCACTTTCACCACCGATCCCACCCGCCTGAAAGTTGCTGCCGACCTGCAAATATTGAGCTCAATTTTCCTGCGGCTGATCAAGACCATCATCGCTCCGCTGATCTTCAGCACGCTCGTTGTCGGGATAGCCGGGCACTCCAACCTGAAACAGGTCGGACGGATGGGCATAAAAGCTCTGCTGTATTTTGAGATCGTCACCACTGTAGCGCTTTTTATCGGGCTTGGGGCAATTCATCTCTCCCAGGCTGGCGCGGGACTCACTCCGCCGCCCAATGCTGCTACGGCCACGGTTTCCGGCGCGCCTCCACAAAAATGGACTGACATTGTCCTGCATATCTTTCCGGAAAACATTGCCAAGTCCGTGGCTGAAGGCCAGGTATTGCAGGTGGTGGTGTTCAGCATTATTTTTGGGATTGCGCTGGCGTTGATTGGCGAAGATAAACGCCGACCCATGCTGGTCTTCTTTGAAAGCCTTTCTGAAACGATGTTCAAGTTCACCAACATCGTTATGCTATCTGCGCCCATTGGTGTGGCCGGCGCTATGGCTTACACAGTTGGAACCATGGGCTTTGGCGTGATGGCGAATCTGGCCAAGCTGCTGGTTACTCTCTATGCCGCTCTGATCGTATTTTTGCTTTGCGTGTTGCTGCCGGTGGCGCTCATTGCGCGGTTGCAAATAAAACGTTTTATCAAGGCCGTAGCTGAGCCAGTCACCATTGCTTTTGCCACAGCCAGTTCAGAATCGGCCCTGCCGCGGGCCATGGAATGCATGGAAGCTTTCGGCGTGCCGCGCCAGGTGGTTGCGTTCGTCCTGCCTACGGGTTACAGCTTCAACCTGGATGGAAGCACGCTTTATCTCTCGCTGGCGTCCATCTTTGTTGCCCAGGCCGCAGGAATATATCTGTCGTTTGGCCAGCAGCTGATCATGGTCTTTACGCTTATGCTTACGAGCAAAGGGGTGGCCGGAGTGCCGCGCGCGGTCTTAGTTATCCTGCTAGGCACGCTGGATTCATTTCACTTGCCCGCCTGGCCCGTGTTGCTGATTCTTGGCATTGACCAGTTTATGGACATGGCCCGAACAGCCACCAATGTTCTGGGCAACTGCCTGGCCAGCGCCGTGGTTGCGCGATGGGAAGGAGAGTTGGGGACTGAGACTCCTTCGCCCGCAGTGGCAGACGCTATGGCAC
>JBAVLE010000394.1:0-3597 GCA_049688735.1 Candidatus Angelobacter sp. | reverse complement strand
GTTCCATTAACTTATGATTCCTGGTATGGACATTCACCATCAGGTTGCCATAGATATATCCAAGACGGGCCATTGCTCCTGTAGTCAGCAGGTTCAGGGCCATCTTCTGTGCAGAACCGGCCTTCATGCGCGTTGAACCGGAAACCGCTTCCGGGCCGACGTCGATGGTGATCTCAATATCAACCAGCGCGCCCATTTGGGAGCCACGATTGCAGACCACGGCGACGGTTTTGGCCCCTTTCTTGCGTGCATGTTCCAGAGCGCCGATGGTGTAAGGCGTTCGACCACTGGCGGCAACTCCGACCACCACATCTTTTTTGCCGGGCTTACGTTTGGCAATATCTTTGCGCCCGCTGGATCCGGAATCCTCACTGTATTCGGCAGCATGGCCCAGGGCTTTATCGCCTCCGGCAATCACATATTGAACAGTCCTGGGATCGGTGTTGAACGTTGGAGGACATTCAGCGGCATCAAGCGCGGCAAGGCGTCCACTGGTGCCGGCGCCTACGTAAATCAGCCTTCCGCCGCTGCGAATCGCATTTGCAATAGCGTCAATGGCGTGTGCTATCTCGGGCAGGGCACGCTCCACGGCAGCGGCAACTTTGTGATCCTCATGGTTGATGACGCGGGCAATCTCCAGTGCGGAGAGCGTATCAAGGCCGGTGGAAGCAGCGTTCTGCTGCTCAGTGCGGAGATCACGAAGTTTGTCTTTGCGGGGACTCACGCCGTTCAATACCTTTAAAGCGCCTCGAAGACTGCATCGTGGAAAGCGGGCCGAATTTGCTTGATGGACTGCGAACCACGGTCCGGCCAGGTGCGATTGGTTAATAGAGTCACAGAAAGCTGGCGATCCGGATCAATCCAGAGTGAAGTACCTGTATAGCCCAAATGGCCATAGGAGCGCGAGGAAAAATATTTTCCTGACTGAGACGGTTGGGAGGGCGTATCCCATCCCAAAGCGCGTGAGGTACCCGCTGGAGTGTCCTGGCGGCGCGTAAAAATTTCCAAAGTTTCCTTTTTTACCAGGGGCGAGCCGCCTACCAACATACACTGTGCAAAAACTGACACGTCCAAGGCCGGAGCAAAACAGCCGGCATGGCCGGCGACTCCGCCCATGACGGAGGTATTTTCATCGTTGACCTCGCCTTGAATCAGGCGATGGCGGAAGGTGCGGTCGTCTTCTGTGGGCGGGATTGCGGACTTCAGGTCGGCAGGCGGGGTGAAGCGGGTGTGGGCAAGATTGAGTTTGGCAAAGATGTCACGCCGGCAGAACTGGTCCAAAGGCTCGCTGGAAAGCTTTTCCAAGGCTTGGGCCAGAAGGATGAAGCCAATGTCACTGTATTCGGCGCGCGAGCCGGGCGCGGCGATAAGCGGGACGCGAAGCGCATGGTGGAGCAGTTCGTCCTTATTATGGGCGGTTTGAAAGAGTTTTATATAAGCAGGCAGGCCGGAGGAGTGCGCCAGAAGCATGCGGGGCGTGACCTGGCGGCGGGCATCTTTTTGTCCCGCGCCGCTTTCGGCGAATCCCGGCAGCAGTTCGACCAATGGCTGGTCGAGTTTGAATAGTCCTCGATCATACAGGATCATGCAGGCGGCGGTTGTGGCAATGACCTTCGTGACAGAAGCGAGATCGTAGATGGTTTCGGCGGTCACGGCAGGAGACGCGGCGTCATAAGTGAAATGCCCGAGGCCCTTGTGCGCGATCAGCTTGCCATTATGTGCGATGGCGACGGCTGCGCCGGGAAAAGCGCGTTGCTGGATGCCGGAGCGAAGAATGTCGAAAGCACGCTGAAATTGTTCGTCCTGATGCTGGAGTGACTGGGACAGCGTGCTGTTGGTACTTTGGTGCAGAAAATTTCCTCGTGTTGCTTTTGTTTTCGGTTTATAACACACTCAGTTCACAAGATGACATTCCTGCGCAAAGCCATTGGCTTAATTTCCATACTTATCTTGTCTGTTCAGAGCTTTTCGGCTGTGGGTGCTCCTGCGCCGAAGAAAAAGAAGCCTGCGGCGGAGAGCAAGGAAACCGCAAACTTTTCTCCGGTCGATCTGCTGGTGCAGGAGCAGATTAATGACCAGGCCATTACCGGAGCAGTGCTGGTGGTGGGGCACGGAGGAAAGATCGTGCACCAGAAAGCTTTTGGTCTGCGCGCGACCTCGCCGCGCGCTGAAACCATGACGCTGGATACGATTTTTGATCTGGCATCTCTGACTAAAGTTGTGGCGACCACGCCGAGCGTGATGCGGTTGATCCAGTATGGTCAGGTCAGGCTGGATGAGCCAGTGGCGCATTACATTCCTGACTTTGGCCTGAACGGCAAAGATGCGGTGACGGTGCGGCAGCTTTTGACGCATTATTCAGGGTTGCGACCGGACATCGACTTGAACCCGCCGTGGGTAGGACGAGACGCAGCTTTCCGGTTGGCGCATGAAGAGAAGCTGCAAGCGCCACAAGGCTCAATCTTTATATATAGCGATACCAATTTCATTGTGCTGGGCGAGCTGGTGCAGCGGCTTTCCGGCATGCCGCTCGACCAATACGCCGCCGTGCATATCTTCCAGCCGCTGGGCATGAAGCACACACGTTATCTGCCGCCTCCGGAATGGAAAGGCAAGATTGCTGAAACTTTTGCGCCGGACCGGAAACAGATTCTGCGCGGCGTGGTACATGATCCGCGCGCGGACCGGATGGGCGGCGTAGCAGGGCACGCCGGGGTGTTTTCCACGGCGGGCGACCTGGCTTTGTATGCGCAGGCGCTGATTAGCCGCAAACAAATCCTGGATGGCGACATCATTGAGAAGATGACCACGCCACAGCAGCCGCCAAATGCCACAGAAGTTCGGGGTCTTGGCTGGGACATTGATTCGTCTTTCTCGTCGAACCGGGGATCGCTGCTGCCCGTGGGATCGTTTGGCCACACCGGCTACACCGGCACATCGATGTGGATTGATCCGTACACGAATACCTATGTGATTTTGCTGACGAATTCTGTCCTGCCACGGCAGGGGCCGGCGGTTATTTCTCTGCGGGCGCGCGTGGCCACAGCCGTGGCAGCGCTGCTTAAACTGGATGTGACTGCTGCTGATCGGGAAAAGCTGCTGGCGATCACCGGCTATAACGAAGCAGCGACGGCCTCACGCCGGATCGCCGCGCGCAACGGCCATGTGCTGACCGGAATCGACGTGCTGGAGCAGGACAATTTCGCGTCGCTCAAGAAAGATAAGGAGCAGATGACGATTGGCTTGCTGACGAACAATACCGGAATCGATGGTCAGGGCAGAAGGACGATCGACGTGCTGGCTTCTGCGCCGGGAATTAAGCTGGCGGCGATTTTTGCGCCGGAGCACGGGATCTTTGGCGCGCAGGATGATTTGAAAGTCCAGAATACGACGGACTCCGTGACGGGTGTTCCCGTCTATTCGATGTATGGCGGCACAGACGCGAAGAAGCGTCCACCGCTCGATGTACTCAAAACGCTGGATGCCGTCGTCTTCGATATTCAGGATGTGGGCGCAAGGTTTTATACGTATCCGGCAACGCTCGGTTATCTGCTGGAAGCGGCGGCGCAGACAAATACAGAAGTGATTGTGCTGGAC
>JBAVLE010000393.1:0-8300 GCA_049688735.1 Candidatus Angelobacter sp. | reverse complement strand
GTGCACACGCCGCTTGCGCTAAATGCACTGCAAATCAGGGGGTTGGCATTGATCGTCTGGAAGTTCCCGACTCCGTGGTTGCCCACATAACGGGTTTCAAACGATATCTTGGAGGAAAGCTGTCGTTCGATGCTCAACGAGTACTGTTCAACATACGGATTGACGAAATTGGGATCGACCCGCGTCTGGTTGCGAGCGCCCGGGTTCTGGCCGTTCGGGATCAGGCCTAGGAATGCGCCCTGGACACCTTTTCCGGTCAGATCGGAAGGCAATCCAACGTTGTTGATGGTGCCTGAGTTAACCACGGGTGCAGAGGTGGCAACGTTCAGGAAAATGTTGTAATACGCGGGATCATAGGCAATGCGATAGCCACCGCGGACAACGGTTTGGTCATTTCCGGTCAGCCTGTGCAGAATGTGTGGTGTCCAAGCAAAACCAACGGCAGGACCGAAGTTGTTAAGGTCTTCAGGGATTTTTGGGATCTCCGTGATGTTCGGAGACAAGCCAGGCGCCCAGAACCCACTGGCTACATTCTTTACGCTGATGTCGTGCAGCAAGTTCATCGCCTGCTGGTCCCACTCCCAGCGCAATCCAATATTCAAGGTGAGGTTGGATTTAATGCGCCAATCATCCTGACCGTAAAAAGCGAGGTCGTTTTCGCGGAAGTCAAAGTTAAAGGGTCCGTTCGTCAGTGACAGCGACGATCCCGTGCCCTGAATGAATTGGCTGAATGCATTTGTGGCCCCTGCTGAAATGAACGTGTACCCGCCATTGATGGAGGGCAGGAAGTGATTGGGCGAACTCTGGTGATCAAACTCGCCGCCGAACTTTATATTGTGGTGGCCCCGGACCCAGGTAAGGTTGCTCTGGTACTGAGTGTTGTGTACCTGGCGGTCCTGGGGAAGGTTGGTCGCCAGGCCAAAAGACGTAAAGCTGTTGTTTAGGTCGCTGAAAGCGACGTTAGGCGGGCAGGCAGTTACGTTGGCAATGCTGCATTGCGGGTAGGCTTCTCCACCTGCAAACACGACAGCGGCTTTGGAATAACTGACGCGCGTTTGCTGCACCATACTCGTCGTCCAGTCGCGCGTGTAGTCAAAGCCATACTGCTCGTCGTGCGCCGGGACTGCCACAAAAGCGCCGCTGGAAATTGTTCCAGAACCCACAGCGTTTACGTTGTCCTGGTACACATACCGCATAAAGAAGCGGTCTTTGCTGCTGATCTGCCAGTCGCCACGCCCGGTGATCTGTGTATCATCAAACGGAGTAGATACCGCGCGGCTGACGAGACCGAACTGTACCGGAACACTCGTTGTGCCGTTACTGACATTGATAATTGGAAAAGCCCCGCCGGTTGCGGTATTTGGATTAACCGCTGTTGGATTCCCAACCTTGATGCCGAATGGGCCAAATTGCTGCAGAGCCGTTACTGCGTTGTTACCAGGAAATGCCGCGGCCAATGCCTGAATCCCGGCCGGCGTTGGCGTGAGGCTTGATGATGTGGCCGAGCTATCTGCGCGCTGACGGTCATTCTGGTAGCTGGCGAAGAACCACAGCTTGTCTTTAATGACCGGTCCTCCGAAAGTGCCACCAAAGCGGTTTTCGACAAAGCGCGGAATCTTCGGTACTTGGCACCCTGTAGTTAGTGGATCTTGGCCCGTGGCGCAAAATCCCAGCAAGGGATTTTTCTGGCCATTCTGATGCGAGAAGCTCCAATTGCCCTGATTGAACTCAAAGCCGCTGCCGTGGAAGGCGTTTGTGCCGGACTTCGTGACGTAGTTCACAACCGTCCCGGAATTACGTCCGTATTCGGCGCCAAAGTTGTTGCTGACCACCTGCACTTCCCCGACTACATCAGGGTTGCTGAGGAAAATACTGGGGCCGGCCACTGAATTGTCATTATTGGCCTGACCATCGATCTGGAAGTTATTTGAGCGGCCACGCAAACCATTGTTGCCAATAGCTGCACCATTAGTGTTGCTGAAATTGGTTGATCCGGTGTTTACAACTCCAGGAACGTAAAGAGCCAGGTTGTCGAAACCAGCTCCTGCGTTGGGTAGCTGCGAGACTGCCTTCGCGTCAAAAGTCCCGCCAATCTGGGCAGAGTCGGTTTCGATCAGAGGCGCAGACGCCTCAACCGTTATCGATTCAGACGAGACGCCGATACTCAGTGCCTGGCTGCCGACATTGTGAGTCTGTCCAGAGGTAACCTCGACATTGTTGACCTTACGGCTGCTGAATTGGGGCGCTTCGATCGTCAGCGTATAGATTCCGATCGGAAGGTTGGCAATCAGGAAATAACCTTCGCCGGTACTTTTCGTTGAAAAAATGCTGCCAGTTTCCGCCTGGACAGCCGTGACTTTTGCTCCGGGAACAACGGCCTTTTGTGGGTCATATACCGTGCCCGAAATTGATCCTGTTGAAATACCCTGGGCCGAGGCCGCGATGCTGAAAATCAGCAAAACGGCTAAGACTCCAGACAGGAGCGCCAAGTAGCGCAGTTTTGTATTCATTCTCTTCTCTCCATTTGGTTGGTGAATGACGACAAGAAGGGGCGTACTATCCCCATACAGCTTTCAGTGCCCCCACTGCCATCTCTGGCTGTTGGCATTGGCAATCAGAGTTCCACCTTGCGTTATGTAAAGAATCAATAAGTTACGTCAACTTAGTCCGTGTTAAATCCTCAATTGCGGATTAATCGAGTGCATTTCGTCCCAAATTTGGAATATTTTAATGATGTCCATGCAACTCAAACCCGTTATAAAGCATCTGGCCACCCTACACTCATTTTTAAGGCGTAAGCTGGATTGTTTTTGTTAAGCATGTCTCTATGCTGCAAAGTGCATGCTTTCCCGGACGAAATTGGCGATCAGTACAGCGTTTTTACTAAGCATGCTGCTGCCGTCTCGTTCATTTGCCGGGGATGCCGGAGCCGACCGCGGCGATATCCGTCCACCGGCGCCAATCCGGCAGCTTTCGCCAACCTATAAAGTTCAGGCTGGCATCGATGGCGAGATTTATCCCGTCTTTGCCAACTACGCCTCTTTGCAGCGGCGGGGTGACCGGACTTTTGGCGTGGTTTCAGTGACACTTTCAAACACGCTGGGGGAGCCGATGTCCCGCCGCGTCAGCGTCAAGATCCCGGGCTGGAGTGACGAAGAAATTCAGACCGTTGAGATTGCTCCCGGCGCAACGCAAACCCTGGTTTTTGCTCCCGCGTTCCTGCCTCGCCTCTATCAAAACCACGAGATCACGGCTGCCACGGCCCAGGTCATAGTTACCGATCCCGCTTCTAGTACTTCGTATGAAACCACGGTGCCAGTGAGGCTCCGCTCGGCGGAGGATATGTTCTGGGGCAACGGCTTTAAGTATGCTTCCTTCATTGCTTCATGGGTAACCCCGCATGACCGCATTGTGGAAAGCATGCTTTCGCGCGTTAAGGCATACACCCCGGACCGTCGGTTACCGGGGTACGAAAATTGGAAGACAGCCGCCCAGCAGGAGCAGGAAACCTACCGCGAGGCCCGTGCCATTTTCAATTCGTTGCAACGAATGGGGCTTTCTTATGTAAAGAGCTCTACCACGCTGGGCGATCATAAAGGAATAAGCGAGCGAGTCCGCATGCCGCGCATCAGCCTCACACAGAACAGCGCCAACTGCATTGATGCCGCTGTGATGTACGCGTCACTTTTTGAGAATCTGGGCATGGATGCCAGCATTGTGATTGTTCCTGGCCATGCCTATGCCGGTGTACGGGTTGCCGAGGGCTCGCCTAAGTTTCTTCTCATCGACGTGGCCCTAACGGGGCGAAGTACTTTTGAGGCTGCCGTTGCTTCAGCCCGAAGCGGCATGGCCAGTCATGTCCCTTCCGCCATTACTCAGGTCATGGTGGAAAAAGCGCGCTCCTCCGGCATCTATCCCATGCCATAAAGCAGCAGCAACCCGGCCCTTGCTTTCATCATCCATTCCCTGCTATATGGCAACTCCGCGATCGTTACAACCACTTGACATCCGCCCAGACAGGCTTAAAATACCCGCTATTCGAGAACAGGCATCGGTAGAAGTACGCCTTGGCCCGAACATGAATTCACCAACTCAGAACCCATCCATTTCGAAACGGCCTCCCGAACCAATACCTATGGAGAAACCCTGCAAGCATCCCCGCGTGCGTGTAGTTGCGCGCGAAGAAGACGCTGAATTTGTTGAATGCCAGGAGTGTGGCGACGTTTTTGAATCCAGCGAGTTCAAAGACATGGCCATTGAAGAGAACATCAGGCCGGAAGAAGCCTGAGTTTTTCCCAGAGCGCTGGCGGATCAATGAGGGTCGTATTGGTGCAGGCGATTTCCTGCCTTTTTCCCGCCATATGCCTCATGCTGTTCTGGTGCGTGTTGTTTTAGAAATTGAAAGTCCAGGAAAGAAAAATGAAAGCCATTCTTGCTGACGGCGTAGGTCTATGCTTGCACTCGTTATCGACGATTCAATGCTCATCCGGCACACAGTGTGCCGCTTTCTGGAAAGCCGCGGCTTCAGCGTAGAAACCGCTACTGATGGCATCGCCGCACTGGATGCGTTAAAAATTATTCGGCCAGATCTGATTCTGACTGATCTGCAAATGCCCCAGCTCAGCGGCTATCAACTAATCCAGGCCCTCAAGGCCGATGAACAAACAGCCGATATCCCCATTCTTGTTCTGGCGGCAAGACCGGTCGCTGAAGTTCCGCTCGACACGCGCGTTCACACCATTATCTACAAAGACCTGAATGTTGAAGAACAGCTTGAGCAAGCTCTGGAAAGCCTCTTTCCCAGGCCGGCCACGAACTGAATCGTCCCTCCCGGAGCCAAGGGTTACCGCAAAGCCAGTGATGCCTCGGCGGAAAAATCTGCTCCGGCAAAATCTTTTGCTTTCAACTTGGGAAACGCTGCCGCCGCGATCATGGCCGCATTATCGGTAGAAAGTTTCCTCGAAGGAAAATAAACTGCCACGCCCGCTTCTGCCGCTGCTCTAGTGAATCTCTCCCTCAACTCTCGATTGGCCGCCACGCCTCCAGTGACGAACAACGTACGCGCGTCCTGTTCCTGCGCTGCCTGCAATGTCTTGCCGACCAGGTCTTCCACTACCGAGCGCTGGAAAGAAGCCACCAGGTCCAGAGTTTTCTTGTCGCAGAGCGGAAGTATTTCTGCTGACGTGGGCTTGCCGATGCCAGCCAGCGCTTGCTGCCGTGCCGTGATTGACTCGCGCATGCCTTCCAGTTCAACGTAACGCAACACCGCAGTTTTGATCCCGCTGAAGGAAAAATCATAGGGAGTTTGCTCCGCTTTCGGCGTACCACGATTGCCATGCTTGATTTGAGACGGGACAAACTTTACAGCTTTCGGGTTGCCATGGACCGCCAAAGCGTCAATCACTGGCCCTCCGGGATAGCCGAGCCCCAGCAGCTTTGCTACTTTGTCATAAGCTTCGCCGGCGGCGTCATCGCGCGTACGCCCGATGTTTCTGTAGCCCCAGCCGTGCTCGCGCTGCTCCGCCAGAAACAAATGCGTGTGTCCGCCGGAAACCACCAGCGCCAGCAAGGGAAAATCAATCTGGAAGTTTCCTTTCTGCTTTTCTTCCAGTAGCACCGCATGAATATGCCCTTCAAGATGGTTTACGGTGATCAGCGGCTTCTCCAGCGCAAATGCCAGCGCCTTGGCGTAACTTATGCCCACGAGCAATGCCCCAGCCAGCCCGGGCCCCTGTGTGACGGCAATTGCGTCAATCGATTCATACGTCTTGCCGGCTTCCGCCAGCGCCTGCCGCACAACCGGAACGATGGCACGCAAATGCTCTCGCGATGCCAGCTCCGGCACCACTCCGCCGTACGGCTGGTGCGTGGCAATCTGCGACGACACAACGTTTGAAAGCAGGTGCTCACCATCACCGACTACCGCGGCGGCGGTCTCATCGCACGAACTCTCAATCCCTAGAATGTAACTGTTGGACATATATCTAATATTATTGGATTTGGCTGCTCACCGCAGTGGACGCAGAGGACGCAAAGGGAAAATCAGGCACAGTACTCAGTGCGCCCTGTTCATCGTCTGCTGTGAAATTGCTGTTTGCCATTGCTGTTTACCCTAAGGTCGCGGAGACCGCAGAGATGCAACTGTTGCTTTTCTTTGCGACCTTTGCGTCCTTTGCGGTAAAAAACGAAATGAATCTCTCTACTGACAAAGCGCAGCAAGCCACGCGCATCGCGCGCAATCTACGCGAGCAGGGATACTCCGCCTATCTCGTCGGCGGATGCGTGCGCGACCTGCTTCTTGATCGCGAACCCGCCGACTATGACGTTGCCACATCTGCTACGCCGCAGGAAGTGATCCGCATTTTTCCGCAGACTTTTGCGGTGGGCGCGCAATTCGGTGTGGTGCTGGTTCCGGTGCGCCGCAACTCCCCAGAAGGCGCGCCCGACAACTACGCCATTGAAGTCGCGACCTTCCGCAGTGACGGCGCTTATTCTGACGGCCGCCATCCTGATGAAGTCCAGTTCTCCAAAGACGCCCGCATGGACGTGCAGCGCCGCGACTTCACCATCAACGGCCTTCTGCTCGATCCCGACACCCGCGAAGTGCTCGACTACGTGGGCGGGCGCGAAGACCTGAAGCAGGGCATCATCCGTACGATCGGCCAAGCTCATCAGCGATTCGCGGAGGACAAGCTGCGCATGCTTCGGGCCGTGCGCTTCGCCGCCCGCTTTGGCTACTCCATCGACGAGCAAACTTTTGCTGCCATCCGTGAGCTTGCTCCGCAGATCCATCAGGTCAGCCGTGAGCGTGTGCGCGACGAGATCCTGAAAATGCTTACTGAAGGCCATGCTCGCCGCGCCTTTGAATTACTGGACCAGACCGGTTTGCTGGAACAGATATTGCCGGAAATCAAAAAGATGCAAGGCGTGGCGCAGCCGCCGCAATATCATCCTGAAGGCGATGTCTGGATCCACACGCTCATGCTGCTGGAAGGCCTGCCCGCAGGCTGTCCTAAGACTCTGGCGCTGGGCGCTCTGCTGCATGACGTAGGCAAGCCGCCCACATTTCGCGTTGCGCCAGACCGCATCCGCTTTGACAGCCATGCTGAGATCGGCACAAAAATGGCCGCTGAAATCTGCCGCCGTTTTCGCCTCTCCAATGAAGATACTGATCAGGTGCTCTCGCTCGTCGCCAACCACATGCGCTTTGGCGATGTCCAGCGCATGAAAGACTCCACGCTGAAGCGCTTCTTCCGCCTGCCGCGCTTTGAGCAGCATCTGGAACTGCATCGCCTCGATTGCCAGAGCAGCCATCGCGACCTGAGCCTCTATGAATTCGCGAAAGAAAAATTCCACACGCTGCCTGCCGAGCAGATCCGCCCACAGCCTTTGATCACCGGCGCTGACCTGATTGCAGCCGGCTACAAGCCCGGGCCGCACTTCAAAGAGCTGCTGACGGCGGTGGAGGATGCTCAGTTGGATGGATCGATCAGGACCAGGGAAGAAGCGATGAAGTTGGTGCGGCAAAAGGCGGGAGAACTGGCTTAGCCCTGCCCCAATTTTTGAAATTTCGGCAATCTTTCCGGCCTTTTCCTCCTATCCTCATCCTAAATTGGCGTAGGTTTGAGCGACTAGACCCTTGTTTGGCGCAGGATCACTTTCGCTCCCCCCCGCCCCTACCCCCTATGTTGACCCATTTCCACCCAAGGTGACCCAATGTCACCCAAGGCTGAGAGAATCGGCAGAGGGTCGCAAGACTTCCCTATTTGGCTGACTACTGAGTGCCGACTGCTGACTGCTAGTTGTCAAAGACCCTGCGCACCTGGACGCGGCCATACTTTAGCGGATTCTCCGTATCGAATCAATAGCGAAAGAGGACAATGCCCTTATTCCAACCCGCTTCCTTTCACTCCTCAACGCATATGCCACCGCGCCGGGTCAGCGAATTCTCTCGAGACTCTCACCCTGGGCCTATCAATGCGGAACCTTCTTCATAAACCGGGCGACGGGACGCAATCTCCCTTCCCCTTGTCGCTTTCCGATGTATTATCTGATCCTAAGAAAGCATGGGCAACCTAAAAGACCTCTTTGTCAACGAGCCTCCGCGCGAGACCTCCGGCCCGCTCGCGTCTGATCGATTCGAATATCAGAAGGACTGGAGCCTCGTACTGCTTTTAAAGCTCCATCTCGCTAAAGATGACTACTTACTTATTCTGGACATGCACGAAGACGTGGTCGTTTTTGATGCTCCCACTGACCCAAAAACTGCAAAGTTCTACCAGGTCAAGACACTGTATGGT
>JBAVLE010000392.1:0-2047 GCA_049688735.1 Candidatus Angelobacter sp. | reverse complement strand
GTGCACAAAGCGCAATCAGCGGCGCTAGCTGCGGCAAAGCCGGGAGTGGAATGCCAGGCTGTGGATGCCGCAGCGCGCACAGTAATCACCGACGCCGGCTATGGTCCAGACTACAAGCACTTCACGCACCGCGTGGGACACGGGATCGGAATGGACGGACATGAATGGCCTTATCTCGTTCGTGGAAACACGCTTCCGCTGGCTCCTAACATGACGTTTAGTGACGAGCCCGGAATTTATATTCGCGGAGAATTCGGCGTGCGCCTGGAAGACGATATGCATATTACGGAGAACGGAGCTGAATTATTTACGCCGCAATCGCCTGACCTAGAACGACCATTCGACAAAAAATCTTAACCACAAAGGACCCGAAGGTAAGAGTTGGCTTGTGGCTTAATTTTGAGCTGCCAACGGAAGCCGTTGTGGTTCAGGCGAAGTTGGGTTTTCCTTTGCGTACCTTCGTGTCCTTTGTAGTAAATCCTATTTCAATGCATTTGCCATAAACGCTCCCACGTCCTTCTTCAGCTCCGCCAAAGACGAATCTTGGATATACATCATGTGCCCGGCGCCGTAAAAGCCAAGGCTGACTTTGGCATGCTGGGCCTGGTCGAGGTTCATGTGGTTCAGCGTGTATTGGGTGGCGAAATATGGTGTTGCCAGATCGAAATAACCAGAGCCGACAAACAGCTTCATGAATGGGTTTTTATCGAACGCATCTTTCAGCGCGCGGGCCGTATCAGGGAAACCGCCGCGCTGGACGCCCCAATCCCACTCATCAAAGCGGAAGCCCCCGCCCAGAATGTAATACTCCAGGTCTGACTTGTAGCCTAGTTCGGTACGCACGTACTGGTTAAACATGGCAGTGTACGGCGGACGAATCGCGCTCATGCTGGGATCGAAGCTGGCAGTGTCATCAACGTCTGAGCTTGAAGTCCCGGTAAAACGGCTGTCGAGACGGCCAATGGTCAACCGCTTATCGCGCAGAAGTTCCTTGGTGAAGTGCGACTCATCAATGCGCAGATTGCTTTCATCAATGTATGTCTTGCTCAGGCCGGTGAAGCGCGCCAGATGATCGATGACGTCCTGACGTTCCTGCGCGGTAAGACGATCGCCTTTAGCGAGTGCGTCGGCATAGGGGCCGGCGGCCCACTGCTCGACATCAGAATGCAGCTTGTCAAAATTCTGCTCGTACTCAGGGCCCAATTTCTTGTGATACCAGGCAGCGCTGGCGTAGGTCGGCAGGAAGAGCACGAAGGGGAGGTCATTGCCAGGAGAGCCGTCAGTGGTCTGGAAATTCAGGATGCTGGAAATGAGCATGATGCCGTTGAAAGCGACGCCATGCTCTACCAGGTAACCAGAGAGTCCGGCGGCGCGCGTGGTGCCGTAACTCTCTCCCACCATAAAGAGCGGCGATGACCAGCGTTCATATCGGCCGAGATAAAGACGGATGAATTCGCCCACGGACTCAATATCGTTCTTAAGCCCGAGAAACTTTTTTGTCTGGTCGCGCTTTACTGCACGGCTATAGCCGGTGCCGACGGGATCGATAAAAACAAGATCTGTCTGATCGAGCCAGGTGTATTCGTTATCGACTAATTGGTACGGCGCTGGAGGCATCATGCCATTGGGCTGCATGCGCACGCGCTTGGGGCCAATCGCGCCCATGTGAAGCCAGACTGAGGCGGAGCCTGGGCCGCCGTTGAAAGAGAAAGTGAGTGGGCGGTGCTCATTCTGGCCATCGAGGGTGTAAGCGATGAAGAAAATGTGCGCTTCAACCTCGCCAGTGTCCTTGTCCTTGAGCGGCATCATGCCGGTGGTGGCGGTATAGCGCAGGGTCTTTCCGCCAACATGGATTTCATGGTGTGTAACGATTGGCGGCTGGTCCGGCTGTTCTTTCTTTGCCTCGGCTGCGGGTGTACCGGCGGCCTTGGTCTGGTCAGCAGGACTGGCTGCAGGAGCGGGAGGCCGTTCGCCGCGGTTTCTTTGACCAAAAGCAGAGAATGACAGAACGATAACAACAATCAAAAAAGACGAGGCGCGACGCAGC
>JBAVLE010000391.1:0-18127 GCA_049688735.1 Candidatus Angelobacter sp. | reverse complement strand
GGTCAGCATAGCGCGCTTTTACGTCTTCACCACCCATCAGTTTACTGGTCCAATTGGACGCACGGAAATTTTCCATTGCCGTATAAATATTGTCAGGCAGGTAACGCTCGGCCTGGCGCAGATTTTTGATCTTGGATGTCTCACCGGCGATTCCGGTCTTAAAAACCGCCATCATCACCATGTAAGGATTGGCGTCGGGCGCGACGGAACGCACCTCAACGCGCATGCTCTTTTCGTTTCCGATTGGAATGCGAACCATCGAACCACGATCCACAGCTGAAGCTTTGATTTGGTTAGGAGCTTCAAAGTGCGGATCGAGCCGGCGATAAGCGTTCACGCTGGCGTTGAGCATGAGGCAGATGTCGTTGCCGTGTGTCAGAATGCGGTCTACGAAAGCCCAACCCAGCTTGCTCAACTTTTCTTCGCCCTTGGGATCCCAGAAAAGGTTCTTGCCGTCTTTGCTAATAGAAACGTTGGTATGCATGCCGTTGCCGTTTACGCCGACCACTGGCTTGGGCAGGAATGAAGCAGTCAGGCTCATTCGGGTGGCGACTTGGCGGCAAATCAGCTTATAGAGCTGAATCTGGTCGGCAGCGGCGACGACTTCGCCATAACTGTAATTGATTTCAAATTGCGATGGCGCCACCTCAGGGTGGTCTTTTTCATTCTGGAAGCCCATGGCACGCTGCACTTCAGCCGTGGTGTCAATGAACGTGCGCAAGGGATCGCCGGGCAGCGAATGGTAATAGCCGCCGGTGTTCACGTATTCGAACTTGTTGGTCTCATGGTACCGGCGCTCGGCGTCAGAGCCCTGGAAGAGAAAGCCTTCAATTTCATTGGCAGCATTGAGCGTATAGCCCTCTTTCTGGTGCATTTCTGCTGCAAAAACTTTCAGGTTGCCGCGAATATCGGCGCTGTAAGGCGTTCCGCCTTTATCTATGACATCGCCAAAAACCAGTACTTTGCCGGAACCAAAAATGTCCGACGGCGCCCAGTAAAATGAGCTCCAGTCCAGGCCAAGGCGAAGATCGCTTTCACGCTGCGCAGTAAATCCACGAATGGACGAACCGTCAAAAGTCAGGTTGTCCCAGCTTTTGAGCAGAAACTTCTTGTCGTAATCCAGCATGTGCAGGCGGCCTTCAAGATCGCTAAACAGCACGGTTACGGCCTTTATGCGCTTCTCGTCGGTGAGGTATTTCAGCCGGTCTTCCTGGATTTTGTGTGCCGCAACGCGGTTTTTGCGCTGCTCCTTCGCTTGCAGGTTCATGTCTTCCAGTTCGTCATATGAGAGAGCAAGAAAATTGCGCAGTTCGTTTGCCATGAAGCTCCTTCAAGCCTGAATTTATTGTTGGGCCAATGCGGGTCCGTGTGAGCAGTAATTAACTTTTTAGCACACCCGGCCTACGCCAGTCACGGCTAATTAAACAGGTAGTGTCCTAAGACGGCATCGCTGATATTATTTGATTGTTTTCAACGGACGCCAGCCCTGATCGGTATTGATCTCCGTCCGCTTGGGCAAGCTTCCGCATGGGAGCGGTGACACGCCTGGTTGCATACCTTCCCCACATTAATTTGCAGGTCGCTACTTCTCGCCGCTGCAGTTCGCCCAGCCTTGTTGCCGCGATGTGCCTTGAATACTAGCGGTTGGAGCACGGCCCAAAATTGGCAGTGACGTGTTCTTCTCAGCCATGCGGCAAACGCTCTTTTCGCTAGAATATAATGTAACGATACAGGTCAAGCGTGTTTCAGTGCGAACACGTCTTTCCTTATTTGTTAGATGTCAGCTAGCAGCCCTCATGAGGCGCTTTTCCGGCGGGAAATCGCGCTGCGTTATGTGGCATATAAGATGTGGGCCTTGAGGTGGCCCCTCGATCATCGGCGTAACGATTCGGAAGGGCTTGTCTTTGCCGGAAATTCAGACGACACACATGACAAAAACTTCATGCCGTCATCCCCAAGTCAGCATCATTGTTCTCACTTGGAACAGTTATGAGGTCACCCGTGATTGTCTGCTCTCGCTCCGGAAGATTGACTACCCCGCCTTTGACGTGGTCCTGGTGGATAACGGCTCAGTGGATGGCTCCGGCAAAAAGTTGGCCCAGGACTTTCCTGAACTAAGAGTCATCCTGAATGAAAAGAATCTGGGATTCACGGGCGGCAACAACGTTGGCATGCGTGACGCTCTGGCCCGTGGCACGGATTACCTTCTGCTGCTGAACAATGACACCATCGTTGCTCCGAACTTCCTCACAGAACTCATTCAAGTAGCGGAAAGCGATGAACGCATCGGCATGGTGAACCCCAAAATTTACTATTTCGAGCCGGCAGACAAGATATGGTACGCCGGAGGCGAGTACGTCCCATGGAAAACATTTCCTATCCATTTTGGATTGCGCCAGAGTGACGTCGGCAGCTATGACCAAACAAAGGAAGTCTCTTTTGTCTCCGGATGCGCCCTTCTGGTGAGGGCTGAGGTCGCGCGAAAAGTCGGCTTGCTGGATGAAATCTTTTTCATGGGCTATGAAGATGTGGATTGGTCTGTGCGCGCCAGTCGCGCGGGATACAAGGCCATGTATGTTCCCGCGTCCATTGTGTGGCACCGCGATTCCTATGTAACAAAGCAGAGCATGGGCTTGGCCAAGCGGGATTTTTACAACATGAGAAATGCCGTCTTGTGTGCGCGCAAGTATCTGCCGCGCCATCAGCTGCTTTTGTTCGCATACTCCATGAGCAAATATGTGGGCTATGTCACTCTCAGGTCTTTGATGCAGGCAGATTTCAAGCGGGCGGCAGGTCTTTATCGCGGTCTCTGGGACGGGTGGCGGACTGCAATCCCGGAGAAACTCCCCTCGTTATAATGCTCTGGTCAATCGGGAAGGGTGGAATTTCAAAACTCCGTTCGGATTCTGTCTCCCATGAGCGAGTTTTTTTATAAATCGATGGAAGCGGTGGGAAGCAGGATCAAGGGACAGCCGTTCCATCTTGATAGAAATATTCCTGTGTCGTTGTTATTGGGACTGCTGATCCGCCGCGCCACCTGTTTAATTCGCGGGGTGCTCAAGCTTTTGTTTCTGCAGCGCCGCATTGCGACTGTGTTCATGGCCAAAGGTGTCAATCTTCGAGGTGCATCGCTCATTCGCTTTGGTAAAGGCGTGACACTGGAGCGCGGCGTCATTATTGACGGTCTCATGCGCAGGGGCGTTGTCTTTGGCGACAACGTGAAGATAGGCGCTTACTCGGTGATCGTAGGGGCACCCGCATCCAACCTGGGCGAAGGCATCAGCATGGGCGCAAACTCCGCAATCGATGCTTATTCCTTCCTGGGCAGTTCAGGCTTTATCTCTATCGGTGAAAACGTGATCATGGGCCAGCACGTGGGTTTTCACCCGGAAAACCACAATTTCAATCGCAGTGATGTGCCTATACGCGAGCAAGGCACCACGCGCGTGGGCATCACCATTGAAGACGATGTTTGGGTTGGATCAAATGCAATTTTCCTCGATGGCGCGCACGTGGGTAAAGGCTGTGTGATTGGCGCGGGCAGTGTGGTGCGCGGCAGCATCCCGCCCTATTCCATAGCGGTGGGTGTCCCCGCAAAAGTCGTACGCTCCAGAATCCCCGGTGAACAGGTTCCGCATTCAGGTGCAACCGGAGCGGATTGAGTCCGCTTGCAATGAGAAATTTCTTTTCGTGTCCGATCAAGCGGCTTCGTTCGCTTGGACCTGCACACTATGATTGCAGACTAGTCGCTGGCGTGCGCCACGCCGGTTTTCAGCACGCGCGGAGAGCCCTTCTGCAGTTCGTGCTTCGCCACCGATTCAATGTGTACCTCGTCCGGGCCGTCTGCCAGCCGTAGAGTGCGTACATTGGCCCATGCTCCGGCCAGGAAAGTATCTTGGGAAACGCCTGCGCCGCCATGCGCCTGAATCGCCCGATCCAGCACGCGCAAAGTGACATTCGGTGCGACAACTTTGATCATCGCGATCTCCGCACGCGCCTCTTTGTTGCCGACGGTATCCATCATGTAGGCAGCTTTCAAGGTGAGCAGGCGCGCCTGCTCAATCTCCATGCGCGATTGCGCGATGTCTGCCCGCAGCGTGCCTTGTTCCGCCAGCGGCTTGCCAAACGCCACGCGAGACTTCACGCGCTGGCACATAGTTTCCAGTGCGCGTTCCGCCACGCCGATGCAGCGCATGCAGTGGTGAATGCGTCCCGGGCCAAGACGGCCCTGAGCAATCTCAAAGCCCCGCCCTTCTCCCAGCAACATGTTTGAAACCGGGATACGTACGTTTTCATAACTCACTTCACCATGCCCGTGCGGCGCGTGGTCATAGCCAAAAACCGTCAGCAGCCGCTCCACTTTCACTCCCGGCGCGTCCATGGGCACCAGCACCATGGATTGCTGCTGATGTTTCTTGGCCGTGGGATCGGTCTTGCCCATAAAAATTGCGATCTTGCAGCGCGGATCGCCTGCACCGGATGACCACCACTTTCGGCCATTCAGCACATATTCATTTCCTTCACGGCGAATGCTGGCCTGAATATTTGTCGCGTCTGAGGAAGCGACAGCCGGTTCGGTCATAGCGAAGCACGATCGTATTTCTCCCGCCAGCAGCGGCTTCAGCCAGCGTTCTTTTTGCTCGGGCGTTCCGTAGCGGGCCAGCACTTCCATGTTGCCGGTATCGGGCGCGGAACAATTGAACACCTCCGGCGCAAGAATGCTGCGGCCCATGATCTCGCACAGCGGCGCGTACTCCAGATTGCTCAGTCCGGCCCCATTCTCATCATCCGGCAGAAACAAATTCCATAATCCGGCAGCGCGCGCCTTGGGCTTCAGTTCCTCGATCACTTTGGTCGGAGCCCAGCGGTCACGCTCAATTTCCTGGTAGTAGCGTTTTTCATTGGGATAGATACGTTCATCCATGAACGCGCGCAAACGCTGCTCTAGCGATTTGACTTTGTCGCTGTAATCAAAATTCATAGCTGCTGTCCTTAGATGCTATAAGGCTAGTCGATTAACCGTGATTCATCAAATGAATCATTGGAATGGTGTAAAATTTGTGGCGTGCATCTCAGCCAGGTCGATCTTAACCTGTTTGTGGTCCTGGAGGCCATTTACCGCGAAGGCAATCTCACGCGGGCCGGCCGCCAGCTCAAGCTTACGCAGCCCGCCATGAGCCATGCGCTCAAGCGGCTGCGTGAACTGTTGCAGGATCCGCTCTTCATCCGTGAAGGCGCCAACATGGTGCCAACCCCATTCAGCCGCAACATGATTAATGAAGTACGGCAGGCGTTGCAAATCCTGGAAGTGAATCTTTACGAGAACCGCAATTTTGATCCGGCCCATACGCGGCGCAATTTCCAGATCGGTTTCTGGGAGCTGATGGAATCCACCATCCTGCCTCCGTTGGCAAAAGTTTTGGCCCGCGCCGCCCCGGAAATTTCCATTACCACATTGCGCGTCAAACGTCGTGAGATTGAGCAGGAACTGGCCAGCGGAACTTTGGACCTGGTTCTGGATATTCCGATTACCATCAGTGACAATCTCCGCCAGCAGCCGCTGTTTTCTGATCGCGTGGTAGTCATGGCGCGCAAGGGGCATCCGGCCATCGGGCGTGAGCTGGACCTGGACACGTTTCTCCGGCAGGACCACGTTCTGGTCTCTTCGCGGCGTCTCGGGCCCAGCCTGGTAGACACAGAATTAAACCGCTCCGGCCGCAAGCGCAGCATTGTCCTCCGCTGCCAGCATTATTTTGCCGCCTGCCGCGTCGTGGGTGAAACGGACATGCTGCTGACCATCCCGGAGCATTACGCAGAGATGCTCAACACTGGTTTTGATCATCGGCTGTATCCGTTTCCATTGAAGAGCCTGCAACAGCTTGAAATTCATATGTACTGGCATGAAAGCGCGGAAAATGATCCGCCGAACCGCTGGCTTCGCGAGCAGATCAAGAAAGTTGTGGACGAGACGTATGCTGAGTCTGCTCCTGAGTTGCGCAGCCGCGCGCGCCGTCCTAAACAACCACAGTCCAGGCCGCAACTCATCAGGAGAAACCAATGAAAGCAGCAGTCTTGCACGAACTGAAGAAGCCATTCGTGATAGAGGAAGTTGAACGCCCCAAGCCCGGAGAAGGCGAAGTGCTGATCAAGGTGGAAGCCTGCGGCGTCTGCCATTCTGATCTGCATGTGGCCGAGGGGGATTGGAAACAATTCGCCGGAATCACCAAGCTGCCGCTCATTGTTGGACATGAAGTCGCAGGCAAAGTAGTTGAGGTTGGTCCAGGAGTGAGTGCATTGAAAGTTGGGGATCGAGTCGGCGTTCCGTGGATTTTCTGGACATGCGGTGAATGCGAGTTCTGCCGGGAGGGCAATGAGAACCTCTGCGTGAAGCAGAAAATTACTGGTGTTACCGTCGATGGAGGCTATGCCGAGTTCATCAAAGCGCCGGCAAGTCACGCGACGAAAATTCCCGATGCTGTGCCATCAGTACAAGCAGCGCCTCTTTTTTGCGCGGGAGTTACGGGCTATCGCGCCCTCATGCAGGCCAAGCCGCAACGCGGACAAAGACTGGCAGTCTTCGGCATCGGCGGGCTAGGACATCTTGCTATCCAGATCGGCGTGCATCTAGGACTGGAGGTTTCAGCCATAGATATCGCCGAGGATAAGCTAGCCCTCGCCAAAGCGCTCGGCGCGGTCAACACTTTTAATGCTGCGACATCGAACGTCGTAAAAGAAATGCGCCGTCGCGGAAACGCGCACATAGTGCTGGTTACATCTGGTTCCAAAGCCGCGTATGACACGGCGTTTTACTGTGTTCGTCCCACAGGCACTCTGCTTGCCGTGGGCCTTCCGGCAGAGATCAGTTTTCCACCAATCATGATGGCTGCCGGCGAGGTCAACATCAAAGCTTCGGCTGTCGGCACACGGAAAGATCTGGAGCACGTTTTGGCGTTGGCGGCTGAAGGCAAATTACATTGCCAGGTGGCGACGCGTCCGCTGGACGAGGCGAACGCAATTTTCGACGAAATGCGTGGCGGCAAGATTTCCGGGCGCATCGTTCTCACCATGTAGCCATGCGAAAGCAGCCGGCCGCAGGCCGATTTACGTTGAATTAAGGAGCATTTTGAGGGAATAGATGAGAGAAGCGGTCGTAGTTACAAACTCGCGCACAGAAATTGGAAGTGGATCTGGGCGGTGTGAGCTGTGGGTTTCGACGATTTTTGGCAATGCCCTAATCCACAACCCGTTGTAACGCTAGCTGCTCTTAATAGCTAACCCCGGATGGAACCGCCTTGGCCACTTCCTCAATCTCGATCGCCTGCTTGAAATAGTCCATTGAAAGGTTCAACCCGGTTTCCAGGTCGATCTTCGGTTCCCAGCCCAGCAGCCGCCGTGCTTTGCTGATGTCCGGACGGCGCTGCTTGGGATCGTCCTGTGGCAGCGGCTCGTTAACAATCGGACTCTTTGATCCAGTGACCTTCAGCACAAGCTTTGCGCATTCCAAAATGGTGAACTCCACCGGGTTTCCAATGTTCACGGGATCATGCTCATCTGACTTCGACAAGCGCACAATGCCCTCTACTTCGTCACTCACGTAGCAGAAACTGCGTGTTTGGCTGCCGTCGCCATACACGGTGAGCGGCTCTCCGCGCAGGGCTTGTTTCATAAAATTGGAAATCACTCGACCGTCATTCAATTGCAGCCGCGGGCCGTAGGTATTGAAGATACGCAGAATGCGCGTATCCACCTTGTGGTAGCGGTGGTAAGCCATGGTCGCGGCTTCGGCAAAGCGCTTGGATTCGTCATATACGGAACGGGGGCCAATTGAATTCACGTGTCCCCAGTAAGTCTCCTTCTGCGGATGCTCCAGAGGATCGCCATAACACTCTGAGGTTGAAGCGATCATATATTTCGCGCCATGTTTCTTTGCCACATCGAGTGAATGAAACGATCCCAGGGAACCGACTTTCAGCGTCTCAATGCCGTGCTCCATATAATCAGCAGGGCTGGCGGGCGACGCGAAGTGAAAAACATAATCCACGCGGCCCACGTCATAGGGTTCGTTCACGTCTTGTTGTACAAACTCGAAGCGTGGCTCATTTTTCAGGTGGGCGATATTGCGAAGGCTGCCGGTCAGTAGATTGTCCACGCATACTACGCTGTTGCCTTCACCGAGCAGCGCATCGCAAAGGTGCGATCCCACAAATCCTGCTCCGCCTGTCACCAATACCCGCATAAAAGTTTTCCCTCTCAACTTGATTACCCGGCCCATGCTCGTTCGCTCCTTGCGATCTTCGCAGGAACGACCCCATTCTACTGCTGTCCTGCTCCCATACTGCTCATTGTGTTGTTGCCGCCGCAGTGACCTATGCTGCGCTCCACGTCGGTGCCTTCTTCATAATCGTTCCACGTCTCCACCAGCAGATACGGCGCGGCGTTCTGCGATCCATAGTATTTGCGGAACACCCGCAGCACGTCTTCAAACGTCTTGCCGCACCGATACGCAATGTGCCGGTTGCGGCTCCATGAAGCTTTGCTGTCATCAAAGCCTGGCCACACCGCGCCCACGGCAATCTTGTCCGGATGGTGCTCTTGCATGTTGCGGTAAAAATAATTCAGGTAGTCTTCGCCGTAATTGCTGCCATCGCGCGCCCAGCCGTCTTTGCCCGGCTGCACCCACGCGTAATATCCATCAAACGCGTCCGGATATTTATCGCTCATGTCCTTGTAGATGAGCAGCGGAGGATCAGGCCATGACTTGGTGACCTGCCGTATACGATTCCAGTCAGTGTTGGATTCTTTAGGGAAGATAAAGATCACGGGTCGCCCGTTGTAACGCAAATAAGCAGAGCGCGAAGGCCCTGCTTCCGGCCCAATGTAGCGATCATAAAGATATTGCAGGTCCACGATTACCGCGTCCGTGTCATAGCCAGGATGGTCAACGGCTTCGTCATACTGCGCCGCCACTTTAAAGCTGGGATCGGCGCTGGCTGCCTGCTGCATCAGCCCGTAAGCCTGGTCTTCAAACTCCTTGCGCGGGCCATACCAGTTCACCACAAAGCCGCTGATGTTCAGCTCTTTGGCCTTGGCAATCTGCTGCCGCAGCACATTAGGATCATGGCAAGAGTAGCCCACATTGATATGGGCGCTCTGCCCAAACCACGGCTGATAGATGGCCAGCAGCCTGGGGCTGCCTTCGGGCGCGCGTCCCTGCGCTGCCAGTGACTCCCGTGGATTCACCTTGGCCGCACAGCCAGTCGCGCCAGCCATCAAGAGGAGAGACAACATTGCCAGTGCGAGCAGAGCGATTGCCCGAAAATCCGCCGTGCGTCGCAGGCGCGGAAGCCCAACCGGAAGCAAGCTAGCTTCCACGATCTGCCTGATGTAACCCGAATTCCGGCGGGCGAGCCTGTACCTGCCCGGAAATAGAAGCTTTCTAGAGATAAATGCCTTAAAAATAGAGATAAGAATGCCCTTCATGACCTGTCAAATGCCGCATTACTAATGCCGCATTACTATTGATTACCCTCTGTTGGATGAACCAGCAGCAGTTTTGGATGGATAGGGAGGCTGCTCCGCACAGACGTCTGAATTGACTCACGTAAGCCTACCCGTTTTGCGCCATGCTCTCCCCGCAGAGCGGTGGATAAGCCTTTGAGAGCTGCTGTTAGGTGGCCATCTCCTGTGATCCAAGATTAAGACTCCCTTGACTCGTAAATAAGGCTAGGCACGGTACTTAGGTGCATCGCTAGGGTAAACTCCGGCTGGTCGAGACAGTGGAAAATCATGCTACGATAACTTTCCGCAATGTCGACCCTGGTGCGTGATCTCCGATATGCCTTTCGGGCTTTTGGCAAAAGTCCGGGCTTTACCGTGGCAGCAATCCTGTCACTGGCCATTGGCATTGGGGCCACGACGGCCATCTTCAGCATTATCAGCACATTGCTCCTGCACCCACTTCCATATAAAGACGCAGACCGCCTGGTGATCATGTGGAACACCTCGCCCGGGCTGGGCATTACGCGGGACTGGTTTTCCAGCGCGCAATATCTTGATATTAAGAACAATCACCACGGGTTTGAGCAGGTTGGGCTGGCCATTGGCGGCAATTACAACCTGACCGGTGAAGGTGAGCCTGAACGCGTGGGGGTGGTCCGAATTTCCAGTAATCTGTTGCCGCTGCTGGGCGCGCAGCCGGCGCAGGGCCGGCTGTTCAATCCGGACGACGATCGCTACGGCGGACCGAACGTGGTGATTCTGGGATATGGCATCTGGGCGCGCCGGTATGGCTCGAACCCACACATGGTGGGCAGGCACATTACCATCAATACCCATGACTATGAAGTGATCGGGGTCCTGCCGAAAAGTTTTTCCCTCCCGCGCGAGGTCATGCCCACGCTCGACGGCGCGGAGCAATGTGACCTGCTGCTTCCCATGCCCGAGATTCCAACTTTTGCGACAGATCGCGGGCATGAAGATTACAACATAATCGGCAAGCTGAAACCGGGCGTGACGCTGGAGCAGGCTCGCGCTGAAATGAACACAATCACGGCCCGCCTGCGCCAGGACCATCCGGATGTTTATCCTCCCAATGGCAATCTTACGTTTTTGATTCTGCCGCTATTGGAGCAGGTTGTAGGCAACGTTCGCCACACGCTATGGCTGCTGCTGGCCGCGGTGGGCTGCGTGCTGTTGATTGCTTGCGTGAACGTGGCCAACCTATTGTTATCGCGCGCCGTTGGGCGGCAGAGAGAAGTTGCGATTCGCACGGCAGTTGGCGCAAGTACTGGCCGCATCATCCGCCAGTTGCTCACGGAAAGCGTTTTGCTCGCGCTTTGCGGCGGCGCTTTAGGCATACTGTTTGCTTTGGTCAGCATTCACTGGACGCATGTTCTGGGGCCGAACAGCGTGCCTCGGCTGGCTGAGATCAGTGTTCGTGGCGACGCGCTTTTGTTCACGCTGCTCGTCTCGATTGGGTCAGGCATACTGTTTGGCCTTGCTCCAGCATTGCGCATTGCACGCCTTGACCTGCTCACCAGGCTCAAGGATTCTGATCGCGGCTCTGCCGGCGCCAGCGCCGTCTGGGGCCGCGGCAACAATCTGCGCCGTCTTTTGGTGATTGCCGAACTCGCTATTTCAGTGGTCGTATTGGTTGTGGCTGGACTGCTGATCCGCAGCTTTATCATGCTGCAGCATGTCGATCCTGGCTTCAATCCCAACAATGTGATGACTCTGGAATTGACGCTGAGCGGAGACAAATACAAAGATCCGGCAGTTGTCCGTGCAGCGTGCCGACAGCTACTAGAGAACCTGGAACATCTACCTGGGGCCGTGAGTGCAGGCGGAGTTTCTTCTCTGCCGCTCAGTAGCATGTTTGCGTGGGGCCCCATCACCGTGGAAGGACGCGTGCCGCCGCCGGGGGAAAAATTTATCAACGCAGATGAGCGTGTCGTGGCCGGACATTACTTTGAGACCATGCAGATCCCGCTGCTCAAAGGCCGGTTATTTAACGATCAAGATACCCCGGACAAACCACCGGTAGCGTTGGTCGACGAATTTATGGCCGAGCAGCTCTGGCCCAATCAGGATCCTTTGGGCAAGCGCGTCAGCTTTGGAGATCTGGCGGCCAAGCCGGTATGGACCACAGTGGTCGGCGTGGTTGGCAGAATCAAACAGGATACGCTCGATTCCGACTCGCGCATTGCCTTCTACATTCCGCACAGCCAATACATAAGCCGGCTGCTCAACATAGTTTTGCGTACCACCGTGGATCCCAATTCCCTTACTTCCGCCGTAAGCCATGAACTGCATGAGGTTGACCGCGATCTGCCGCTTTACGGCGTGATTACTATGGACCAGCGTGTCGCGGCATCTCTATCACGGCGGCGCTTTACGGCGGTCCTGCTGGCGATGTTTGCCGGTTTCGCTCTGGCGCTTGCGACGATCGGCATTTATAGCGTGATGGCTTATCTGGTTACTCAGGGTACGAGGGAAATCGGCATCCGCATGGCGCTCGGTGCCAATCAGCCCACCGTCCTCAGGTTGGTTGTAAAGCAGGGTATGACACTGGCCCTTACCGGAGTGGCGATTGGACTTGTTGGCGCGCTGACTTTTGGCCGCCTGGTCAGCAGCCTTCTCTATGGAGTGAAACCGACTGATCCGCTCACGTTCGCTTCAATCTCAGTTTTGCTGATCATCGTTGCCCTGATTGCCAGCTATATTCCTGCGCGCCGCGCCGCCCGCATCGATCCCATGGTTTGCCTGCGTTCCGAATAACCGCTACTCGTCGTATTCGCTCGATCCTTGCACCCATATAAATGACTGCAAATCGATCATGTCCTGTGGCTCCAGGTCGGCGAGATCGTCGCGCACTGTCTGAGCAAATTTCAGGCAGCTCGCATAGGTCTGCCATTGCGGCCGCGATTGATAGTGAAATGGGAAGCCATATTCACGGGCGGCGATCCGGGTAACGTTGGGCTTTAAGAAGATATGCTTTTCCGGTTGAGCCAGAAAACCGAATACCGTCACGATAGGCCACGTCAATACCCTTGTTTGCTTACGCGGCAGCTTCGCCACCACATTGCACCAGCGCTCAAACCTCTCCTGCATTTTTCCCTTGCCGTGGAGAAAATCATACAGCCCGGTGGCAAACATCCGTGCGCCTTCCGGGGCCTTCACTGCATCGCGCAAGGCCATTTTCTCAAATGAGAAAATCAGGTTGGTCCGCGCTTCAATCCTCACGGCGCGTAATGCTACTTCTCGGTGATCGCCTTCGCGCAGCAACGCGGAATAAGAAGCCTGATTCAACATGCGGTCCCACTCGCGGTTGGCATTCCATTTGTAGTCACGTTCCCAAGCCAGGTAAGTTTCATCCTGGAATCCGCCGGGAAAGAAGCGGAAAAACTTTCGGCGGCAACGTCTGGCTTGGGAAGAAATTTGTGCTGTATGAATTGCTCGGGGGTGAGGTTCGGCTAGTGCAAGATTGCTGGCGCGCATGTCGTAAATCCTTGATTGATTCGATTCACGAACGCTGCACAGGTTTGGCAACAATCGAGGGCTGCTGCTGTTTCGGCCGCCAAAGATGCGGGACTGCGCAATTCCGCCCATACTCAGCGCTGCTTGAGTGACCTTGCAATAACCTAAGCGGTTAGATTTACGATATGATCGTCAGGTGCCGACAGTTCTCCGGTTTGATGGGCTGCGTGTTGTCATTTATCCCAACGATCACCGCCCAGCCCACGTTCACGTCATTGTCCGAGGCTGCGAGGCGGAATTCAATATGAATTGCCGCATCGGGCCAGTGGAACTTCGCGAAAATTACGGCTTCCCCAGGCGTAAGCTATCGCACATTCGCGGCGTCTTGGCAGAACACATGGAGCAGCTTTGTCGTGCGTGGGAGGAGATTCATGGCATCGAGTAACGATTTTGAGAAAGCAAAGCGGCGGGCCGAAGATATGCAAGCCGATCTTCCGAAGGCAATTTCTGTTCACTATGATCGCAAGAGCGGGCGCATCGTGGTTGATTTAAGCTCTAAACTAACTCTAAGTTTTTCACCAGATGATGCACAGGGCCTGGAAAACGCCAAGCCCTCTCAGTTGGACGAAATTGAAATTACTCCATCAGGTTTTGGGATTCATTTTCCCAGATTGGATGCAGACCTATACGTTCCGAGTCTCTTAGAAGGTTTTCTGGGCTCCAGGAAGTGGATGGCATCAAGACTTGGTCAAGTTGGCGGCCAGTCCACCAGCACTGCCAAGCGCTCGGCTTCCAGGGCAAATGGGAAACTGGGTGGGAGACCGAGGAAGGCAGCAAGAGGCTAAAGGATCAATTCATTTCCATTCCGAAGGATATGCGCACCCGTGTCCGTATAAAAGCCCTCACTCCCAAATCCAAACACCCTGTTCGACCGCGCCCGATAATTTTCCCACGCGATAGCAGCGGCGAGTTCCACCAGTTGCGGCGTAGAGAACCGCTGTTTCAGCCGCTCACGTAATTCGGGAGTCACCTTCGCCGGGGTCGCAGTGATTGCGTCCGCCATTTCCAGTACCAGCTTTTCGTCGGGAGAAAAAAGGTCGCTTTCCGCGTACCAGTTCAGGTTGCGGATTTGATCGTCACTCAGGCCTGCTCGTCTGCCGCCGGCAGAGTTAATGTCGATTCAAAAAGGACACTCAACCAGCTTGGCCGCGCGAATCTGTCCCAAAACTTTCAGCTTTGCCGGGACAAGATTTGTTTTATCCAGGGCCATGCTGAACTTCGTGTAGGGAATTAGCACGTCAGGATGGGTGGCGATTGTCCCCAGAGGAGCAATGTCTTTGCCCAGGCGCTTGCGGGCGAAGCGGCGGATCAGAGCAACTTGTAAATTTTTGAACATTGTTAATTAGTGCAGGATTCCCAACTTCTCCATCGGCCAATAGCCAAAAACGGCTTTGCCATAGATGTAGCTGCGCATCACCGGGCCAAACTCTCGGCTGTCATTGGACATGGATCGATGGTCGCCCAGCACGAAGTAGGAATTGCTGGGCACCACAACGTCAGAGTAGGAACGGGCATCCAGGTAATCTGAAGGCACGTAAGGCTCTGAGAGCTGCTCATCATTCACATAGACGTGCCCATAGGCAATGTGGATATGATCGCCGGGAAGTCCAATCACGCGTTTGATAAAGCTCTTTCGCGTATCACGCGGATAACGGAACACGATAATATCGCCGCGTTCGATGCTCTCAATCCGGTACGCCAGTTTGTTGATGAAGATGCGCTCCTGGTCTTCCAGGCCTGGCTCCATGCTGCCGCCTTCCACCTTTACCGGCTGATAAACAAACAGAATGATGAAGAACGCAACAATGATGGAAAAGACCAGATCGCGCATCCATGTGCGCAATGTCCGCAGACTGCTGGAGTCCGGCGCATGTTCTGTTGGCCCCGGCTGGACCTGAATTGTTTCCTGTTCTGGCGTTTCCACGTGAGATCAGCTCCCAGTATTCTGATTATACGTAGATTGGGCGTACCTGAGGCTATTTCAGTGGCTACTATTCTGGAGTAAAATAACCAGAATATGAAGCATTTATTAAGTGTGCTTACCGTTCTTCTTGCTGCCGGCATGACACATGCTCAGTTCGTGAATCAGGCTGCTGAGGTCCCCGCGTTTCATCCCGCGCCTCCAAAGGCAGGAACCACACTGCCGCCCATCCTCACGCAGAAGCAACTTGCGGACCAGGGCATGATTGCTCCGGCCCAGATTGCCGCTTACAAGGCTGCCGCCAAGTCCGGTTCTGTTCTGTACCAGATGCCTTGCTATTGCTATTGTGATCGCGCCCACGGCCACGCCGGCCTGCGCAGCTGCTTTGAGAGCACACATGGCGCCAACTGCAGCACCTGCATGCAGGAAGCTCTTTATTCCCATCGCCAGTCGCAGAAGGGCTGGTCAGCAAAAATGATTCGAGATGGCATTATGCGTGGCGACTACAAAATGCTGGACCTGCAAAATCCGGAGCCGGTAAAGTAATATTTGCCTTCTTTTAGGTGCAGTTGACGCACACGTTTTTTCTGCGTATAAAGGGCTGCACCTTGAGCGGCTCTGTCGCTGGTGGGATAGTTGATTCTTCCGATTTCCACAGCCTGTTTTCATCGCTATTCTGACTTGGGCCGCAAGGAAACAACAGAATGAAGAAGAAACTGGCAGGAAGTGTTAAACGTTCGCCTGCTAAACCATTGAATCGAAAACCTATTAGGACAAGAACGAAGATGTCTGGGAAGAAACCACCTGCTCCTCCGCAAAAGCCCACATACAGGGAAGATCCTGGTTTTACACAGGCTGTGCAAAACTATGAAGCTGCTGTGAAGGCCATGCAGGAGCACAAATTCGAGAAAGCCAAGGGCTTGCTGGAGAAGATCCTTGCCGCCGGTAACCGCGAACTTATGGATCGCGCCCGTGTCCATTTGAATCTCTGCAACCAGCAATTGGCCGGCGGTGCCACCACCTTCAAGACCCATGAAGAGCACTTTGACTATGCCGTTTCGCTTTTGAACGGCGGCCAGTTTGATCAGGCCCGCACGCACCTGGAAAAGATCCTCAAAAGCAATCCTAAGGCAGACTTCGCTTATTACGGCATGGCCGTAGTTGATTGCCTTACCGGTCAAGTTGAAAGCTCGCTCAAGAACCTGGGCGATTCCATCCGCCTGAATCCGCAGAACCGCTTCCAGGCCCGCAACGATTCTGACTTCCAGAATATGGCTGACGATCCCCGGTTTACTGAATTGCTTTATCCCGAGCCGACCGACCTTCCGCCTGCCACCTTCGACCAAAGGAAGCGCTAGCGCACCGCGCATGCCGCAGCCAGCAGAGCAGAATCGCCGACGCTCAGCTCGCGGAATTCGTGTTGTTGCCATTGGCGGCGGCACCGGTCTTTCCACTCTGCTTAAAGGCCTCAAACAATACACCGTGCGGACAGGTGAAGTCGCTCCGGATGGTCCGTACATCTCAGATCTCACGGCACTGGTTACGGTAAGCGACGATGGCGGCTCCAGCGGACGCCTGCGCCGTGAACTGGGTATGCTGCCTCCGGGCGATGTACGCAACTGCCTGGTTGCTCTCTCTGAAGACGAAAACTTTCTCTCCAAGCTTTTTCAGTTTCGCTTCTCCACCCCCGGCGACCTGGAAGGACACAACTTCGGCAACCTATTTCTGGCCGCGCTCACTGCCATGACGGGCGACTTCGCCGTCGCCGTCCAGCAGGCATCGGAGATTTTGGCAACGCGTGGACACATTCTCCCTGCGACATCGGCCAATGTTCAGCTCAAGGCCCTGATGGACGACGGCTCGCAGGTGCTGGGTGAGACCAACATCAATGCCAGCCAGCATCGAATCGTCGAACTTCAGATGGTACCGGCGAATCCTGAACCTTTGCCGCAGGCATTGGCAGCCATTGCCGCCGCAGACGTGATCACCATGGGGCCGGGATCGCTTTTCACCAGCCTGGTTACGAACCTGCTGGTGCGTGGCGTACCGGAAGCGATTGCTGCTTCTCCGGCATTGAAGGTTTTTATCTGCAACCTGATGACTGAGGCGAATGAGAGCCTGCACATGAAAGCCTCCGATCATATCAAGGCAATTTATGATCACTCTCCACGCAGGATTTTTGATTACGCGCTGGTAAATACCGCTCCCGTTTCGGCCAGCATGAGAGAGCGCTATGCGGAAGAGCAAGCCGAGCAGGTAGAAGCCGACATTCCCGCCATGGAAGAGATGGGTATTAAATGCATTCCCGGCAACTTCATCATGGAAAAACATTTTGCCCGGCACGCCACTGACCGCCTGAGCCACGAGTTGGTGCATCTGGCAAATTCGGCCCGCCGCCCCACTGAACTGGCCCGGCAGGCTTTAAGATGATGGTTTAATGCGTAACCAGAAAATCAACGGCGCTTCTGATTTCGCCATTGTGATCATGGCTGCGGGCAAAGGGACCCGGCTCAAGTCCAAGCGCGCCAAGGTGCTGCATGAGATTGCCGGCCAGCCCCTGCTTGCGCACGTGATTCAAGCGGCCGAGCAAATTGTCCGGCCGGAGCACATTTATGTCATCGTGGGGCATCAGGCGGAAAATGTGCGCGCAGCTGTTGCGCCGCTCGGTGTAAAGTTTGTCTTGCAGGCTGAGCAGCGCGGCACCGGACACGCAATTATGTGTGCACGCGAGCAGGTTGCCTCATACCAGAATCTTCTTGTGCTCTCCGGTGACGTGCCATTGATTCGACCGGAAACCATCGCCGGCCTACGCGATTTTCATCTCAGCAAAAAAGCTGCCATGACGATCCTTACCGCCATGCCAGCCGATCCTTTTGGGTATGGTCGCGTGATTCGTGCCGGCTCCACTGATCGTGTGAAAGCCATCGTAGAGCAGAAAGCTCTCACCAAGTCACAGCAGAAAGAGCGTGAGATCAACTCCGGGATTTACGCTTTTGCCATTGGGCCGCTGTTCGCCAACATTGATCGCCTCAAGACGGACAACGCGCATCACGAGCTTTATCTAACAGACATGGCTGCGCTGCTGGTGAAGAGCAAAGCTACCGTGGTGGCTTTAAAGGCCTCCGATCCCGCCGAAGTTTTGGGCGCAAACACACTGGCGGAATTGTCATC
>JBAVLE010000390.1:0-4268 GCA_049688735.1 Candidatus Angelobacter sp. | reverse complement strand
CTTGAAGCCCAGTCCGTAAGTCACATAGGCGCCTACAATCCCGCCGATGGTAGCCATGACGGCGTAATAAGGCCACCAGCTTTTCTCGTGCGCGGAAAGCACAATCGTGAGCGCGTCCATGCTCCCGGGCAGCGGCACAACCGAATTATCGGCCAGACCCAGCAGGATCAGCCCAAGACCACCCAGGCGCTCCAGCCACGACCCTAATGAAAGCAGTATGAAAAACGGCACAATCATTGGATGCTAAAACAAGGCCGTGGTAGCGATTGAGAGTTGTAAACCAGTAAAGTCTCTGTATGTGTGCCGATCCGATAAGACCTGCTTACGCCGGGGGGTGTTTACGTAATCCCTCTCCTCAGTTGGCCTGCAGGGATGCCATGGCACTCGCCGTTACGTGACCGTCAAGATCGATGCCGAGAATTTTAAAGATGAACAGCTCGGTCCGGGACGTGCTGCTCCAGGAACACCAGTTCGGGGACCTGAGTGAAGACGCCGCATTCCAGCCCATACTTATAAAACAAGCGCAGGCCTTCAAGGTTCTCAGGATCGAGTCCGTAATCGACGTTTTCCGTCAGGTAATCTGCAATCAGCTTGGGAGAGAGACTCAGCTTTTGCGCCCAGGCAGCGGCGATTTCTGGAATGTGCTTCAGCCCGTTGTCCCGCGACCGCTGGAACACCTGCGCAATATTCGGATCGCCGGAGTAAGCTTCCAGCGCTGCCTTGCGCACTGCCCAGAAGGCAAACACAAATGGGCGTCCCGTCCAGCGCTTCCACTCTTCCGCCAGGTCATAAACAAAGTAGCCGTCTGTGCGCGCCTGCAGAGCAGGATCGCCAATCAGTAAGGCCGCATCATGCCATTGCAACATCTCTCTCAGGTTCGGCTTTTGCCGGCTAAAGCCAGGATCCAAACCTACAAATTTTCTCAGGTAAATCTCCACCAGGGCGGCCGAGGTGCGGGAGGAATCGTCCGTCGCCACGCTGCGGATCTTGTTGATGGCAACTTTGCTCACCAGCAAAATCGACCGCACCTTGTTCTTGGCGGCAATCGCCACGTCAGGAACAATCACCAGGTCTGGAATTACGGTGTATGCCGCAACCGGGATAATACCGATGTCAGCCGATCCTTCCTTTAGTTGCTCCGCGCAACGGGAGGGGATGGTATAGCTGATTTCAAACGTCTGCCGCAACCGATCTGCTGTCTCTCCGTTCTCAAAGTTCCACATGAGAGGGGCTGTGTTCAGGAAGCTGATGGCAGAGATGCGGAGTGGGGGCATGTATGTTTATTTTAACAAGTTGACGCTTTGCGAGGTCCAAACCCCAAGAAAGCTAACTCCACGGCACATTTACGCGGATTGCTGTGGCGCAGTCTTGGATCGCAAGTTACATGGAAGATCGGTGCTGGGGTTGACATCCTTTTTAATAACCGTGTACAGTCCGCCAAAGTTCCCGTCGGGAAGGCGCAAGGGCCCAATGTCCACTGCAAGAGCTGTAACTTCAAACTCAATTTACTGGCTGGCGCTTTCCCTTACGCCGGGCCTGGGCCCCACCCGTGGACGCAAGCTGGTGGAGCGCTTTGCCGGCATCCAGGATGTTTTTCACGCCTCGCTCACGGAGCTTGAGGCGGAAAACTTGCAGGCGCACTCAGCGCAGCACATTGCGCTGGGAAAATCGCTGGAGCTGGCGACTGATGAGATTGCAAAAGCCGCGGCTGGCGGTATTCAGATTATTTGCCGTGACGATGAAAGCTGGCCTAGGCGCCTGAGCGAAATTTACGATCCGCCGCTGGTCCTTTATGTGCGCGGAAATATTCAAGCTCTGTCACGCCCCGGCCTGGCCATCGTCGGCACACGCCATCCGACTCCTTACGGTATTGGGATGGCGGAGCGGCTCAGTTGCGATCTGGCTTCGCGCGGCCTTGCTATTTTCAGCGGTATGGCGCGAGGCGTCGACACAGCAGGACATCGCGGCGCCATCAAAGCCAAAGGCAAGACAGTTGCCGTTTTCGGCACCGGCGTTGACGTCATCTATCCGCGCGAAAACAAAAAGATCGCAGATGGAATTCTTGAGTGCGGCGGCGCATTGATCAGCGAGTTTCCACTGGAGAGCTTTGCCGCGCCGCAGAATTTTCCCATCCGCAACCGAGTTATCAGTGGCCTGGCTTTGGGTGTCCTCGTCGTTGAAGCCGGCGAGTACAGCGGCACTCGCATTACGGCGCGTTGCGCGCTGGAACAGAGCCGTGAAATCTTTGCTGTGCCGGGCAATGTGATATCCCGCAACTCCTGGGGACCGAACACCCTCATCAAGCAAGGAGCCAAGCTAACTGCAACATGGGACGATGTTTGGGAGGAATTGCCGGCCGAGGTAAAACACCAGCTTGAATCCGAATGGACGCCCCATGCATCAGACGAGAAGCCCACCAGCAGCCTGTTTGGCAATGAATTGAGTCCGGCGGAAAAGAAGCTGCTGTCAATCCTGCGCCAGGACGAGTCAACACATATTGATGTAATCATGGAAAAACTGGAGGGCCAAATTTCGTCGTCGGAGGTGTTTACCGCGCTGTTTGAGCTGGAGATGAGTGGCAAGGTGAAGCAGATGGCGGGGAAGAATTATGTCAAAGCATTTTAGCAGTAGAAGATGAAGTATTTGGTACTTGGTATTTAGTACTTGGTCGGAGGGCTGCGATGCGGAATTATCGCGATCTGGAAGTTTGGAAACTTTCTCATAAGCTAACTCTTGAGCTTTACGCCGCAAGCAAAAAATTCCCGAAGGATGAAATGTTTGGTCTTACGTCCCAGTTACGTCGGGCTGCAGTTTCTATAGGCGCGAATTTGGCAGAGGGCTGTGGGCGTCGAACGAGCCCTGAGTTTGCTCGCTTCATTCGAATTTCAATGGGATCAGCCAGTGAGCTTGATTACCATCTGCTGCTTTGCCGGGATTTCGGGTTTATCACGGCTGAGTTTTATGCACGGAACTCGAAAGAGTTGATCAGGGTTCGCAAAATGCTATCGGCTTTGTTGACCAGCGTCGAAACCCAGATACAGGAAAAAGCGCTTGCAGCGCACGGCTAAGTACCAAATACCAAGTACCTCTGGCCCGCAGAGATTTGTCCCCACAAGCAGTTCCGTGGTAGCTTCAACTTGAATTACAGGGAAAACAGCAATTGCCTAAATCACTCGTTATTGTCGAATCGCCCACCAAGGCGAAGACCATCAATAAATACCTGGGCAAGGACTATGAAGTCGAAGCCTCGCTGGGTCACATCAAAGATCTGCCCAAGAGCCAGCTCGGCGTCGACCTGGAGAGTGATGATTTCTCCACCGAGTACGTGGTCATCCCGGGAAAAGAAAAAGTTGTGGCCAAGCTCAAGAAGATGGCTAGGGGCGCGCTTGCCGTGTATCTGGCGCCTGACCCGGACCGCGAAGGCGAAGCCATTGCCGCGCATCTGGAAGAAGAACTTAGCGAAAACGGCTCCGGCAAGAAAAAGAAAAAAGGTGGCATTGAGTTCCATCGCGTCACCTTTAATGAGATCACCAAGAAAGCGGTGCAGGAGGCGTTCAAACATCCACGCGAGATCGATCGCAATTTGGTGGACGCGCAGCAGACGCGCCGCGTACTGGACCGCATTGTGGGCTATCAGGTCTCTCCGCTGCTGTGGGACAAGGTTCGGCGCGGGCTTTCCGCCGGACGTGTACAGACCGTGGCGCTGCGCCTGATTGTGGAACGCGAGCGCGAAGTCAAAGCGTTTGAGAAAAAAGAATACTGGACCATTGACGCGCACTTGTTCGGCGGAAAGCCGCCGTCCTTTGACGCGCGCTTTGTCGGTCGTGGCGACGAAAAAACCGAAGTTCCGAATGAGGAAGAATCTAAGAAGATCACCAACGCTCTGGAGCAGGCCCAGTGGTCTGTACGCGACATTGAGAAGAAGGAGCGCCGCCGCAGCGCAGCGCCGCCGTTTACCACCAGCAAGCTGCAACAGGATGGATCACGCAAGCTGCGCTTCAGCGTAAAGCGCGTGATGATGATTGCCCAGCGCTTGTATGAAGGTATTGATCTGGGCAGCGACGAAGGTTCGGTCGGTCTCATTACTTATATGCGTACCGATTCAGTGCAGGTCTCACCCGACGCGCTGACCGAAGTTCGGGAACTGATCAACGGAACCTATGGTAAAGATTTCCTTCCCGAACAGCCGAACGCGTACAAATCGAGAAAAGCGGCGCAGGAAGCGCATGAAGCCATCCGGCCGTCGTCGGTTGCGCGGCATCCTGATG
>JBAVLE010000389.1:0-2181 GCA_049688735.1 Candidatus Angelobacter sp. | reverse complement strand
CCATTGGTGAATGCGGTCCTTGATTGATTCCAGGCGGCGGTCCTCGGGGTCGCCGCCTGCCTACAGCACGCAAACTTTGAAATGGAGACAATGTCATGAAGCTCATAGTTTTAGCGCCGGAAGACGATAACCACACAGCCCCGATCAAGTGGGCGATGGAAAAAGCGGGCCAAAAGGTAGTCTGCTGGGCCGGCCTCTCCTGGACTGACGAAGGTCAGTCTTCTCTCCTGATGAACGGCGATGACACGCTCATTCTGGGAGGACACTCTGTTGATGCGGGTGATGTAATATGGATTCGCCGCCCGGAGCTGCCGGTCCACAACCCCAAGGTTTCTGAAGCAGACAAGAAGTTTGCCGCGCTCGAATACCGCTGCTTCTATCACTCCATTGCTTATTTCTTTGAAACCTTACCAGTATGGTGCATCAACAAGTATTCCGCTGCCCGCGTAATGATCCAGAAAGCGGTGCAAATCCAACTGGCCCGCAAATGCGGACTCAAAATTCCCGCGACCTTGATGTCCAATCATCCCGCAACGGTGAGAGAGTTTTTTGCTCGTAAGAATTCCCGCAACATCTGCAAGGGTTTCACTCCGCATGTGTGGCAGAAGGAAGGCCAGATGTCTGTCGCCATCACGGAAACCTTTGAGCTAAAACCCGACCAGTTGCCGAACGATGAAGTTCTGACCTACGCGCCCGCCATCTATCAGGAACGTGTGCCCAAGGAATATGACATACGCATGGTGCTCATGGGCAATCACATTTATTCTTATGCGCTCAAGAACAAGAAACAGGCGCTGGATTGGCGGCAGGATGCGGGGTTAGGCCACGTTACAGCGGATCTGGTTCCAACTCCGCCGGATGTCGAAAAAGGCGTTCTGGAGTTCGCACGGAGGTCCGGAGTGTGTTTTGGTTCTCTCGATTTCGGCGTTGACGCGCAGGGCACGTGGTGGTTCCTGGAGATCAATGAACAGGGGCAGTTCCTCTGGATTGATCAATTCAACCGGGAAGCCAGGCTGCTGGAAAAGTTCTGCGCTTTTGTGACTGCGCCGGAGGGCTCAACCCTGCCTCTGGAAGCACGGCAAGACCTGTTCCCTTCCCTGCAGGAATATGAAGGCCTGCTCAAGAACGAACAAGTTGCTCCCATCGGTCGGCCGCGTCAGGAAGATCCGTTCCTCTCCATGGAGGCCTAGAAACCCAGGACACTTTGCGATCTTCATCGCCTTTGCGGTACAACAGTGCGATGAAGATCGCGAAGAAAACTCACAAGCTGGCCGACGCATTCAAGGTCAGGCACGCGGACTCTTTCCGGCTCAAGGATTACGACCCCACCGATCTCCTCGGCATCCACTCTAAAGAAAAAGCCGATGAGCTTTTGCAGCAAGGTGTAGCTGCGCTGCAGGATTTGCAGGAAAAACTTTACGCTCAGGACCAGTGGGCCGTGCTGCTGATCTTCCAGGCCATGGACGCGGCCGGCAAAGACAGCTTGATCAAGCACGTAATGTCCGGGGTAAATCCGCAGGCTTGTGAGGTATCGAGCTTTAAGCAGCCGTCAACAGAAGAACTGAACCATGATTTTCTCTGGCGGACGACGCGGCGCCTGCCGGAGCGCGGCAAAATCGGCATCTTCAACCGCTCCTACTATGAAGAAGTGTTGGTAGTCCGAGTTCATCAGGAGTATCTGGCAAAGCAGCATCTTCCGCCGGAACTGGTAACGAAAAAAATCTGGAAAGAGCGTTTCAAAGACATCCGGAACTTTGAGGAATACCTTACGCGCAATGGCGTAGTCATCCGCAAGTTCTTTCTTCATCTCTCAAAAGAAGAGCAGAAAAAGCGCTTTCTGGCCCGGCTGGATGAGCCGGGAAAGAACTGGAAATTCTCAGAAGCAGACGTCCATGAGCGCAAATATTGGGACGACTACATGAACGCTTATGAAGACATGATCCGCCACACCTCAACGCCGGACGCGCCCTGGTATGTCGTGCCTGCCGATCACAAATGGTTTACCCATATTGCGGTAAGCTCCGTCATCATTCAAACGCTTGAAGAAATGGATCTGCAATTTCCCCAGATCGATAAAGCGCACCGCAAGCAACTGGAAGAAGCCAAGCAGATGCTGCTGAAGTCGCGCGACTGACATTGTTCTTATTTTGCCTGGTATTTGAGATTGTCTGAAAGTGGCGA
>JBAVLE010000388.1:0-4052 GCA_049688735.1 Candidatus Angelobacter sp. | reverse complement strand
CTCGTATTCCGCATAGCAACATACGGCGCGAATACAGTACCTGCAGGAAACGTCATCATGGGATCGGGAGCGCCCACCATGATCCCCGCCGCGGAGATGGAGACCAGGCTCGAGGGATTCGGCTTGCCGGGGAGAATTCCAAAGGGAATGTTGGCAGAATAGCCCTCATTCCCGTTCTCCAGACCGCCAACGATAACGAGGTCATGAGCGGTTCCGTTGTAGCGAATGCGGAAGCCGCCTGACTTGGCGTGAATCAACTTTTCCGGGTCGAGATCAGAGAGCTGGAGCAGCTGTGTAATTTCAGGACCAAGAATGACACGTTTCCGCCCCGAAACCTCTCCATGCGTGCCAAGTAACTCCAGCGCGACAGGAACTGCGGTGGCGGAAATATTGGTAATGGCTACAAAGCCTTCTACTCCGGCATCATGCTTCCACCATAGTCCTTCTTCAATAATACTTCTTGAAAGCTCGTGCTGCGCGTGTTGCGCATGCTTCACTCCTGCATTCGTCTCTTCCTTTTTTGAACCTGCCCCGCCGACAGGCTCTACGGCAGCAGGCGGAGTCCGCACTTCAAATGTGAAGTTAAGACTTCGCGGCGCATCGATGTTCTGCACACTGGCCGTAATTGCATTCGCCCAGCGCCAATCATATTTAATGCGCACGCTGCCATATTCGCTGACATGAGCTGCGATCTCTGGCGGGGCTTCCTGGAGTGCGGCGCGCAAGTCGACAGCTAACACACCGGAAATTGCGAGGTTGAACGGACCCAGGCTGTACTGGGTACCGTCCGTCATGTATAGAACAGGAGTCACCGTTAATGGCGCTACCTCTAGTACATTAGTGATCTGAAGAGTTGGCTTAAAATCGTGGTCGGTCCGCCAAAAGCCTCCTGCTAGTTCCTGCGCAGCAAGAGGAAGCTTGGAACCAGCGGTTCCGGAAGTTATTGGGGCTGCGGTGCCCTGAGCAGATGTAGTCGAAATGAGACAGATCGTAAAAAGGACAGCGAGGGCAGGTGCGAACTTACGAACCATGGCGCTCCTCCTTTACAGATGAGAAGAACTCACTTTCGCTACATGCGATCAGAGAGCGTTCGGTCAGTAGAAACATTTGTCAGCCTTTTATATTCTGACTAATGTCAATTGACCTTTCTTCGTAATGTGTATTCAGCAACTCGGCATCCAAATAGAATGAGGAATAGAATCAGGTTTCTATAGCGGTGTTTACTAACCTGATAATAAAAAGCCATTCCGCTTGTTGGCACTCTTAATCCAATATGTGGAATCTATAAAGGTAAAAGCTCATGGACATTTCGTTTTTTTAACTTCAATTTCACTTCATTTTTCAAATAAAGAGAGAACGACTAGAAACAACCACAGGAAGATGTGCATATTCCCCGGTGATGCTTAGAAAAGAAGGACAAGCCTACCGCGATTTGGTAACAATTGTAAGAAGCTAGAAATTCCCAATTCCGCACAGATTTAAAAAGTGGCAGAAAGAAGAAAAACCGCTGACGAAGGTCGACAAGCATGTTTCATCGAGAAATATAGCGATTATTGATGAATCATATCTAAGATGTGGCCGCTTAATATCCACAATAGGTTCCGGCCCAAGACTATTAGCCATTGCTACCCCTCTTTCTTCTCTGACGAGACGAAGTTGACGATGAGTGGCGGCGGCTGAAGGGCGTTTTGCACACAAGCTGTAACTTCTTGATCCAGTTTCCAAGTTCCCTGATCGCCCGAGGCGGCTTTGTTCCTAGTTGCTTCATGTTTACTCGAAACTTCCTGACTGTGCGTCCGTTCGCCGTGACCGGACGGGGTTCTGTAAAGACATCCAGAAAAATATCAGTTCAATTCTTTGGGCCTCTAGTCCTGCCTTTCCGATTCCCCGACTGGCCTTTGACGAATCGCCTTCCAACCGGAGGCTTCCCGTATCCAACTTCGTACCCCCTTCTGGTCATCTTTATCGTAGTTATCGTCCACAATTCACTTCGTGATTAGCCGCGATTTCATCGAAACACTTGCCTGAACTGCCCTGCTAGAACTTTCGCACACCGTTATTTGGCCTCGTGGCAAGACAAAATGAGGATTCCTTTTGGCTTCAACCAGCGGTATGTGTGTTCAAGAAAGACGATTTCGAATCGCTTGCTGTCCTGCTTCAAGGTCGTACGGCGGATTCAGCTAGAGTAAGGACACTGATTCAGCGGGGACAGCGTCCGGTCATCGCGCCTGCCATGGTTTGTTTTTCCTTGCTGGCTTTCTCGTGCTCGGATTTCGATCGTCGTTCCAGTTGGGAAATGGGGCGCGGCTTGAATTGCGGAAGGCAGAAATTAGGTCGCTATAATGTGTCGGCGCGTCGGTGGGGTAGGTTCATGTCCGGCTTCAAATCGAGCAATTGCGTAGTTGTACTGAGTATTAGAGTCGTACTCATAGCCGGTGAATTCGTAATTATGGCGCTCGCTGTATTGGTAAAGACTTGCCGCAGTGCGCCGAATGGAAAAGTTTCTGTTTCCCAGTGGATGGTCTTGCCATCGCCGCTGCCCATTACAGCCGTCGATCTGAGATCAGAGAGATAACATAGATACGGTCACGCTTCTACTGTGTCATTGGTTTCCATATCAACGCTAGCGATTGTCTGTCAGTTCCAGTTAAACAACAGCCCCTGTTCCGGTGCTGGAGCGCGTGGCCGGCGGCGTGCGCCTCGTGATTCTTCGGGTCTTTGTCCAAACACCAGGACAGATTGTGAATTGAGCGCAGCCTCAATGAGACTGTCGGACGGGACAGGATGCCCCGCATCAATGCCGGCGGGGACTTCCGCTGAGCTCTCGCTTTCGGGCTGCGTGGGAAACAAGCGTCGATGTTCAGCATTGAGCTGTTTCCAGATCGCGTCGGCAGATTCACCGATGCCGTTCTTTTCCACCAGCTCTTTCGCCATGGACGTGAGCATGTCATCGTCTTCATCGAGGTTCTGCAATCCCTCTCCCGCGAATTTCCCCTCCATGGCGAGAGCCACAAGTAGCTTCTTTCCCATTAAACGAAGGCATTTGGCTTGCATTGTGCCTTCATAGCACAGGAACTTCACCCGGACGGGTTGCCGTTGCCCGATCCTCCAGGATCTCCGGCTGGCCTGTCGCAGAGTATGCAGCGAATACCCGGATTCGTGGAAGAGGATGGTAGGCGCGAATAAGAGGTCGAGCCCGGTCTCAACCAGCTTGGGATGGGCGATGAAGACCTGCACGCCTTCCTTGAGCCGCCTCTCGTACCAGGCTTCTCGCTTCGTAGTGTCAATATTGGAACGCATTACCGCACACGAGATTCCCTCATCGCGCAAAATGCGCTCTAATCGCGAGTTTACGTCCCGCTTCTGTGTGTAGACAGCAAAGACCTGGCATCGGCGGCCTTCGGCTAGCTCCTTCTTGATTTCCTCGACCAGACGGCGCTCTTTTGAGTAGACAAACTGTTCCGGCAGATCATCCGGGTTAGCGATCAGGAATCGCTCCCGCCTTCCGTCTTCATCCCTCGCAAAGCCGTACAGCTTGCCCAACCCATAGGGGTGATCGGGATAAAGAAGTAGCGCGTTCAGCATGATGCTCAAAATGGAGCGATTGCCGCGGTGTTCCTTCAGGGCGTCCCGCATGTCGGCTTCGAGCCGCTCGTAGGCAGCTGCCATCGGTCCGTCCATCGGCACCTGGATGACCGATTCCTCGTAGGATGGCAAGGCATCGGAGATGTCTTCCAGGAACACGAAGGCGCACGTGTCCATAAGAAATTCGCCAAACAGTAGTGGCGATGCTCCGGGCTTGCGCCGGACGGTTACGGTCGTCTTGCCATCCGAGCAGGCGTTTTCCGCGGGTTCGATCTTGGTGATCGTTTCCAGTACCCCATAGTCCTGCGCAAAGGCAGACCGGCCCGGTGAACCCCATTCATATCCTTTGCCGATCATCCGCTGCGGCTGCAAGCGAAACAGGATGTTGTAGAGATCGTCGGCATAGCCGCCCAAAAGAGTGCCGGTCAGCCCGACCGTTCGCTCAGCACAGGAAGCAAGAGCCCCCA
>JBAVLE010000387.1:0-5325 GCA_049688735.1 Candidatus Angelobacter sp. | reverse complement strand
GACCATAGTAGAGCGAGCGGCCGCCAAGCTTGCCGATGCGCGTTGTTACGTATGCGCGCGGATATTCATTTTCCAGATTCAAGCGGACCGCTGGGGCAGGGCGCAGACGCAGGCGCTTCTGGTATGTGTCCGGAAATTCCTGCCGCAACGTTTGATAGAGCAGCAGCACAGACTCAAAGTCTGACCCGGTAAGCGAATACTCAATAGTCGCGGTGCGCTCGCGGAGGTTCAGCCGTTTGGACTGTGACTCCGGCGGGGCCAGCAGCCTCTGCAGCCGTTTTCTGAGGTTGGTGGTCTTGCTGACGTAAGGCTCAGCAGCCTCACCGGCGCCGCGCAGAGCAAACACAGCCGGCGCTGCGGGGAATTGAGCAAAGAAGTCCGCAGCGTGATCGGCCGAGAATGGGATGGAATGCGCTAACAAAGTTTTGATCCAGATGACAGGCTACATCGACCCTACCAGTCTGGCACAGGCTCGAGTTGCCGGGCATCAGGAATGTAAATTGCAATCGAGAACCTGGTTTCATGTTTTCCAGAACCGAATTCCATCGGTTGCGGAAAACTTGTACCCATTCTCTGGCCGTCTTTGCAGGCCGAGTTGATGAGTTGATCGTGATTTCCACGGCTTCCTCCGGACGATCACTTCCGTATTGTGGATTTGGTTGGAAAGCTCAGTCTCTCTTGCCCGCTCCGTCTTTTTTCTCACATCGTCATCAGATTCGGGACGTGCTTCTTCACAGCCTGTGCATGGTGAATCGGCAGTATCCATCGCTGCTGGCACAATATCCGAAGCTTCCACAGGCATCTGCTACTACTACTGTATTTATATAGATATAAGTCTTTATATTCTTAGGAGAAGTAAGCGGCAGGCACCGTGAGCAGAGAACCGGGCATTGTCGAAGACCAGCCTTCGCTTCCATACTGAAACCTTTGTACAAAAAGAGGAGGGAAACCTGTTTAGGCTCTGGTTTTGTGAAGAGTCCTGAAGTCAGGGCCCTTCATGGTGCGGACTCGGCACATGTCATGCAGGCGTGAGCGCATGCGGTCCGTGATGCGATCACCCAGCGTTTCCTCGCGTGAGGCAGAACGGGCGTCTTCTTCATCGCGGGACTTCTTTAGACGGGAGACTTCTTTCTCAGCCTTGCTGGAAGGCCCGTCAGGGAAATTGGTGGTGATGATGGTGGTCTTCTGTTCGTTATAGCGGCTGTTCAGAATGTAGCTAACCGTGTCCCAGACCCACTCTGAAGATTTCACTGCGCCGAGTTCGTCGAGCACCAGCACTTCAGCTTCAAGGATCGGACGCAAAATTTCCAGTTCCGTGGCCTGCACCGCCGGATTGTAAGAGTTCTGGATTTCCTTAAGCAGCTCGCGATAGTCGCAGAAGCGGCAGGGCACGCCTTTATCCTGCATCAATCCCTGGATCATGCCCACTGCCAGATGCGTTTTGCCCACGCCGATGGATCCGATCAGTAGCATTCCCTGTTTTTCCAGCGGATACTCCTGAACAAAGCGCTGCGCATCACGGTGAGCATTTCTGACCGAGAGAGAAATCTCATGCAGCTGAAGATTGAAGTTGGCCAGAGTGCAGTTTTTGTAGCGGGCAGGGACGCCAGCTTTTTCCAGCAGCAGCTGATTACGGGCGGAGATGCGGCAATCGCAGCGCGTCATACGGCTGGCTTTGCCAGGAACCTCGACTTGCTTCCACCCCGTTCCGTCACAAATGGGGCAAGCCGCTGCGGGCTGCGATTGATGCTGTGTTGCCATGATCAGGGAAGAATATCTTCTGTTAAGAAAATACCACTATTCGCACAGATAAGGTGAGCTTCCGATGAGAGAGAATTCTACTTGTGCACAGGTTTTACACAGGCGATGCACTGTCTGCGGGCCTTGGTTTAATAAGCAACGCACAAGGTCTCTCGGGCCTGCTCACGCAATGAAGAAAGCTTGCGTTCGCGTACGGCCCTCGAGATGACGTTGTTTTAAGAGATAATAAAAATTAGTCTGCCGCCTTTTCCTTAGAAGGCGCAATCTGCTTTCCGCCTTCAGGGAAGATATCGAACACGTAATCATGTGCCGCGAGCGCTGCGGGGCTCAAGGCGCCAGCCTGGACGCGTTTGGCGGCCTCTTCTCGCGTGAGGTCGAAGATTGCTTCCAGCATCTGCTTGCCTTCTTGCTTGTTGGCCTGGCCCACCACGAAGAGCACGCGCGCGCTGTGCTGAATGTAACGCGGCGAAGGCAACTGCTTCATGAGCATCTCCATGATCAATGTGGCTTTTTCACGATCAAAGCGGCCACGCTCGCCGCGACGGTCCTGCTCGGCAAAGAAGGCCTGTGTCCACTCATTGTGGTATTTCCACAATTTATCGAACAAGTCTTTGGTGAAGTGCGTGCCCGCTTTCACATGATCGGCGTTTTCCGCCGGCTCAACGCCATCTTCCGTCATCGCCGGGCGCCTGAGGTAGCCATCTTTGGTGATGACGGCCTGGTGGCGCAGCAGCGTCCAAAGCCAGGAGACGTCAATGCGGTAGGTGGCCAGGTCATTCATGAAGCGCAGCTTGAGTTCGTAGTCGTCAATGGCCGCGGCAAAGTTGCCGTTGAGGATCTGGAAGCCGTAGTTTGCGGCCATGTAAAACGCGTGTTGAATGCGCTCAATAGTGATTTCGCCCTTGGGAATGCCGTAGATCGCTTCCCATCGTTCGGGCGAGAGAAGTTTTTCCGGCGCATCGAGCGATTCTTTGGTGATGACCTGCGGCGTAATCTTGCCTTGCAGGTTCAGCAGCCCGCGTGACTCAAGGACGCTGCGCTCGGCATCACTCAGGCCGCTGGTGGCCGTGGGCACGGACTGCTCTTTTACTTTGGCCGTGTCTTTTGGCGCGTCAAGGATTGATTGAAGCTGCTCAACCTTGGCCTGCAACGGCGCATTACCGGCGGCGACGTAATCTTTTTCCGGGCTGGCGACCCAGCTTTGGCGGTAGCAATCATAAAGATGGCCTTTCACGCGTTTGGCCAGAATGTCTTCCAGCGTGGGTTGCTGGCCGGCTGCAAGAGGCCCGTCGGGGACGAATATCAGTCCCAGGAGCCGTTCGCGCAGCTTGTCGATGACCATGGCGCGTAGCGCCAGCGGGTTGTAGCGGGACCGTCCATAGGGATCGCTGGCCTGGTAAATCATTACCGCGGCCATACCGCCGATAGGCGCTGCGTTTTCCAGTTCGCCGTTTTTCATGCCGCCCATCAGCATCATGAGCGCGTTGAAGCGCTGGTAAGCAATCATGTTGGGCGAGGCCATGCCAATGGATTGCGGATCGGGATAGACGCCCTTGGGATCGTCCTTCCACATTTCAATCAGGCTGCCCAGATAGTCCCAGCGGCCCACGTTGGTGCCCAGCAGCCGGCGGCGCAGAGTCCACGCGATGGCCGGCAGCGTGCGGCCGGCGTTGCCTTCTTCATACAGCATTTTGATTTTGATGGAGCCTGCGGGAATTCCAATCATCCCTTCCAGCCGCGAGAGAATCTTTTCCACGATCAACGCTTCTTTGGGCGTTTGCAGTTTGGGAATGTAGAAATAAACGCCGCTACCAGCGTTCTTGAGCGAGTCATAGTTGTTGAATGCCCACAGCGTGGCTACCACGATGGTGGCGGGAGCAGGCCGCCCATCCACCGTGACGTGGTCATAGGTAATATGCAGTCCCGGCGGACGGCCAAAGCGCGTGGGCCACTGCGCGGGAGGTTTGGTGATGTTATAAGAGCGCGTCTTTCCCTTCTTCACAACCTCATAGGGTTTGCCAGTCCACTGGCCTGCAAAAATCTCTTTGGCATTCTGCAAGGCCGCAAACACGCCAATTGGTACATTGCTGGGGGTTCCGTCGGGCAGGAAGTGCGTGGGCGACGCGTCTTCAAAGTCCGGCATGTTCATGGGCGCCGGGCTGTTGAGAGCGTTGAAAGCCATATCCAGCGGATGCCACGGGCCGGTGAGCTCAAGCCCGGGATTCTTGAGCGGATGCGCATCTTTGGGGATGGCCACTTCGTCATTCAGGCGCCAGCGCCACTCGGTTTCACGTCCCAGAAAGTTGTCGATCATGCCCTGCACGATCTGGCGGTAGGTCCAGGTGCCGCCCTTAATTGGATCCTCAAATTTCTCTTCCCACCTGGGCCAGCCGTACTTTTCACGCACCGGCGCAGGCGACTCAAGAATCTGGCGGCGCGCAGTCAACGCGGCGGCGATCTCCGGACGAAGTTCGCGAGTGAGCGTGGTGATGGTTTCTTCGACGTTGACGTCACGACCGTTGACTTTTTTTGCCCCAAAGAGATCAGGGAACTTTTGAAGGATGTTGGCGCGGATCATGGGTAAAGGCTCCTGGGCTGGCTTAAGCACTAGGCTAAATAATCGATTTTACGCTACTGAAGCACGGTTTAGAATGTTGAGGCACCTCAAGCCATGGAACCCGCCATTCGAGAGTACGAGATCCAGCTGCGTCAAATAAGCTCGTCTTGGCGGAAGAAGGTAGGTCTTTTTTTTCTCGTCGGTTGTTTCATGTTTGCTTGTCGCTGGATAACTGAAAGCTTTTCACACGATACGCATCAACCCATCCTGGAAGCCCTGATCATGCCCGTAGCCCTTGGCGTGGGGTTTGCTTTCCGGCCGTTTAGCCGTTGGTTGCCGGCATCCAGCATCCGCGTAATCATCGGCGACGATTTCATTGAGATGCGCATGCGAAGCGCTTTTCTTAGGCATAAAAAACACATCCGCCGGGAACAGATTAAGTCTATTTCAGAAGGACGGCGTGGACTGCGAGTCATGCATCGCGGGAAATTTGGTTCGATAATCCCGGACTTTATTTTGGTTCCCGCACCGATGCCGGAGTACCAAGAGATCAGGTCGATTCTGAGCGGCTGGGCGCCGATACAAGCGCAACGGTGAATCTTTAGCCGCACCAGTTTCATCAAAGCAGGACGTCATATCTAGCCAAAAACAGCTAATTTCAGGTAAAATAAGGCTTTACCGCGAAAGGTATCAGAGGCAATGAAGGCAGCGATCCATCCTAAGTATGAAGAAACGCGCGTGCACTGCGCATGCGGAAACACATTCACTACACGGTCAACGCACAAGGGCGCCATTAATCTGGAAATCTGCTCGAATTGCCACCCGTTCTTTACCGGCAAACAGAAGCTGGTGGACACCGCCGGACGCGTGGAGCGCTTCCGCCGGAAATATGCGAAGTCTGACGCCGCGAAGGCCGCAGAGGCCAAAAAGCAATAAGGCCGCAAATTCTGATTGAGGCCTCCGCCGCGGCGGAGGCTTTGTTTTTGGCCAAGAAACTTAATTTTCAC
>JBAVLE010000386.1:0-8875 GCA_049688735.1 Candidatus Angelobacter sp. | reverse complement strand
TTGTAAAACTGTTCTGGAGAGTGCATCCGGCCCATTGCGCTCACATATTGTTGGAATAGCTCTTCATTTCCAAACCGCGCTGCCACGCCCAGCACATCTTTGGCAATGCTGGCATCCACGGAGTTCGGGTCTTTCAGGTATTGCTGGGCCAGACTCGTCGCCTGCCGGATCGTCTCCGGATCTTCCCCTACCATGCCAAGAATATGAATCAGGTTGCCGCGCAGCGTGTGGATATCGGCGCTTTCGTTTGCTCCAGGCGTCCAGCCAATCTTTGTCATCATTGGCCCAAAGTTGGATCGTACCCAGGCTCGAAATGAAGCAGCATCGGTGTCGGCAAGCAGGTAGCTGTTCGCGTAATCCAGCGTCGGCAAATAGCTTTCCACAATCTCTCTTTGCGCATCCTGACTCATGGCTGAAATCAGGTCCAGATACGTTGCCATGCTTTGCTGTCCTGATCCCACAAGCGCGGCTTGGTCGCGCAGAAGTGAAATGCGCTCCGCCGTCGTCAATTCCGTTCCAGCCACGCCAATCAGCTTCTGCAAGTCAGCCTTGTCATATTCTGTGCGGTAATAGCCGGCCGCGCTGCTATTTACAAAAACCCACGGTGAACATCCGGCAAGTGGCAGCGTCTGCTCTTTCTGGCTTAAAATCTGGCAAAACGGTTTGGCTGCGCCCGATTTAACGCATAGCGGCGCCATCCATATCTGCTCTTTCTTGGGAGCGCTTTCAGGATAGGCCCAGAATCGCTGCTGTGACACACTGACCTGCGTCGTCGGATTCGGTTTGATCGGGCCGCGTCGCCGTCGCTTTCCCTTGCGCACTACCGGCGCTTTCTGCGCAGGGGGATTCAGGCAAGCGGACTTCACCGTCAGCAGCGGCTCACCGGCCTGGTCAACAAATGTTGGCATGATTTTATCTACTGGGCGTCCTGACGCAGCGCTCAGCGCAGTCCAGAAATCTTCTGCGGTGGCGTTTCCGTAGAGAAATCTGCGCAAGTACACATTCACTCCGCGACGGAAAACATCGGGGCTCACGTAAGCCTCAACCATGCGCAATACCGCGCCGGCCTTTTCGTAAGAAATCGGATCAAATAGCTCGTTAATCTCGTCCGGCGTTTCCGCCTTGGCACGGATCGGATGCGTGTTTACCAGCGCGTCAAGCGTAAGAGCGGTATCCGTGGCTTGCACGGCATCAAGGCTGGCGTTCCACTCAGGATGCAGCGCCTGTGATGGCTTCAATGCCATCCACGTGGCAAACCCTTCATTCAGCCAGATGTTGTCCCACCACTTCATTGTCACCAGATCGCCGAACCACTGGTGCGCCATCTCATGGGCCAAAACTTCAAATACGGCCTGGTGGGAATCCACGGACGAATTCTTGTCGTCGATAAATAACAGCGATTCACGGTAGAAAATCGCCGCCGTATTTTCCATGGCGCCGGCTTCAAAATCGGGCAGGCCTACAATATCCAGCTTTCCAAACGGGTACGGAATGCCGTAATACTGGTTGTAAAATTTCAGGATCTCGGTGGCATAGCGGAGCGCTGCCGTGCTCAAGGGCTTTTTGTCTGGCGTTCCACACACTCGAATAGGGGTATTGTCCGCCGACCCTTCGATACACTCAAAATCGCCCACCGCCATCGCCACAAGATACGTTGACATTTTTGGCGTAGTGGCAAACTTAATCGTGTGTTTTCCTTCTTCCGGCCCCGGCGTGTCGGAAGCTATAACGCTGTTGGAAATTGCCGTGTCGCCTTTGCTCACAATCAGCGTAATGTCGAAAGTTGCTTTGTAGGCTGGTTCATCCAGAGAAGGAAAAGCGCGGCGCGCGTCCGTCGATTCAAATTGCGTGGTCGCGTAATTCCGTTCTTTCGTGCGGGCCAGGTAAAATCCGCGCAGCTTGTCATTCAAAATCCCGGTGTACTTGATATTGATCGTTGCCGGCCCCGGCTCCAGCGGATCGGCAACTGTCAGCGTGACCTGTTCTTTTTCCGGAGCGAAGCTCCATTTAGCCACCTGCGTCTTGTTGTCCTGGGTGATCGTCGCTTCCTGAAATTCCAGTTCAGCAGAGTTCAACGTAAACTCATTTCCAGCTTTGTTCACTTCCACATCAAGGGTTTCGTCGCCGCTAAAGACTGCTTTCTGCAAATCCGGCGTAAAAGTTAGCCCATAATGCTTTGCGCTCAATCCGTAAGGCAGGCGTTGTGCCCCAGCCAGCAACGGAAGAAAAATAAGAATCATCCAGGCAGACTTTTTGAATAAGATCATTTTTTCCTCAAGAACTTTGGCATACACCTGCAAGCTTGCTTCTCTATTGCGAAGGCATCTTGCACGGATGGCGCGTAATCGTCGGCACTTTCTTTCCTTTAATCACTGTCGCGCAAAGGCTGGGCTTATAGGCTTGGCCATCCCAGTCATAAATAGTGGTTTCCATCTTTAATGAGCTGATTTCAAACTGGCCCGTAAGTGAAGGCATCCCTTGTTTGACGATCTTCATAGGATGAAGTGAGGCATATTTTTCATGCAGTGCCAGCTTGTACCCTTCTCCACTTCGGAGATAAACCAGGGCGTCGCAATTCGTGTTCTGGCAATGGCACGCCCCCTCCACTTCGACGATTGTCCCCACGTCACGACCGCCGGAATGAATGGGCAACGCTTCCAGGGTAGGATCGCCGGGGCTCGCATCGTTGGCGGCAGTGCATGCAGCGTCCTTAAGCGCAACCGCCTTCAAGTCAGGGGACATACTGTCTTGCTGCGCAATACAAATAGCTACTGTTCCACCGAGAAACGTAACAACTAATAAGATGATTGATTTCATGGGTCCTGAAATGCGTCCTTATATATAGGGCTATTAAGGCAAGATACCACACACCCTCGCGCCGAACCGTTGTTCAAGCAGGTCCGGGGCATCACTACATGGCGGGACTTCTGTCCCAGGCGGCCATAACTCACCTTGCGGGCCCACCACGATTGCAGTCTGCGGAAAATCCGCATTGGAGAGCCCACGCAACACCGGCAAAATCTTCATGTCAGGGTCAAGCTTTGGGCCGCCTGGCTTCTCTTGCTTCACCGGATAGGCCTGTCCCCGAAGGAACGTTCCATCAGGAGCCAAATGCGCCTCCAGCACCAGCGTCAATCCATTTTCCGCATTCAAGTTGAACGGACCGTATGTGGCGAAGTTTCCCAGTGAATAAGCGATGAGCTTGCCTTTGTAGATTTCCATCGCACGAACCACGTGCGGCCCGGATCCGAGCACCAGATCCGCCCCGGCATCAATGGCAGCGTGCGCAAACTGCCGCAGATCACCGCGATCTTCTCCAAGAAAAGTCTCATCACCTTCCAGCACGTGTTGGTGCGTCGCGCCTTCTGCACCCCCATGAAAACCCACAATCACCAGATCGGATTCAGCCTTCGCCGCGTGGATTGTCTGGAGCGATGCATCCAGATCAAGAAAGTTGAAAGCCCCTTGGTACGTCGCAAATGCAATAACGTCGATCTTCCTACCTTTCACCAACAGCCGCGCGATGTCTCCCACCTCGCCGGTGTGTGCAATCTGCATTGCGTCCAATACCTGCCGCGAGCTGGCGCGTCCTTCCAATCCAAAATCCATAGCATGATTATTCGCCAGCCCCATGGCAGTGAACCCTGCATCCTTCAGATACTTGCCATAGCGCGTCGGCACGCGAAAGGCAAAGCACGTGCCTATCTTCTTTCCGTGACACTTGGCTGAATCGCCGCCATCAATGATCGGCCCTTCCAGATTTCCGTAAACCACATCGCCCCGCTTGAGAAACGGCGTGACCTCGGTGAGCAAGTCTGCTCCATCATTCGGCGGCAGCGTGGACTCATCTGGAAACGTCGTGCCCAGCATCACGTCACCCACGGCCGTTACTACGATCTCGCCAGATGCGCCGGACGGAGATACAGCGTTCTCCCTGGCCGATTGCAATGGCGCTGACGAAGACGATGGCTGTGGTGTTGGTGTGTCCGCCACCTGAGACGCGGGCGAGGCAGCGCTCGTTTCTGGCTTGGACTCCTGGGTCCTTTGCGGAGCCGTCGAGGTTGTTTGTACAGATGAAAACTGTTGCTCGGTCAGCGTTGCCGCATGGAGCAGTCCCGAAACAGCAAGCATCGCGAAGCAGCAAATGGCCCTTGCGACAATACCTAACCCTGTCATTCTGAGCGACACGCCGCGACGGAGGAGCGGCGTAGAGTCGAAGTTGAGCCGGGTTGCGGGCGTTTGAGCCCGCAGGCGAAATCCCGAGCGTAGCGAGGGAACTCCGAAGAACCCCGAGACTGCATTTTTTGCCATGCCACTACAGGGAGTTCTCACGAGTTTCTGTCCGCTCTTCCGGTCATCGAATCCCCTGCGTCATCATTTCGAATCCAATCCCACAACTCTTCCCGCCACCACCATTTCAACACAGCGGTCCCAGGCAAACCAATAAGCTATTTCCCTGTAATCTTTCACATCAAAGACCGCCATATCCGCATCTTTTCCGGGCTCCAGACTTCCCTTACGATTTTGCAGCCGCAGCGCACATGCAGCGTTGATTGTTGACGCGGCAATTGCCTCCGCCGGGCTCATCTTCATGTGTGTAGAGGCCAATGACATCACAAACGGCATGCTAGGGGTTGGTGAGGTACCAGGATTGTAGTCCGTAGCAAGCGCCACCGGCACGCCGGCATCGATCAGCCTTCGCGCGTCGGGAAATTCCTTGTGTCCAAGAAAGTAATTCGCTCCCGGCAGCAAGACCGCCACCGTCTCTCCTTGCGCCAGCAGTGAAATATCTTCCGGCTGCACGCAATCCATGTGATCAAAAGAGGCAGGCTCATACCCAAGCAAGGGCTTTAAATTTGCCGACGTAAACTGGCATACATGCGCGCGCGTCCCCAAGCCATGTTTACGCGCCGCTGCCAGGACCTTCTCCGACTGTTGCTGGGTGAACGCCCCACGATCGCAAAACACGTCAACGTATGTCGCCAGCTTCTTCTTGGCAACCAGCGGAATCATCTCATCGCAAACTTTTTTTACATAGTCATCCGCCCTGCCTGCATATTCCTGCGGCACCACATGCGCCGCCAGCAAAGTTGGTATCACCTCTCCCGGCCATTGCCGCGCCGCGTCGCGTATCGCCTCCAGCGACTTGACCTCATCTTCCAGAGTCAACCCATAGCCGGACTTGGCCTCCACCACACTGGTTCCCTGCTCCAGCATCGCGTTCAGCGCGGTCAACACTTTCTTGCTCAACTCCCCTCGACTCGCCTTTCGCACCGCCGCAACGCTCGACCGAATCCCACCGCCTGCCGCCGCAATCTCTTCGTAGCCCGCGCCCCCAATCCTCTTTTCAAAATCCACCAGGCGCGGCTCAGCGAACACCGGATGCGTATGGCAATCGATCAATCCCGGAATCACAACCCGCCCCTGGCAGTCGACCTCTTTAATTTTTTTGCGGTTCGTTCTCAGCCACGGATCGCGCAGCAGTTCTCTCTGCGGCCCGGCAGCCAGGACCTTCCCGCCACCGCAGAGCACTGCCGCAGTTTCTATTAAGCCGATTTCTTGAAGGTCACGCACGCGCCGCGGCGCAGAATCGCCGCGCAAGGTGAGAAGCTGGCCGATGTTGGCCAGCAGGAGATAAGGTAAATTGTCTCTTTTGAGCAAAGTCTAGGTTACACCGGTTGGATAAGAATGAATAACACTGGCGAGATCCGCTTTTGTGTTCCTTCGTGTCCTTTGTAACTAAAGAATCCCCTCCCTAACGCTCAGGACGTGAAGATCGCATCGGCACCTTCACGCCCGTCTTCTCCGCAAACCTCGCCGCCTCTTCATACCCGGCATCCACGTGCCGCGCCACACCGATTCCCGGATCGTTCGTCAGCACGCGCTCAATCCGTTTCGCCATCATCTCCGTGCCATCGGCAACCGTCACTTGCCCAGCGTGCAATGAATAGCCAATGCCCACGCCGCCCCCGTTATGGATCGAAACCCAGCTTGCGCCGCTGGCGGTATTGAGCATGGCGTTGAGCAGCGGCCAGTCTGCCACGGCATCACTGCCATCTTTCATGCTCTCGGTTTCGCGATACGGCGATGCCACCGAGCCACAATCCAGATGGTCACGCCCAATCACGATCGGTGCTTTGATCTTGCCTTTCTTGACGAGGTCATTCATCGCCAGCCCAAACTCCGCGCGTTCGCCATAACCCAGCCAGCAGATACGCGCCGGCAATCCCTGGAACTTGATGCGCTTACGCGCCAGATTGATCCAGCGATCAAGGATGCGATTCTTAGGAAACAGCTCCAAGACTAGATCGTCGGTCACGGCGATATCTGCAGGATCGCCGGAGAGCGCCACCCAGCGGAACGGCCCGCGGCCTTCACAAAACAATGGACGAATATATGCCGGCACGAAGCCAGGAAAATCATAAGCATTCTTTACACCCTGCTCGAAAGCAAACGTCCGGATGTTGTTGCCGTAATCAAAGGTCACGCTACCCATCTTCTGCAGCCGCAGCATGCCTTCAACGTGGCGCGCAATTGCGTTCATTGACTTTTCCAGATACGCCTTGGGATCGCTCTTGCGTAGCTCCAGCGCATGCTCCAGCGTCATGCCATTCGGTACGTAGCCATTGAGCGGATCGTGCGCCGACGTCTGGTCGGTAAGAATATCCGGGAGCACGCCGCGTTCCGCCAACTCAGGAATAACATCCGCGCAATTCCCCACCAGCCCCACAGAGATGGCTTCCTTCTTGCGGACAGCATTCTTGAGAATGCGCAACGCTTCATCCAGATTATTGACCATGAAGTCGCAGTAGCCGGTCTTCAGACGCTTCTTGATGCGCTCCGCGTCCACGTCGATTCCCAGAAAGCACGCGCCTGTCATGGTAGCTGCCAGAGGTTGCGCGCCACCCATGCCTCCCATGCCGCCGCTCACTACCAGCTTGCCGGCTAGCTCACCGCCAAAATGTTTTTCCGCCGCAGCGGCAAACGTCTCAAATGTCCCTTGGATAATTCCCTGCGATCCGATATAAATCCATGATCCGGCCGTCATTTGCCCATACATCATCAGTCCGGCGCGTTCCAGTTCGTTGAACTTCTCCCAATTGGACCAGTGTCCCACAAGATTGGAATTGGCAATCAGCACCCGCGGCGCGTAGTCGTGCGTCTTGAAAATTCCTACCGGCTTGCCAGACTGCACCAGCAGCGTCTCGTCGCTTTCCAGCGACTTCAATGACGCGATGATTGTCTCAAGGCATTGCTGGTTACGCGCTGCTTTGCCCGTGCCGCCATAAACCACCAGATCGCGCGGACGCTCGCCCACCTCATCGTCAAGGTTGTTCATTAGCATGCGCATGGCGGCTTCCTGCGGCCAGCCTTTGCATGCGAGCTCTGTCCCACGTGGGGCTTTCAAGGGAGGAAGGTGGGCAGCCTGAATTTCAGTATCAACCGGCATAATGAAGATGGTAGCAAATATGTGCCTGTTAAAGCGTTGATCCCCACCGACTCCTGTGGCACGCCTTCAGCTCTGCTTCCGGCATCCAACTTTCAGACACTTGGAGGTGTGAACTTGGACAGCAGAATTCGCGAAGACATTGTGGATCGCGGCATTGAGAAAGGTGAATGGGAAATGAGAAATCTAAGCAAGCAGCTTGGCTATGAAAGCTCCGATCAGGAGCCACATGTTGGCCGCGTGGGCGAACACAATTCAGGCCAGATGGTGGCGGACGCCTCAGACCAGACTGGCACCACGCCCTTCAACGTTGCCCAGGGCGAAGACTTGCCGGAGCGGGCAGGCGTCAGCAGGAAAGAACAGGATGCACACGAGCGGCAAGTAGATCCGGAAGCTGTGCGGGAATCGGAGAAGGAAGCGGAGCTTGATCCAATCGCTGAAAATGAGCCTGAACAAGGCGAGAAGGCCGCTTAAACTTCGTCCTGAATGGCGGATAGCATAGACGACGGTGCAACACTGACATTCTGTAGGCGCTGAGAATTTATAAACGACACGACGCTAGAGGTTGGAAGCGAAGCGATAGAAAACCTTTACCAGGTGTTATAAGCCGTGCCGTCAGAGCTGACCAGGCTTGATCCACTCTTCACATCGCTGATGCCGGGCTCTGTCTGATCAATGCTGGTGAGCACGTCTTCTTGCACCGTCTGCCATGTATCGGCGGCATGAGTAAACGGATCTTTAGGGATGGCATGCAGGTACCCTGCGGTCACAATGTCATCTAAAGCTTGCGGGGCTTTGCCTTTGTCCTGCGTGTATTGATCAATGGCCGTGCGCATGTGATACAGGTCCTCTTTCAGCACCGCCTCATTGGCATGCAACACGTGGATTCTATAAACCGGCACCATGATTCCCAGCAAGATTGAGATCATGGCGCACACAATGATCAATTCAATCAGCGTGAATCCGCTCTGCCCGTATCTTTTGGGTCGGACCATAGAGTTTACCAATCCTTATATTTGGTGCCGTTTAAGCCGACTCCTGTCGACTTAGTGTAAACGTCAAAAACGTTTTGCCCGCCCCAGGAATCTGACTCGGGATCGTCCTGCATGGAGCGCAGGCCCCAATCCGTGTTCCCTGTCATAGGATCCACCGGGATACGGCGCAGAAAGCGGAGCTTTTTACCACCGGCAACTTCCACGCCATTCACCAGCGTATCCATGTCCGGAGGATAGCCTTCAGAACCCAGCTTCTGCTGGAACGCGTTCTTGTCCGCCGCGTCCTTATAGCGGTCGATGGCGGAGCGCATTTCCCATAGATCGCGCCGCAATTCCACTTCTCGCTGCCGCCGTATGCTCACTTTCAGCACCGGCATTGCCGCTCCCATCAGGATCAGCAAAATCGTGATCACCACGATCATTTCCAGCAGAG
>JBAVLE010000385.1:0-29645 GCA_049688735.1 Candidatus Angelobacter sp. | reverse complement strand
ATCATCATCTCCAGCGCGCCGGGAAAAAGATCTCGTTGTTCCTGAGCTTTCATAGGCTGATTGTAACAAGGCATTTTTAAAAAAGCCATAGATCAAATAGGGGTACTCTCCAGTAAAGACGGTCAGCTAATGAAAGAAGCAGCCACGCAATCGATACGGTTGGGATCGGAGTGACTCGGGGCTACCAAGCCGGGTGCTGACAACGGCACTGATGAAGGTCGGGCAAAGAATTGCAGAGTTGAACTGGTCAAGATGTTAAGAGACGCAGCCCGCGCTGCGTCTCTACATTTCAATTCACGCATTCCAGGAATGCGTAACTCTAATATGGACTCAGGGCTTGTCCTGGCGGCGTTCTTCCCTTTGGCTGGGCAGCGACTGCTCTGCCTGTTTGGCCGAGATAAGCGGGCCGGGCACGCGGAGCGTCCTGTAAAGGAGTGCAGCGATCACGCCGCCGCACAAAGGAGCCACAATAAACAGCCAAAGCTGTTGTATGGCCCAGCCGCCCACCAACACCGCAGGGCCGATGCTGCGCGCAGGATTGAATGAGCCATTCGTGATGGGAATGCCCGCCAGGATAATAACTGTGAGGATCAGGCCGATGGGGATCGCGGCAAAGCCTGCGGGAGCGCGATCGTCAGTTGCGCCCAATACGGTAAAGACCAGCAGCATGGTTAAAAACGTTTCCGCTACGAATGCGGCGGCCATCGAATAATTAGCTGGTGAGTGATCGCCAAAACCATTGGCTGCGCCAGCAAGTGAAGCGATTGAACCCCCAGGAGCGCCGTTTGCAATGAATAGCACCACGGCCGAGGCAATAATCGCGCCGATACATTGGGCCACCCAGTAACCAACCGCGTCTTTGATCCCCATGCGGCGGCTCACCAACATCCCCAAAGTGACAGCGGGATTGATGTGGCAGCCGGAAATTGGACCTACGGCAAATGCCATGGCCAGCAGAGAGAGTCCAAATGCCATGGCAACGCCCACATTGCCAACTTTTCCGCCGGCGATTACCGCTGTGGTTAGCCCGGCGAACACTAGAACAAATGTGCCAAACAACTCCGCTGCATATTTCATGCTACTTTCACCTCAAGGAATTCAGCTATTGCCTCAGCCGCACGCAAGGTCCCAAAACGCGGGCGCAATAGTTTTACTGCAGATTCATTTCTGCAAAATATCTGTTTGAAATGTCAGCGGGAATTCTACATGGGAGAAGTTGTTTTGGCACGTGTATGCGTTGGTGCCCTTTAACGGCGTGAATCCGTTTTGGAACCGGCACAAGGTACCCAAGGGTGGAATGCAGGATAGAAAAAGGCCATGGCACTGTTGGCATCTGTCAGGAAGTACGGCGCTCTCTATATAGTTTTCTATCAGGCATAGATGCATTCACTGTAAGCCACTGGAATGGAATGGCTTAGCAGAAGTCCAGTTCAAAAGGTACCCCTTTCAATCTGTCAATCGGGAGCGCTGCGCAGTGATCAAGGCCAATCGAAAAATCTTTACCATTCTCTACCGGCTGACTTTGCCGGGAAGCCTGCTATTGGTCTTTTCCGCGCTGCTGATCCGCGTTGGCGTGCTGGCAGATCCACAATCGCCGCTGGTTAAGTTTCTTCCCGTAGCGGTTTTCGCTATAGGGCTGGCGTTGAGCGCGTTTTTTCGGCGTAGCCGCCTGTTCTTTGCTCTTCTGGCGCTTGCCCTGGCGCAAAGTGCTCTTGCCTGGGTGATGCCGCATTTGACATCGGAGTCCTGCAGGATTGTCGCCAACGCAGTTGCCATTCTGCTGCCGCTGAACCTGCTGGTTCTGGCGTTCCTGCGCGAGCGTGGAATTATTTCACCCGCCGGACGCCGCCGCTTGGCAATGATCGTTTTGCAGGTAATGAGTGTCGCGATCCTATGCATGCCTGACGTGGCCCACATTGCCGCGCAACTCAGGCGCGTATTCATCCCGTTGGTGTTTTCGCAGTGGAGCAGGCTGTCACAGCCCGCACTCCTGGCGTTTATCCTGACGATGGCGGTAATGACCGTCGTGCTACTGCGCCGCTATAAAGCTGTGGAGAGCAGTTTGTTGTGGAGTGTGGTAGCGGCGTTTATCGCGCTGCGAACCGCAAGCACCAGCCACCTTGATGCAGTTTATTTCGCTGCTGCCGGCCTGACGTTGATCGTTGCGTTGATTGAAACGTCATACGCCATGGCGTACCTCGATGAACTCACACAGCTTCCCAGCCGTCGCTCACTGAATGAAGCATTGCTGAAGTTAGGCGATACATATTCCATAGCCATGCTGGATGTGGACCACTTCAAGAAATTCAACGATAGTTACGGGCATGAGTCGGGCGATCAGGCGTTGCGGCTGGTGGCCTCGCGACTGGCGCATATTACCGGCGGCGGAAAAGCTTATCGCTATGGCGGAGAAGAGTTTGCCATTGTGTTCCCGAACAGATCTTCAGAAGAAGTATTCGTTTACCTCGACCGTATGCGGCGGGTAATCGAGCAATCTGTATTCACCGTACGCGGCGCTGACCGTCGCAGAAAAGGGAAGAGCGGCATCGGTCGCGGAGCCAAGAAACAAACTAATGTGACGGTCAGCATTGGGCTGGCAGCGACCAACGGCGAAAAGCTTGCACCCGCAGAAGTCCTTCGCATGGCCGATCAGGCACTCTACAAAGCCAAAGCCAAAGGCCGCAACTGCACCATCACAGCAAAGTTAAGCAAGTCAGCATCTGCGGTTCAGCAGCCCAGCATGCGGATTCTGAGCGTGAGCTAGGAAGCGGTAGTTAGTACTCAATAATTGGCAAGAAGCGTAATCTTTGGGCGCGCAAGCCAGCGTGCCGCTCACACAAACCAAAGTCTTTCTCACACTGTGTTTCCTATTTGATCAAAGTGTTCGCTCTTCCGCTTCGCAGGAATCGAAATTGGGACGGAATGCCCCTTCTGTGGTCCTAAATTCTCGAGATCGCGTGCAAGATTCCCCACCGGAAATGAAGAATGACAATTTTTGTATCCCGGGATGAGTACAATCATCTGATTCGATTGTTATAAGGAGGTAGTATGGCTGCACAGCCACAGACATTTCAGCAAGAGAGCAGAAACATAAGCCAGGCAATTCTGCCGGAGTTCGACCATGAGATGGCCAACACGCGCAAATCGCTGGAGCGCGTTCCCGAAGACAAATTCAGTTACAAGCCACATGCCAAGTCCATGGCGCTGGGCGCACTGGCAACGCATCTGGCGACGATGAACCACTGGGCGGAAGCGATTTTTGCTCTCGACAGTTTTGACGTGAGCACGGCGCCGGCCAACCCAGAATTCAAGACGCGGGATGAAGTCCTGGCGTCCTTCGATAAAACCACGGCCGTCGCGCGCAAGGCTATCGCAGATTCCACTGACGCTCATTTCATGAAACCCTGGACGCTAAAAGCGGGAAGCAACACCATTTTCACGCTGCCTCGCGTTGGCGTGGTGCGCAGTTTTTTGCTGAACCATGGCATTCACCATCGCGCGCAACTCGGCGTTTACCTGCGGCTGAATGACATACCAGTTCCCTCCATTTATGGACCGTCGGCCGATGAAGGGAATATGTAATTCCGGCGCGCCACCGTCCGATGCCCTACCGCGCTGAGAAGAAATAGCTGCCAAAAACTACAGGCCTCGGTTTTACCCGAGGCCTGTTTAAGAGCCCTAATCTGACCGGGTGCTTTCCCCCGAAACCACCAGCCAGATTCTTGATGCACAGTGATCATCGCAGGGATGGGAAAAAGCAACAAGAGTACCGAGGTAACAAGCGGGATGGCTTAGATCATGGCTTATCGCAGCCGCTTTTCTGCCGCACAAAATGCCGAGATGCAGGATGAATGCTCAGGAAAAAACCTTAACTTAACCATGCGCTACTGCAATATTACCTGCTTGCTGGCGGCACAATACCGTTCATGCGCAGGTACACAACCAACTGTCCATAGTGGTCTGATATGTGCCAGACGGTGGCAGTGAGACCGGAGAGCCGGTTTGTGCCCCAGTATTGTCCAGGGTTGGGGTGGAGCAGGTTCTGCTCGTTGGTTTCGGCAATTACTTTGTCGATAGCCTGAAATGACTCTTTGAGATAAGCCAAGATCTCGGCTCTGGATTTGGCCGGGTTCGGACCGCCGAGGTCGCAACGCTTGGGCGGCTTCTCTCCGGAAATCTGCTTGGCCCACGCTTCATTGCTGCAAGCCACGTGTTTCACCATCTCGCCAAAAGTGCGGACATTCTTGAATTCGCCTTGCGTCGGCTTAAAGTCCCATTTGTCTTCCGGCATGGCTTCAACCAGCGCCGTGAAGTCATGCTCAACATCGTGCCAGATGTAATCAATGGAATCAGCAATAGTTTTGGGTTCCAGCGGCGCTTTCTGGGCTAGTGCGGGCGCTGAGTATGCCAGCAGAATGCCGGCGGCTATTGCAAGAGTGAAGGACTGCAAGCGGTTTGGCATAAATCCTCCGGACCTTCGCGATTTCAAAATCAAAGAACGCCAGATAAGGAAAATATTGCAAGCAGCTTATTCAGGCAAGAAAATAGAAAAGACTGTCCCAGTATGTCCGGGTGCAACGCAGCTGCGCAAAAGAATGTTGCCACCGTGTTTCTGCACAATTTCTCGTGATACCCAAAGGCCCAGCCCGGTGCCGACGTCCTCCTTGGTAGTGTAAAAAGGCTCGAAAAGCTTTTTGCGATGCGTTGGCGAGATACCGCTGCCTGTATCGGCGATGACGATTTTTCCGCCCGCACGATGTGAATTGGTCAATTCTCTGGCATGGTGGACACGGATGCGCAGCGCACCTTTGGCCGGCAACGCGTCAATGGCATTGGCAACCAGGTTAGATACCACCTGGCGGATTTCGCCGGGCAGTCCCATGATCTGCACGGTTTTATCGTACTCGCGGGAGAGATGGATATTCTTGGCCTCAATGCGGGGCAAATACAAAGACAATGCCTCTTCTACGATTTTCGTCACATCCATGAGGTGAGGCGAAGTGGTGTCACGATAGAAGCCAAGCGTTTGTCGGGTTACGTGCGCGATTCTCGCCAACTCGTGCTCAGCCTGCGCAACGTAGCTGCGGGCATTCTCGTCCCATTTGTCGTTCAGGCGCAGGATGTACAGAAGGTTGGTCACGGCTTCCAGCGGGTTATTGATCTCATGGGCGATGGTGGCAGCCAGGCGTCCTGCTGCAGCCAGCTTTTCTGACTTGCGGAGCGCATCTTCCGCAAGCTTGTTATTGGTAATGTCCATGCCTACGCCCAGGATGCGTTCAGGCCGGCCGGCTTCATCAAAAATGGCGCGCCCGCGAGCGCCAATCCAATGCACACTGCCATCAGGGAAAGTGGTGCGATATTCGGTTTCAAGCTCTCCTTTACCCGCCAACGCTTGCTGAAGCGCGAGCTGTACTCGATCACGATCCTCAGGATGAATGAAAGCCATTCCGTTTTCAAAAGTGGGATCCAGGGAACCGATGGGCTGGCCGTGGACTAACCACATGCCGTCAGCCCACCATAGCTCGTTGGTCTTTACGTTCCATTCCCATGAGCCAAGGCGAGCGGAAACCTGCGCAAATTGCAGGCGACGCTCCGTGTTCCGCAGTGCTTCACGGGTTTGCCGCGCCTCTGAGATGTCCTGGAAAATCACCGTAAGGCCAAGCGCTCCGGGATAACCGGAAACCGTGTACCAGCATTTGAGCCGGGGATAATACATCTCAAAATGGACGGGCTCATGGGTGCGCATCGCCTTTTTGAAGTTCACATCGAGATCAGTGGCTACAAGATCAGGAAACATCTGCCACACGTTCTGTCCCGTCATTTCCGCTACTGTGGAACCATACAGCCGAGCGGCGGCGGGGTTTACATAGGAGATGGTCCAGTCTGGCCTATAGAAAGCAAAACCTTCCGTAATGGTCCTCAGCGTTTCCGACAACTGGGTTTGGCTCCTGATTGCCGCCATTTGCGCCGTGGATTTTTCCAAGGCAACGCTGGTAATCAACAGCGAAACCAGGAAGAAGAGAAATACCTGAATCAGACTGCCCGGGCCGAAGCGGAAAGAAGAAATAGGCGACAGAAAGAAGAAATTGGCAAAGATGCCGGAGAGCACAGTAACCAAGACAGCCGGCCCAAAGCCGCAGAGCCGCGCTGTTAACGCAACAGCGGCAAAAAAGAAAAAGAAAGGAAGCCGTTGTCCGGCAATGGGCAAAAAATTTGCTGCAAGCGCCGTCAGGAAAAAAAACAGCGCCATGCCATATCGCAGCGCAGGATTCTCGCGATACAAGTCGAGACCTGAGAGCCGATGGAGAAGCCCATCCATTGCGAACCATTCTAGCGTAATCAGAGCAGCAGGGCAGGACGAGGAAACCTTACCACTGATTAACACGGATGGCGCTGATCAGGGAACGCCAAGACCTATCGCCGCAGATTACGCAGATCAGCGCAGATAAGAGAAGACATGAGATTGCGCTACGCCTTTGCATTGGAGGGTTGGCCCTTGAGAGCAGTGGGGCCGATTCCTTGGGCCTCACGGGCTGTAACGATGATCTCAGGCAGCGTTGATGTTCGGCTCTGGGAACAGCATGTCGTTGTGATTAGCGTTGTAATTGGCCGGAGAAGGTTGTCAGCGGGATACGATGGGAAATCGCGAGATCGTGGTCCTTCGCGACGTGCGTTGAAACAGACCGCATGCCTCTGGGTCCATTGAAATTTGAAACCTATCCTGTTCGGAGCGCTATGCCTAATCGATGGCTGGTCGTCACGAGCCGAGGCGAAAAACGTGCACGGAAACGCAAGTCTTAGTAAGCTATTAAGGACATGGCAGCGGAAAACTCATTCGACATCGTTAGCAAAGTGGATTTACAGGAGGTCTCCAACGCGATTCAGAACGCGCTTAAGGAGATCCACACCCGGTTTGACCTGAAGGATTCAAAGTCTGACATTCAGCTTGAGGGCAAAGAAGCGCTGGTGCTTTCTTCCGCCGATGAGTACAAGCTGAAGGCCGTGACCGACATTTTGCAGAGCAAGCTGATAAAGCGCGGTGTGCCCATTAAGGCATTGGATTACGGCGTGGTGGAGCCGGCGGCTGGGTCAAGCGTGCGGCAGAAGATCACCATGCAGCAGGGAATCCCGATTGAGAAAGCGCGCGAGATTGTGAAGGTCGTAAAGGATTCGAAGAAGAAGGTGCAGGCTTCAATCCAGGGCGATACCGTCCGCGTGAGCGGAAAAGACCGTGACGCGTTGCAGGAAACTATTGCACTGCTGCGCGGCCATGACTTTGGCATTGATATGCAGTTTACGAATTACAGGAATTGAGCAGTTGAACCACAAAGGACACCCGTTCGACTTCCCTTTCGCAAGCTCAGGGTCGCTAAGGGCAGGCTACGGAACACAGAGGAAGTTGAGACGACCTTGTGGATGCGTAGCGTTAACGATCGGCCCGAGGCTGTGTAAGCGCGAAGAGCGCGCGGGGCAAAGTTTCAAGGCGTAGAACAATCAGGATCGAAGCACGATAAAAGGACACTTTGAGTTCACCGGCGACAACCACCGCCAAAGAAGTTTTCGAACTGTTGCGTGATGATCTTGCCGCCATCGAGCGTGAGTTTGGCCGCGATACGGTGTCAAGCGTGCGCGCGATCACCGACATCGGCGAGCACCTGCGCGCGGGTGGAGGCAAGCGGATACGTCCGGTATTGCTGCTGCTGTCCGCCAAGCTGTTTCCCCACGAAGAGACCAGCGCGATCAAACTGGGAGCCGTGGTGGAGATGCTGCACACGGCAACCCTGGTGCATGACGACATTATTGATGAAGCCAAGACTCGGCGCGGCAGACCGGCGGCCAACACGAAGTGGGGAAATTCAAAGTGCGTCCTGGCCGGCGATTGGCTCTACATGGAAGCGTTTAAGATTGCCGTGCAGGAACGCAATTTCCGCGTGCTGGATGTGCTCATCGATTTGACGCAGCAGATGGTTGAAGGTGAATTGCTGCAAATGGAAAAGCTGGGCAAGATCATCTCACTGGAAGAGCACTTTGATTTGATCTTCCGAAAGACAGCCTGCTTGTTTTCTGTGTCCACGCGGCTGGGAGCGCTGATCGGCAAAGCGACGGAAGAGCAGGAGACGGGACTGGGCGAATATGGACGCAATCTTGGCTTGGCCTTTCAGATCGTGGATGATGTGCTTGACCTGACCGCGTCAGAAGAAGTGCTGGGCAAGCCGGTGGCGAGCGATCTGCGCGAAGGCAAGGTCACGATGGCGGTGATCCATGCGCTGCAACATTGCACACCGCAGGAGCGCAAACTGGTGGAGACGGTGCTGGAAGAGCGCGCGTTTGTCAGCGTGAGACATGAGCAGATACTGGAGATGCTGAACCGCTATGGGTCTATCCCGTATGCGTATGATGCAGCGGCCAAGCATGCTGAGCTGGCACGGAAAGCAATTTGCACTTTCCCGCTGTCGGAGATCAAGCGGGCTCTGCTGTCGATCCCGGATTTTGTTGTGGAGAGAAACAGTTAGCTGAGGCGCGCAGCAATCTGTGCGCACCCCATTGTTGTTGAGCATCTGACGCAGCTCTTATTAGTAATAGCGGAGAATGAAACTTGGCCCTTTCTGTTGTAATCGTGGACGACGAGCAGCTCGCGCGTGAAGAATTGAGCTATTTGCTTAAGCCCATTGATGATGTAACGGTGGTGGCGCAAGGCCATAACGGAATCGAGGCCGTGAATCTGGTAAAAGAGTTTTCTCCAGATTTACTCTTCCTTGATGTGCAGATGCCAGGTCTTGATGGATTCGGAGTTTTAAAGAAGTTAATTGACAAAAAGGTCGCGCTTCCTCAAATCGTCTTTGCTACGGCTTTTGATCAATATGCCGTTAAAGCTTTTGAAGTCAATGCGATAGACTACATCCTTAAACCATTTGATAAAAAGCGCGTCAACGCTGCCGTAGAGAAAGCCCGAAAGAAAGTTCAAGGCGCTCCCACAGATCAGCAACGCCTGGACACGCTGGTCAAGATTCTTGAGTCTCACCGGCCCCAGAATTCCAAAGTGCTTCTTCGCAGCGCGGGACGTCTTTTGCTCGTCGACCAGAAAGACCTCTGCTTTGCTTCCATTGAAGACGGCATTATCAGCGTCGTGGCCACTCATCTTGAAGGTAAATCGAACTGCCGCACACTTGAAGAATTACTTGAAGGGCTGGATCCCGAAACCTTCTGGCGTGCCCACCGTTCATTTGTAGTAAATATCAATCGGATCAAAGAAGTTGTTCCCTGGTTCAAGAGCTCATACCAACTGCGCATGGACGATCGCAAGCAAACTGAAATCCCGGTGAGCCGGGCACAGACCAAGCGCCTCCGCGAACTCTTTGGACTCTAGCTTAAACGCGCTTCAGGAACCACGGTAATTTCCGATCTGCGTGAGCCGCGCAGCACAAGCAGCCGCGTCGCCACTCCGATCCTGTCCTCACTCAACAAGCGATGCAGCACGTCCACGCCTTCAACCGGCTCGCCCGCCAGAGACGTAATCACATCGCCTTCCTGCAATCCCGCTTTCTGCGCCGGACTTCCGGGCTCCGCTGAAAGCACCAGCGCACCCGTAGTAGTGTCAAGTTCATAGTGCCGCGCAATAATCTTGTTCAACGACGCTGTCTGCGCCTGCACGCCGATATAGCTGCGACGCACCCGGCCAAACCGAATCAACTTGCTGGCAATAAACTGTGCCGTATTGATTGAAATCGCAAAGCATAGCCCCTGCGCCGGCAAGATCGTTGCGGTGTTCACGCCTACCACTTCGCCTTGCGAATTCACCAGCGGCCCGCCTGAATTGCCGGGATTCAGTGCCGCGTCAGTCTGGATTACGTCTTCAATCAGGCGTCCTGATTGTGACCGCAAGCTGCGTCCCAGCGCGCTCACCACACCGGCTGTTACCGTGTACTGAAATCCATAAGGGTTGCCGATTGCCACCACGAGCTGGCCGACGCGTATCCGCCTCGAATCGCCGAGTCTCACGCTCCGAAGGATGGGTGCATCGATTCGTAAAAGCGCCAGGTCTGTATCCGGGTCTTCACCGATTCGTTGTGCGCTGAAGTCCCCTGAATCCGGCGTGGATACGGTGATTTTCTGGCCGCCATGGACTACGTGGCTATTCGTCAGAATGAAACCGTCTGGCGTAAAAATGAACCCAGACCCACTTCCGCCCCGGCCTTGCTTGTTTTCCACCTGAATGCGAACTACTGACGGGCTTACGGACTCTGCCACTGTAGTTACAACGCGCGAATAAGCATCCATGGCATCGGCTTCTAATGTCTGGGATGCGGCGGCGTGATCTTCCTGGCCAGGAAAAGAGATCAGAGAGGGATTACTGCTCATAGGCCAATTGGATAGAGCGAGCCGCACAAAAGATTCAGGGCCACTTTTGCACGTTCAATGTGGGTTTGGTATTCATTCAAAATACTAATGTAGAGACGTATTCCTCAAATTGTGCTCTGTGCTTTCTCTCCGGGAAAATCTTAGTATAGAGAGACGGAGCGCCGCCCCGTTTACAATGCCTGCGTGGCTGATTTGAAAGGCAAAACTGTTTTCATCACTGGCGCTGCTCGCCGATTAGGCAAAGCTATTGCGGTTGCCATGGCTCAGGCCGGCGCAAACGTTGCGTTCACTTTTCGATCCTCCTCAACCGAAGCGGAGCAAACATTCAATGAGATCAAAGCCAAAGGTGTTCAGGCTCTGGCCTTCAAATGCGACCTTCGCGAGCCTCAAAGTGCCAAAGATGCGGTCGAGAACGTTCTAAAGCATTTTCGCCAGATTGACGTGCTGATCAACAACGCCGGTGTTTTTGAGACGGCGAATATAGAAGGCATAACCGCTGAACAGTGGGACGAAGTCTTTGCCGTTAACGTCCGCGCTCCGTTCCTGGTTTCTCAGAGCTGCATTCCGTCGCTGCGTAGCACGCATGGCCGCATCATCAATATGGGGTCGCTGGGCGGCGAGAAGCCGTGGTCAACGCATGCGCATTACTGTTCTTCCAAGGCATCGTTGCACATGCTTACGCGGGTCATGGCCAAAGCATTGGCGCCGGAGATTGCCGTGAACTGCGTTGCACCCGGGATGATTGACGTTGGCTCAGGAGAAAAGGATCCGGTGCTGCTTCAGCGTCTGGCCGCGCATACCCCAATGAAGAAAAATGGATCGCCTCAGGATGTCGTAAGCGCGGTTGTGTATTTCGCCACTTCGCCACACTTCATCACCGGCCAGATTCTCACCGTGGATGGTGGCCTCGGCCTTCACTGATCGGGATCAGGCCCGCGAACCGGCTGTCGGATCGTACCGACAAGCAACATAGGTTTCACCCTTTGATTACGTATCCAGCAATTGGAGACGCCTCAGCTCAAACGTAAAAAATCGCCAAAAATCCGCCAAAACCTCTTGAATTCTCTTTTTATTCGCTATATGATGTGTGTGTAAAGAGCATCCGGAAACATCCTTCGGGAAGAAGTGGGGGAATGCAGAAAGACCGGGCCAATAAGTTAGCCATCCTCAGGTTTCAACCGCTCCGCAGCCAGAAAAGGGAGGATGCGTGGTCTTGAGAAGCAAGGACTATTAATTGGCAGAGATCGCTAAGCTCGTATGAAAGCACATCTAACACTGATTGGGGGACACATGACGGCTCTGAAGAAAAATCCTGCCAGCGTTCGACCCAATGAAGCACCGGCATCATCGGGTTTCTCGGGATCCAGATTCAATATCGATAAGGTGAGAGCATTTGTTGCGGAGCTGGAGGTCCCGTTCAGCCCCTCGCTGATCGAATGGCGGGTGGTAAGAGTGAGCGAGGACCGGAACCGGGGTCAGGTGATTCCCTATGCTGATCAGCGGGCCTACACCGACCGTCTGAATGAGCTCTTTACGCCAGCCGGGTGGACGCGAAAATATACTGTCCATACCAGTGCCACCTTCGAGCGCAGCCGGGACAACAAAGTTGCGGCCAAAGTGTTTGTCACGTGCGAACTGACGATCCATGGAATCGGTTCCCATTCCGCCACCGGAGAAGAATGGACCGACAATGATAATGCGGGGACCAGCGCGGAAGCTCAGGCCTTCAAGCGCGCCTCCTCCTGTTTCGGACTGGGACGATATCTATATAACTTCAATGCCGCATGGGTGGAGCTGGACGAACATGGACATCCGGCGGAAACGCCGCAGCTTGGCGGCTGGGCTACGCCCGAGGCATGGCGAAAAGGCCTGAGGCCCTTACCCCACGGCGAGTCTGTAGCGGTGAAGACAGAGGCTCCAGCCAGAAAGAACAAGAATTCCAGACCGGAGGAGCCAGGTGTTTCGCCCGAAGACAGGCTGATAATTCAGCAGATCGAAGCTATGGCGCAGCCGCTAGGCAAAGCCATGTTCCGGGGATTGCTGAAGGCAATAGCGCGCGTCTGGCAGCCCTCAGAGATACGCGACCGCGTGGTGCTGGAGAAAGTTTTGGCCGCGATGCAGTCTGCCGCCCGGGGACTACGCCGGTTGGAAGCCGCGCAAGAGCGGATCGGATCTGAAGCCACAAAGGCCCTCATGAGCTCATTGCATGTGCGGTCTATAGCCCAGGTGAACAGCCTGGAAACCCTGCAGCAGCTTGTGACGGCTCTGGAAGAAAGCGCGGAGCAGGCAAGCGCCTGATAGCGGTCGGCTGTTTATCAGGAAAATAGCGAACGGCTTTGGATTTTCAACTCCAATATCTTCATTGAAGATGATCGCTCACTTTTTCTTTATGTCTTTTCAAAAAGCAGTTGGAAGCTGCATTTATGAGCTGCGGGAACGCACGGGACTCACAGTAGAGCAGCTCGCGGAAAGATCTGGGCTCTCCAGCACTCGCCTTACGGCGATCGAATGCGGCGAGGTGGACATTAAACTGGGAACGCTGCTGCTCCTGGCCATGTCTCTGGACGTCACGCTGCCGGAGTTGTTCGGATATATCGCGGGGAAGCTGGGTAGCCAGAAAGCGCAGCCGAAAGAGCGTCTCATTGCTTTTCCAAAACTGAGCAAAGCCCAAAGCAAACCGTAATCACCTCTGGCTAACAAACGCTTTCACAACAATCGCTCGCGGATCTTTACCCAGCGGGATCATCGTTTCAAGCACCGGAAGCTCGGGCTGGGATTTGCCCTTGCTGTCGATCAACGAGAGCACCGTCATATCGCCGCTGCCGGTATTTACCACCAGCAAGAGCAGCTGGTTTGGTGAGAGCGCCATGCTTTCCGGATGACTCCCAACCGGCACTGAAGCCGTCCGCTTGCCATTGTCGATGCTGTACACGGCAACTGAATCCGAACCAAAATTCGCTACATAAAGCAGCGCATTATCCGGTGAGACCAAACTGCGTATTGGATGGTCGCCAATCTGGAATGTGTTGTTGACTTCATTTGTGCTGGTTACAATTTCAGAAATTGAGCTGGCGTCGTAGTTACTGACAAAAACTTCGCCGCCATCCGGCTTCACCACTAAATCCACCGGCGTTTTACCTACGTCCAAAAGCGCCAGCAGCTTGTCAGTTTTCAGGTCTACTACGCCAACCTGGCGTGACTCGCTGCAGGCGACAAAGACTTTGCTGGAATCGGGCACAACCGCCAGTTCCACCGGCTTAGCACACACAGCTACTTTGTTGCGTAGTGCCAGTTTTTGCGTGTCCACAATAGCGATGGAATCCTCATCTCTCAGTGCAACAATCGCCAGCTTGCCGTCTGGCGTCAATCGAGCCAAATTGCTTCCATTGCCTGTGGGGATGTACTTGATCACTCGGCGCTGGTCCAGGTCGATTACTGATAGGTTGGCTGAGCCGGAGTTCGCCACATAAGCCCGCTTGCCGTCAGAAGAAAGGTCCACAAAAAATGGCGCGCGATGCACTCCGATCGTAGAAACTACCTTATTCGTTTCCGCGTCAATCACGCTGATGTTGTTGGATTCCGTATTGGCCACGTAGATTTCATTCTTCCGCGGATTTACCGCCAGTCCTGTCGGGCTGCGTCCTACGGAAACCGTAGTCAGAATCGACAAAGCGCGCAGATCTATTACCGTTACGCTATTGCTGCCGCCATTGGAAACGTATGCGTACTCGTGATAATTCGGGCTGGGTTCCGGCGTGTCTTTACAGCCTGCAAGCAGGGCAAGAACGAGGCAAGCCACTAATGTAAATGCTCGCAACTTATCTGCCGGCCTTGGCAACCGCGGGCTGGGTGCGTGGATCCTGGACGTTACGGTGCAGCACGGCCGCAATCTGCCGTATCTCATGCATCATCTCGTCGAATTGATCGGGAAAAATCGACTGGGCTCCATCAGACAAAGCATGTTCAGGGTCGTGATGTACTTCCACCATGATTCCATCCGCGCCCACTGCCACGGCGGCCCGCGAAAGCGGCAATACTTTGTTACGCTTTCCGGTCCCATGGCTGGGATCGACGATGATTGGCAGATGGCTCAACCGCTGCACCGCTGGCACAATGCTCAAATCAAGTGTATTGCGCGTGTGATCGGCAAAGGTGCGTACGCCGCGTTCGCATAGGATCACTTCATAATTTCCTTCGCTGAGGATGTATTCCGCCGCCATTAAAAATTCTTCCAGCGTTGCGGACATGCCTCGTTTCAGCATAATCGGCTTGCGCAGCCGTCCTACTTTTTTTAGCAGTGAAAAATTCTGCATGTTGCGGGCGCCAATCTGGATCACGTCCGCATATTCCGCCACCAGGTTCAGTGATTCTTCATCCAGAGCTTCAGTAACGATTCGCAGGCCAAATCGATCGCGGATTTCCGCCATGATCTTCAACCCGTCTTCACCCATGCCCTGGAATGCGTAGGGCGATGTACGGGGCTTGTAAGCTCCGCCGCGGAAAAACCTCGCGCCCCCTTTTGCTATGCGTTCCGCGATGGTAAAAGCCTGTTCGCGGGATTCAATCGAGCATGGACCGGCGATCACACCCAGGTCGCGACCGCCAAAAGTACCATCGCTCCCGGCAAAATTGATGACAGTGTCTTCTTCTTTGACGTCGCGGCTCACCAACTTGTATGGCTTGCTGACCTTGATAACTTCCTGCACGCCGGACATTTCGTCCAGAATGCCTTGTTCCATGGCGTCCTTATTGCCGGTAATGCCAATGGCTGTGCGTTGCGCGCCCGGTATGGGATGCGCGCGGTACCCGAGTGATTCGATGCGTTCACAAACCGCGCGTACCTGTTCCTCACTGGCATGCGCCTTCATTACGACTAACATGACTTTGGCCCTCGCTGAATCATCAGTTTACTGTGATTTTGCCATCGGGAGCAATGAAAAGCTGTTGTCTGCTGAAGTCCGGAACTCGTATTTAGCATGTTAAAATCAACCATTTAGCACATGCCTTCAGGGGATCCAGAGCGTAAGCGTCTTGCCATATCCAAGCCAGAGATGGGCAATCAGGAACGCAAGCGGCGGAGCATGAAGGACGTGCTTTTGTGGGCGGAAGGCGAGCCGCCCAAGCCTGGCCCTCGTCGGATTGGAATACATACCTCGACGGCGGGCGGCGTAGAGATGGCGGCTGAGCGCGCCTATCGGCTGGGAGCCAATACGTTTCAGATTTTTTCTTCCAGCCCCCGGCAATGGCAGCCATACTCTTTGGCGCTTTCTCAGTGTGACGCCATGCGGGGCTTGCGGGAGAAGTATGGCATCAGCCCCATGGCTATCCACTGCAGTTATCTGGTGAACCTGGCCAGCGCCACGCCGGAGTTTCATCGTAAGTCCGTGGCGGCTTTTCGCGGAGAACTGGAACGGGCTAAGGCTTTGTGCGCGGAGTATCTGGTGCTCCATCCTGGCTCTTTTCGCGGACGCAGCCGCGAAGAAGGTCTGGAATTAGTCGCCCGCTCGATTGCCGAAGCTGCTGAAGGTCTGGAACTCGAGAAGTCGAGCCTTCGCGTCCTCATTGAGAACACGGCCGGCTCAGAGTTCTCGCTGGGTGGATCATTCGATCAGGTAGCGCATCTGTTGCATTACCTGCGACCGGTTTGTCCGGTAGGAGCGTGTATCGACACATGCCACACACATGTTTCCGGCTATGACATTGTTTCCGAATCCGGCTGGCATGAAACCATGCAGAGGCTGGATGAAACGATTGGATTGAAGAACGTGATGGTCTGGCATTGTAACGACGCGAAAGATGCGCGAGGTTCCAAGCGAGATAGGCATGAGCATATTGGGAAGGGAACAATTGGATTGGAGCCATTTCGGCGATTGTTGAACGATCCGCGAACGGAGCACGCGGCCTTCATTGCAGAAACGCCAATCGAGGAGCCCGGCGACGATTTGCGTAACCTAGAGACGTTAAAATCATTGGTACAGATAGCCACCGCTCCAGCAAAGCGGAAAAGAGCATAGCAGAGATGTCCGACACGAAAACCGAAATCACCGCCAACCAACCAGAGCAGCGCGAGCTTCGCTACGAACCGCAGCGTATTGAAGAGAAGTGGCATGCTCGCTGGGAGTCTGATTCCGCGCTTTATGCCGCTGAGCCGCATACCAGCAAGCGCAAGAAATATTATGTGCTGGAAATGCTGCCCTACCCCTCGGGTGCGTTGCACATGGGCCATGTGCGCAATTACGCCATTGGCGACGCGCTTGCCCGATTTATGTGGATGAGTGGCTACAATGTTCTCCATCCCATGGGTTGGGACGCATTCGGGCTACCGGCGGAAAATGCCGCCATCAAAAACAATGTTCCGCCGCGTGAGTGGACGCTCCGCAACATCGCGCATATGAAGTCGCAGATGAGGCGTCTCGGTTTTGCTTATGACTGGTCGCGCGAAGTCACCACCTGCCTTCCTGAGTACTACAAGTGGAACCAATGGTTTTTCTTAAAGCTTTACGAGAAGGGTTTGGCTTATCGGAAAAAGAGCCGGGTGAACTGGTGTCCGGAATGCGCCACTGTGCTTGCCAATGAACAAGTTGTTGACGGCTGCTGTTGGCGGCATGAAGAAACACAGGTTGAGACGCGTGATTTAGAGCAGTGGTTCGTCCGCACCACCAATTATTCTGATGAACTTCTCGCCGGGCTCGACAAGCTTGAAGGCTGGCCGGAAAAAGTGCGCACCATGCAGCGTAACTGGATCGGCCGCAGTGAAGGTGCGTTGGTAGATTTCAAAATCGATCGCGCGGTTGATGCCGGTGACAAAATCACGGTGTTTACCACCCGCATCGATACGATTTACGGCGCAACTTCTATCCAGCTTGCGCCGGAGCATCCTGTGGTTGCCGAGTTAGTCGGCAATGACCAGCGTCTGTACTCCAAAGTAGAAGATCTCATCCGCGATCAGGCCCGCGCCAGGGAAGCCGGCGAACTTGGCGCGATTGAAAAGCACGGCGTTTTTACCGGACGTTACGCCTGCAATCCTTTCAATCAGGAATCAATTCCCATTTGGATCGCTAATTACATCTTGATGGACTATGGCACCGGCGCAATCATGTCCGTTCCGGCGCACGATGAACGCGACTTCGAATTTGCGGAGAAGTACGGTCTGGAGGCGCGTGTCGTCATTCTGCCTCGCAGAACGGGACCTCCGGCTGCTTCCGGTGAACGTGAAAGGCCTGTTCTTCCTTACACTGAGAAAGACAGCTTACTCATCAACTCCGGTGAGTTCAGCGAGCTTTCCAATCAGGAAGCCATTGAGAAAATGACGGCCTTCGCTGAGAAAGGCGGCTTCGGTAAGCGCACCGTCACGTATCGCTTGAAGGATTGGGGCATTTCTCGGCAGCGCTACTGGGGCACGCCTATCCCAATGCTTTACTGCGAGAAGTGTGGAGTTTTACCGGTGCCGGAAAGCGATCTTCCAGTCTTGTTGCCGGAAAATGTGGACATCACCTTGCAGGGCGGATCACCGCTTGGGCGCGTGCCCGAATTTGTGAATGCCAAGTGCCCTAAATGCAGCGGTATTGCCCGCCGTGAGACGGACACCATGGATACGTTCGTCGATTCCTCCTGGTATTTTTATCGCTACACCAACGCGCAGCTCGCGGACCGTCCGCTTGATACTGCTACCGTCGATTACTGGTTTCCTATCGACCAGTACATTGGCGGCGTTGAACACGCGATTTTGCACTTGATCTATTCGCGCTTCTGGACCAAGTTCATGCGCGATCTCGGCCTGGTGCATAACAGTGAACCGGCAACGCGTCTCTTCACTCAAGGTATGGTCATCAAAGATGGCGCAAAGATGTCCAAGAGCAAAGGGAATGTGGTTTCGCCTGACGAGATGGTAGAAAGCTTCGGTGCGGATTCCACGCGCATGTACTCGCTCTTCGCCACCTCTCCAGATCGCGAGCTGGACTGGCAGGAAGCAGGCGTTGAAGGAGTGCATCGGTTTCTCAGCCGCGCGTATCGTTTTGTGATGCGTAACGCTGTAGCCGGCAAGACTGCATCCGGCAACGGCGCTGGCTCTATTGCCTCCAGTGAGCTTTCACCCAAGGCCCGCCAGATTGAGCGAAAACTTCATCAGACCATCAAGCGTATCTCTGAGGATTTTCAGGGACGCTGGCATTTCAATACCTCCGTGGCGGCGATCATGGAATTTGTGAACCAGCTTTACGCTGCGGAAGATGAAATCAGCTCTGGAAAATTTCCTATCGCATTGTTGGCCGATGTCCAGCGGAAGCTTGTGCTTTTGATGGCTCCGTTCGCGCCATATCTCGCGGCCGAATTGTGGGAGGTGCTGGGCGAAGAGGAAAAACTTCTTCGTTACGCCTGGCCTGCTTACGATCCTGCTTTGGCCAAAGAAGACGAAATCACCTACGCTGTCCAGGTCAACGGTAAGCTTCGTAGCCACATAGTGGTTCCTGCGGAAACGCCGGAAGACACAGTGCGCGAGCGCGTGCTTGCCGATGAAAAAGTCCGCGTCGCTACGGACGGCAAACAGGTTGCCAAGGTAATTGTTGTTCCGGGCAAGCTCGTCAACGTGGTGGTGCGTTGATGGCAATGAAAACAAAACATGCTTAAGCCTCCGAATCCTATTACACAGGGCCTTCGCGCTGTCACGCGCGATCCTGCCATCTTTCTGGTTGAGATTCTCTGGCGATGGTCATTTGCGCTTCTTGCCTGCCTCCTCGTCATCGGCGTTGGGTTGATGCTGCTTGGTCCGTTGCACGTTGGTCATCGATGGGACATGGCGGTGCGCACCCGCGATCCGCAGAGAATGGCTCAATTATTGGTTACTGTGCTATTGATTTTGGGGATGAAGGCTGTCGTCGCTGCTCTGGCGATTCCCGTTGCGATTGCGTTTTTGTGGAGCATATTCTCGGCGCTCGGAAGGTTCGTTACCATCCGGCGGTTGCGAGTTGGGTTAACTTCCTTGCGTTTTCCAAGCATCCTCGCGCTGCAGTTCTTGCGTGGATTTACCAGTTGGTTCTGCTTTGTTCTGTTTTTTGGCGCAACTTTTGGCGAGGCCCTTATCGCCTCCCGTGGCCCGAAGCCGGACCTTCTTCTTTACTACTTGATGGTAATGCCCTCGGTGGTTGTGATCAGCGCCTTTTGGCTCACAGTGAATTGGTATCTTTCGTTGGCCGCCTTCTTTGGCCGTGAAGGGCAAGGCTTTCGCGGCGCTGTGCGCGAGGCACGCCAAACCATTCGCCAGCAGCGCTCTGACTTCGCTGGGACAGGTTTGGTTTTCCTGCTGTTTCGGACGATCATTCTGCTTATCGCGGTGGCGATCTGCGGCCTGGCTTCCGGCATGGAAGGGACGGCTCCACAAAGTTATTTTGTTTTGCTTGTGGTCGTTTCCCTGGCATACTGCGCAATCGCTGACTTTCTCTATATGGCTAGGATGGCGGCCTATCTATCCTTGGCAGCCGCTCACGTCGATCCGGCTGCCGGCCCCACGCTTGTCGCCACTTCCTCTGCCTTGCCTGTTGAGAACACTTCGCCACTGTGATTTGCCTTTACACTCTGCTGCGAATCGGGAATAATTGTTCGTGGAAGAACAATCCATCGTAATCCTCGATTTCGGTTCGCAGTACACGCAACTTATTGCGCGTCGCATCCGCGAACTCAAAGTATTTTCCGTTGTCCTGCCCTGTACCGCTCCACTGGATGAGATCAATAGCTATCGGCCTGCCGGCATTATCCTGAGCGGAGGGCCGTCTTCCGTTTACGATCATGACGCGCCGCCGGCCGATGATCGCGTGCTCGCCCTTGGCTTGCCTGTGCTCGGGATTTGTTACGGCTTGCACTTCATCACGCATAAGCTGGGAGGCAAAGTCCGTCCCGGACCTAAACGCGAGTATGGCCACGCGGAAATTAACGTCAAGGGCCAATCCCGGTTGTTTGAAGGCCTGCCGCCTTCGCTCAATGTCTGGATGTCCCATGGTGACGAGGCGCTTGAACTTCCATCGGGCTTTAGCGTGATGGCGCGCAGCAGCAATGCCCTGGCTGCCATGGAAAATGAATCGCAAAAAATCTGGGCCGTACAATTTCATCCTGAAGTCCACCACACCAAGCGCGGCGTCGATCTGCTGCGCAACTTCGTGGTCAATATTTGCGGCGCGCGCGGTGACTGGACGCCGCAGCACTTTATTGACGAAACCATTCGCCAGGTTCGGCAGACCGTAGGCGAGCAGGGAAGAGTTATCTGCGCGCTTTCCGGCGGCGTGGATTCCGCCGTGGCCGCAACATTGGTCGATAAAGCCATTGGTAGGCGGTTGATCTCTGTCTTTGTCAATAATGGCGTGCTGCGCAAGAATGAGTTTGAAAAAGTCCAACAGAACCTGCGTGACCGCCTCGGCCTGAACGTGGTCGCTGTTGATGCCACAGATCGATTCTTGAGCAAGCTCGCTGGTATTACCGATCCGGAAAAGAAGCGCAAAATTATTGGTAATGAATTTATCGAAGTCTTTGATCAGGAAGCGCACCGGTTGGAACGGCAGATCGGCAAAGTGGACTGGTTGGTGCAGGGAACCCTTTACCCTGACATTATCGAATCCCGCAGCGTGCGCGGCCCTTCGCAGACCATCAAGTCTCACCACAACGTTGGCGGACTGCCGGACAAGATGAAGCTCAAGCTGATTGAGCCCTTAAAGGATTTGTTTAAGGATGAAGTCCGCCGCATCGGACGAGAAATGGGAATGCCAGAGGAGGTCTTGCAGCGCCAGCCCTTCCCCGGGCCGGGACTGGCCGTTCGAATCCTGGGTGAGGTCACACCGGAACGCGTCGCGCTGCTTCAGGAAGCGGATGACATTGTAGTAAATGAAATCCGTCGCGCTGGCCTTTACACGCAGATTTGGCAATCCTTCGCCGTACTGCTGCCCGTGATGTCAGTAGGCGTAATGGGTGACCAGCGCACCTATGCTTACACATGTGCGATCCGTGCGGTACATTCTGAAGATGGCATGACCGCCGACTGGGTCCCTCTGCCGTACGAAGTGCTGAAAGCAATTTCCACCCGTATTGTGAATGAAGTTCGCGGCATCAACCGCGTCGTGTATGACATCACATCCAAACCTCCGGGGACCATTGAGTGGGAGTAAAGTGAATGACCATGAAATTTGATGTTCAATTTGTCTTTCTCAATATTGTCAATTTCGCTGCAGCCGCATTGAAGCCATCTCCCATTTCATGAAAGCTCAGGATGAATGGGAGCGCTTCCTACGAGAGCAGAAAGGGGGCTTGATCTGGAAAAGATCAAAGTCGCGCGGCGCTTTTCTCCTTTCCGTGCGCGCCTGGCGCCGCACTCCCCCTGGATGATGGCGCACCAGCGGCGACACTTATTACAGGCAGAAAATGTCAAGCGGCAGGTTGTCTCTGCCGCTCCCAAGGCCGCTTCACAGGCCAGCTAAGCCGCCTGGCGATTAATTCTTCTGGGGTTGTGGTGGCCTGACCGGCCCCGGGTCTCTGACTCACCCACCTGTGGTTCCGGTGAGAATCTCGCAGAGGCAACCGCTAAAGCAGGGTTTGGTTGCGCTGCATGTGCCCCGACAGGCCGGCAGTATGCTGGCTTTATGCAACTGGATGGCGGAAGCGCTGCCAACGCCCAGGACAGCCGCAACTATCACGGCCATGAACGTATTTTTTATTGTTTTCTTGCCATGATTCACCTTCCTTTCTTATGAAGGCATAAAAATAGTTCTGCGTCAGCTATTGTCACCGCTTGGCTGCAATGAACCCGCATACGCCTGTGGTGGCACTGGGGTTATTGAACACGCATCCGCAGCCCAGAATATTGGGGCAGGGTGATGTCCTGGTGCAGAAATGGTGCTGGCAGGTTGTGTCCTGAACAACCAGCGACAACTGGCGGGCAGAAATCGTTCCCGCACAAAGCACAGTGGCGGCCATCGCTGGAAAAATGATGTTCTTGATTGTCCTACCCATGGTTCATCCTCCTTGGCCTATCAAACTTGAAGGAGAAAAAGATGCACAGGCCACAGCTACTTGGCCTGCGTCTGAACCCCCGTAGGATGCGTGGAGCAGAAGCCGGTGGTTGATTCCAGCGGGAAAGCGCAAATGCAGCCGGTTTTGCATGGGTGGCCTGCGCCGCAGCTTCCGCCGCAAGTAACGCTCGTGGCGTCGCTGCGCAACTGCCGCGCGGAAAGCGTCCCGGCGCTGAGAACGGCGGTCATCATTGCCGCCAGTAATATGTTTTTGATGGCCTTCGTGCTCATGATTCATTCTCCCGTTTAGTGATGAGTCTTTCTTCGAGCTGGATATCAGCAAGAATTGCAGTACCGGAACAGGAAAGGAAATAAATTTCCAGAGTTCCAGTTTCACTTTGGGACAGCGCTTTAGAAATCAGTCAGCCTTGTTACAGCCATGGACGCGAAGGTCGCAAGAGAACTTCGGGTATCGGTTTTCATTTTCAATGGATATAGAGGACACCAGCGGCTGACTGTTAACTATTGGTCTGGATAGCAAGCCGCTGCGTTCCCGTGCATGATGGCGCACCAACGCCGACATCTGTTTCAGGCAGAAAAATGAAAGCGGCAGATTCTCTCTGCCGCTTCACGCAATTTTCAACAGCTTGAATCGGACTGACGCGAGGGTATCTGCAACTACGCCGTCCAGGGAATTGCCTTCTTTGCCCAAACGCTATTGGGATATTTCTGCTGAAGTGTTTTTGGCACTTCGCCCAGCACCGTGTGATCGTTGGTGCCTTTGTAATGGCTCACGGCCTTCCAGTAAACCGATTCCGGTGCAGCCTCACTGTTGGGATACTTCTGCAAAATTTCATCGTATAGCTTTTCCGCGTCCACCCATTTCTTCTGCATGAAAGCCACCCGCGCAAGGCCCAGCAGTAGTTGTGCGGCAAATTCGTCTTTTGGCAGATAGCCTTCAATACGATGGCGCTCTTTGCCGTTTTCATCCAGCACCAGCGCTGTGGGTGTCCAGACTGAGTCAAAGCGGTGGAACCCTGCTGGATTTTCTTTGATGTGCACTCCCACGGGCACGAATTTCTGATCGATGAAGGATGCGAGTTGCGGGTCAGCGTATGATTCGGCTTCCAGCCGAGCGCATGCCCCTCACGCTGGAGCGGCGCTAAAATCAACCAGCACGGGTTTGTGTTGTGTTTTGGCCTGGCTAAGCGCAGCGTCTATATCTTTATTCCATGAAACTGCCATCATTACCTCCTAAAGTGTTTTTGCAACATCTGCGATTGGATGCCCAGCCACCTCTTCACGTCGCTATTTTGCTTTCCTACAAGCTCACTCGCAGACAGGCCCTCGGGCGTAATTTAACTCATGGCCATCGTTTTGCAAGAGGAGCGCCGTCTTTCGAACTGATTAGGCTCAAAAAGACAAAGCGGGGCAGCAGCGCCACTGTCTTATGAATTAGCTCGTTTTAATCGCCTGCCATTGCCGGTTCGCGCACGTCATAAAGTGAGAACCACGAGGTGGCAGCCTTCAGGCTGGCATTCACGTTTTCAATGTTCTTCACGCCTTCAGACTGTAGCCATTGCTCAAAAGCTTTTGCGCCTTGCTTGGCGTAAACAGGAATACCTTCCTTCCACGTGGCGCGTCCGCAGAGTACGCCATTGAACTTCACCCCTGATTCGGCTGCCAAAGCCAGGGCCTCATTGAATTCGGCATTGCTTACGCCGGCGGAAAGATAAATGAATGGCCGCGTGGCGACACTCTGTGCTTTGCGGAAATGCTCCATGGCTTCCTGTTTGGAATATGCTTTCTGGCCTCCGTAAGATTTGGAGCCTTCCACAAATTTCATGTTGATAGGAACTTCCACTTTCATTACGTCAATTCCATATCTGTCTTTGGTAAATTCTGCCATCGATCCGATCACGATCTCGGGCTTCTTCTTCGCGAATTCAAGGCCTTTCTCGTCTATGCCTTCGTCATATCCCACAAATTCGAGGAAGTAGGGAATATCGTTGCCGCGGCATTCGTCGCCGATGCGCTCGACCCAGGCGTGTTTCTTATCATTGATGGCGGCGCCATCGGTCGGCGTGTAATAGAGAAGCACCTTCACGCAATCCGCTCCGGCTTCTTTCAACCGACGAACTGACCAGTTATCCAGCAAGTCAGGCAGGCGACCAGGTCCAGTCTTGTCATAGCCGGTTTTTTCATACGCCAAGAGAAGGCCGGCGTTTTTTGAGCGACGCTTGGAAGCCGGCAATCCAAATTCCGGGTCCAGCAGGATGGCGCTGGCATGAGGCGTGAGAACTTCCGTGACAATCGATTTGAACTCTTCCAGCATCGATGTGCTGACATCCGCGCCCTTTTCTTTCGCCAGCGCCTTCTGCAATGATCCCCGCTGGTCCATGGCGGCGGCGGCAATCACGCCGCGTTTGTCTGAGACCGCTTTCATTCCGGCGAGTTTTCCAGGTGTAAGCTTCACGGTCGTCCTCCTGAGTAATATTGGCTTGAATAAATTTGTCTCGGGCTTAAGCCGAATCGGAATTGATCTTCGGGGCCAGTCGCAACAATTCAGAGATGCGCAAGACCTGCTTCAAGTTACCTATTTTACAAAAACAAGCAGAATGTTGGAATTGGGGGCGGTACAGGTAACCCGAACTCGGTTAACATTCTCTCCTGCGAATTGGAGTAAAGATGGAACCAGGAAAAGCTCAACAGCATGACTTTGGCAGGCCGCTGATTCCCCGCGTCAACAGCGTATTAGTTCCGGTTGTTGCGACAGCTTTAATCTGTTTGGAGGTTGTCCTACATTGGCGAGCTTACGATTTGATCAGTAAGTTCATGGGTACCATTCTTGTCCTTAACCTGGGCACCGGGCTTTGGGTAATCTTCAAGAAGCCTGGCAAAGATGACAATCAGCGCCTTGTTTCCATGGCGCAAATTGCCTATGCATCACTGATACTGGCAACCATGCTGTTCACTCGTTAGGTCAAGAAACTTTTCATTTTGCGAGCCAAAATTGCAAAGCGCCTGTTACTATTACACCGAAAATGAACGCTACCCAATTATCCAGAACCCCCGCGCGCAAGAAACTCAACTGGGCGCTGACGTCCGGCCGAGACAAAGAGCGGAGCCATCGCCGCAAGCCCGCACAGCACAGCAAAGTGTTCCTGCCCGAACAGCCCGTGCTGGAGAGTGGGATCTATGAAGTTATCCACGATAAAGGCCATCGCCAAGCCCATGAAGCGGTCATGTATCGCGATGACCTGTTTCCCGTGTGCGATCAGTGCGACATGAAGGTCCGGTTCAAGCTGATTCGCTCGGCCCCATATATCTTCGACGATGAAGATTTCGCCAAGGAATAATTTACTGCCTTAATGGTAACGGAGAAAGAATGGTTCTCTGTTTGGCGATCAATGCCTCGATCCCTCCGGCGGCGTAGTCCATCATCTTCTTGAGCTGGGCTTCATCGAACGGGTGTTGCTCGGCTGTGGCTTGCACTTCCACGATCTTGCGCGCTCCGGTCATCACAAAGTTGAGATCGACTTCCGCCTGGGAATCCTCTTCATAGCATAAGTCCAGCAGGATTGCGCCTTCCACAATCCCAACGCTGGTTGCCGCCACAAAATCACGGATAGGCGCAGCCGAAAGCGTCCCGGCTTCAACCAGCTTTTCCATCGCAAGTCCCAGAGCCACAAAAGCGCCGGTGATGGATGCGGTGCGCGTTCCGCCATCAGCTTGAATCACGTCACAGTCGAGGGTAATAGTTCGTTCGCCCAGTTGCTTCAGATCGACCACCGCCCGCATGGCGCGTCCAATCAAGCGCTGGATTTCATGCGTCCGGCCGCTTTGGCGACCGCGGTTGGCTTCCCGTGCCGTGCGGGTCAGCGTCGAACGTGGCAGCATGCTGTATTCCGCGGTGATCCATCCTTTGCCTGAACCTTTCATAAAGCCAGGCACGCTTTCTTCAATCGAGGCCGTACAGATTACCCGGGTGTTGCCGACTTCAATCAGCGCAGAGCCTTCTGCCGTGGAGATAAACTCGGGAATGATGTTGACCGGACGCATTTGCTCCGGCGTGCGGTTATCTGAGCGAAAAAACATGTCTTTGTTATTTTTCAATGTCTACCAGCTCAATCTTTTCAATGGGACAGCCCAGGAATTTACTCCCGAGCCGCCTGAATTTTTCTACAGAATCAGTCGCGTAACAACGTAAATCGCCCAGCTCACCTTGCCCTCGATTTGCGCCCAACATCTCTACAACTTTAGCGGCGGTGGACTCCGCTGAATCCACAATCTCTACAGTCTGTGGAACGATCCTTCGCAATAGCGGTCGAATCAGCGGGTAATGCGTACAGCCCAGCACCAGAACATCAGCATCGCGGGCGGCATCCTGAAAAACCTCGTCCATATAGATGTGCGCGACCTCTTCCGTTACACGGTGCTCAACCCAACCTTCTTCCACCAGCGGCACAAAAAGAGGGCACGCCTTCTCGGTGGCTTGCATCCCGCGTTGCTCAAGAGCGCGCTGATATGCGTGACTGGCAACAGTGGCTTCTGTCGCGGCCACCACTACCTTTCTTGTTTTTGAAATTGCCGCCGCCCGCTTCGCGCCGGGTTCTATCACACCAACCACAGGCACTTTCACCGCGCCTCGAATCTCGTCAAATGCCAGCGCCGTCGCCGTATTGCACGCGATTACCAGCATTTCAATTCCGTGTTCTTCAAGAAAATGCGCGGCAGAAATTGCGTACTTGGCCACCGTCCGGACGGATTTAGCGCCATAAGGAAGATGCGCGGTATCCCCGAAATATAGATAGTCCGCCGCAGGCAGCGCTTTGCGCAACTCCTGTAAGACAGTCAGGCCTCCGAACCCGGAGTCAAAAACTCCAATCACCGGAGGCATGCTTATTCAAACTCCTTGGCCAGTTCGTGTACAGCAGACGTCTGATATAAGGACATGAGATCAGCGTGGCCGGCCAGGGTTTCGCGTTCTTTGCCGTCAACCAGAAATTTAACCTTCGCAATGCCCGGGACGTTGGCAGTGAGTGTTTCAATGAGCGAAGCCAGCGTGAATTCTTCGAGCAGGATTCCTGAAGGATGTCCATCGGCGAACTGTGCTGTAGTGTCCACGATCATGGTATCGTCGCTGATGAAATATACATCTTTTATGTCAGCGCCTTTTGCCAGTGGGTGCGGAGAGGGTGTTTGCAGATACTGCGCCAGCACAGAACGCAGCATTTCACGGGCACGCAAATTGCGGTCTGCCGGCAGAAAAACATCCGCTGGACGCCAGCGCAGGGCTTGATCGTCATCGTAGGCCAGCAGCAATTGAATATGCTCCTGCTTGCCGCCGGCCAATGGGGCCGCCGGAGCAGCTTCCGCTGCCTGCGTTAACGCTTCCTCCTTATGCGTCATGCGGATGATGATTACCCCGCTCACCAATATGGCCAGCAAAACCAGCGCAATCGTGATTTGAAAATGTCGGGGAATCACTGGCGCGCTCCCATCTGGCTTCGAACCTGCATAATTCCTAGCGCGATGGCCGTTGCGACGTTGTTTTGCCGCTTTTGGCTTTCAAGAGATTGCTGATCGTCTGCCTCGGCGATCAGTTCCACGGCGATTGCCGGCGTTGCGATGTTATTCAAAGGGCGTAAGGGTACACCCATGCTCGCCACAGCCATACCTTTTTTTTTGAGCTCTTCAGAAACCGCGCGAGCCACATTCTGGCTCCGGGCCAGAGCACCCGATTGCGCGCTCTCCCAAGGCAAAAATCGTCCCGTTGGAGGTTGCTGCGCGTCGGTTAAGACCGGGGTGTACACTCTTATACCTTTTCCGGGACGTCCCGCATGAAGCGCCACGTAGATGCCTGCACGCTGTTCATTAGTGATTTCAGCGCGACGGTTTAGGCTCAGGTCAATATCAGACTCGCGCAGCAAACGCGCCGCAATCCCGCGTTCTTCCAGCTCTTTGCGGAGTTCGCGCGCCAGGTGGAGCGTAATATCTTTTTCCATCAGCTTTCCGCTAAAGTTTGCACCTTTGTCATTGCCGCCATGGCTGGGGTCGATCATTACAAAGAACTCAGGTGTGCGCTTCTGGTCTTCCTCGGCAGGTGTGCTTGGCTTGGTCTGGAGTGGTGTAGCCAACGCTACTGGCGCTTGAGGTTGCAGCGTAATTGTCTTGCCATCTTCGCTGCGGATGACCTGCAAATGCTTGTTCCCCGTAACCGTGAGAAGGGCCGTTCCGTTTTCCTCGGAAAAAGCGAGCGATTGAATTGCACCATCGCCAAATTGCTGCGTCTTGAGATCAGAAACCAGCGGATCTTTCCGGAACATCAGGGTTGTCTTATCGGTGTGAGTGAAAAGGGCGCCGCGATCTTCGCCATGGTTGATATCCAATCGCGTAACTGGCTGGCTGAAGTTCAACACCAAAGACGGTTGGTCGCCATTCTTGAATTCAGCGGTGAAGCGTGTAAACGCATTGCCAACAAAAAGCCGGCGGGCTGGTTGATGAAAGTCGATTGTGGTACTCAACAGTCGGCCTAATAGGGGAAGCACGGCGTCAATTGGCACCATGAAACGGCCATTCTCCAGGAGCGCTTTGCCATCCAGATTAATTATCTGCTTGTTGATCGTTCCTTTATCTTTTCCGTCCGTTAGCCGTAGATCCATCTTATTGAGGGTGGTCCGCCAGTCTTTTCCTCTTATGATTGGCTGGGAAGCGCCCAAAGGTGAAAGAAGGTCTGTGATGGAAATATATGATTTGCCGCCACGATCAACCACGGGAAGTGAATAAGTGGTGTGGGCTGTGTAAACGGTAAGTTGTTGCTCCGGGCCTGCAGCAGAGACCACCAGAGCGCAGCACAAAGCCGCAACCGCCAGCCCTCCTCCTGATTTACTCCAGCGCATAAATGGCCACACCGCTCAGCAGCTTGGGATAAAAGTCCGTGGATTTTTGCGGTAATACCTCGCCATTGAAAGCAATGTCGCGAACCTGTTCGATCTTGGCCGGGTTCATTAAAAATGCGACGTTTGCGCCTTGCCGGACCCAGGAGATCGCTTCAAAAGCATCGCGCTCATAGCGCACATTTTCCTGGTTGCGAATGGCTTCTTCCGAAATTCCCAGGACGCGTTCCAGCATCACGCGGTGCAACTGCACTACATCAAGCTCGCGCTGCAGTGCGGGAAGGTCACGCAGAGCATTTTGAATGGCGTCCTGCTTGGCCCGCATTAGATATGGTCCTTGGCGCGTTACCGCAACGAATGCTGTACCGTCTTCTCCAGCCTCTCCAAGCAGGGTCGTGGC
>JBAVLE010000384.1:0-6396 GCA_049688735.1 Candidatus Angelobacter sp. | reverse complement strand
CGATTTCACTGGTGATTTGAGGACTGCGAAACCGTTCGGATTTTTCCATCTTCTTCTGCAGTTCAAGCCCATTATCGTGAGTATCGCCCATCACAACCAGCGTGAGCTTGAGCCGGTTGTCTTTGGTAATCTCCGGTGCCACCGAACTCAAGAAGGCGCGGGCAGGCATGATTCTCTGGAGATCGTTGAATAACTGTGTCCAGGAAAGCTGGCGGCGATTGATCTGCCGGTTCCAGTAATTTTTCTGCGCAGTTACGTCATGATTTTCCGGAAGGTTGGAGATTGCTTCCGCGGTCGCACGCTCTTTTTCCAGCTCCACAATTTTAGCCTGTAATTGTTTGATTCGCTTGCCGGACTCGGAAGAATTGGAAAAATTTTTCCACGCCAAGGCCACCAGCACCAGCATAAGCAGTGCTGACACAGCAATTGCTATGCTCCAGCGCACGTAAAACTGGCGCACATCTTCATACTTCTGCGAAGCGAGATTGATAGTTAGGCGCATTATCCCAGCAAAGCTCCCACAATACCCGCCATGGTGGCCGGCGCAACATGTTCACCGCTCAGGTTCTGTTCGGCGCCAAGTTCCGGGGCCAGTTCCTGCACCTGTGCACCGGTCTGTTGATGGAGCAGCGGACCAAGTTCCTCCAGCGGAGCGGCCCCGCCCACGTAAATCTTTTCAATATGCGCGGCGAAGGTATCTTCAAAAAAGACGATCGACGGCAACACAGCTTCAGCAAGGTCTGCCGTGGAAAAAATACCTCCATGCGGATTATCCAGAGTGCGTACCAGGCGCAACTCATGTCGTTCGACCGCTGTAATTGTGATGTTCATGGGATCGACTTTCAAAATGAGCGTTGGACGTTCGCCATCCACGAGCCCAAGAGCCGCCAATGATGACGGCAGGACCACACCGGGCACATATCCAATATCGCGGAATGCCTTTTCGTATTCTTCAATGATCTCTCGGGGGGCCACGGCAACCGCTACCCTGACTGTTCCATTGGCGCGCGTGATGTCATAAGAAAGCGTCGCGTGATCAACATCAAAGGGAAGTGATTTCCTGAGGCGAAAACGAAGCACAGGATCGATTTCATCGCGCCTGGTCGGCAGGGATTCAAAATCCAGCAGCATCATGCGAATCGCCACATCCGGCAGTACCACGATTACGTCTTTGGATTTCCCTGCGACCGCGCTCAGAGCCCCGCTCAACGCGGTGCGCAGCGCCTCAGGATTCAGAATGTTAGGCACGGTCAATCCAGGCGCAATGGTGCCTTCGTTGAACCGTCGCGAGGTGAAGACTTCCAGACGCCGCGTTTTTTCGGAGGCGCGGGCGGCGATCACCCCTTCCGAGGTGATTTCACACGCCAGCCGTGGCCTGACCGTTTTTGGTTGCGAACTTGCCATTTTTATCTCGTAGTCTCGATGAATGTGACTTTATTGATTTCCTTCATCGTGGTCACGCCGGCCCTAACGCGTGCCAGCGCAGAATCGCGCAGAAATTTCATTCCTTCTTCATGTGCGGCCTTGCGAATTTCAGATGATGGCCGCTTTTCCAGGATCAGCTCGCGAATGCGATCAGAGAGATCCAGCAGTTCATGGATTGCCGTCCGGCCATGATAACCAGTGCCGCCACACTCAATGCAACCAGGTCCATCATAGAACCGCACTTCGCGCCATTCTGCCGGGGCCAAACCGAAAGTTGTCAGCTCTTGATCCGAGTAATGTACCGGCGTCTTGCAGTGGGTGCAAATCATTCGTACCAGCCGCTGTGCCAATACGCAGTTCAGCGCCGAAACAAAGTTATACGGCTCAACGCCCATGTTCAGAAAACGTCCCAGCACGTCGACCACGTTATTGGCGTGGACGGTGGTGAAGACCAGGTGGCCGGTGAGGGCGGAGTTAATGGCGATCTGCGCGGTTTCCTGATCGCGGATTTCGCCCACCATGATCTTGTCCGGATCATGGCGCAGGATGGAGCGCAGCCCACGGGCGAATGTGAGACCCTTTTTCTCATTCACCGGAATCTGCGTGATGCCGTGAATCTGGTATTCCACCGGATCTTCAATCGTGATGATCTTGTCTTCGTCGGTCTTGATCTCGTTGAGCGCAGCGTACAGCGTGGTGGTCTTGCCGCTGCCGGTGGGCCCGGTAACCAGCACCATGCCGTAAGGTTCCAGAATGTAGCGGCGGAACTTGCGCAAGTCCTCTTCATCAAAGCCCACAACGTCCAGCACCAGGTTGCGGAACTTTTCGCTCATGGATTCTTTGTCCAGGACGCGAAGCACGGCATTTTCGCCGTGAATAGTGGGCATGATAGACACGCGGAAGTCGATGAGCCTGCCGCTGTACTTCACGCGAAAACGACCGTCCTGAGGCACGCGGCGTTCCGCAATATCCAACTCACTCATGACCTTAATGCGGGTAATGATGGTGGAGTGATGTTCCTTCGCCATCGGCTGCATGGCTAGAGTCAGTACCCCGTCAATTCGATACTTTACGATTACGGAATCGCTTTCGGTTTCTATATGGATGTCACTGGCGCGCTTTTGCAGCGCAGTAAAAATTGTGGTGTCCACCAGTCGGATGATCGGGCTGACGTCAGCTTCCGTGGTGCCGGTGATGCGGTCAATGGTGATATTTTCATCGCCGCTTCCTTCGTCATCCCGGACAACATCCAGCACAAAGCCTTCACTGGCTTCTTCCAGCACGCGCTGTGATTGCTCTGTCTTCTTAAGAATGTCACTGATCTGGGCCAGCGTAGCAACTTTGGTCCGAATGCGGCGATTCAAGAGCGAACCGATCTCATCAATCATCATCAGCTTACTGGGATCGGCGATAGCAATGGCTAGCGTGCTTTCGTTCTGCTCCAGGGGTACAAAGTTGTAACGGAACATCAAATCCACTGGAATGGTCTTGAATAGCTCCGCATCCAGGTGGTAATCACGCAGATCCACGAACTCGCAGCGATAGCGCGCGGCCATGTCCCGGGCTTTTTGCTCGCTGCTTTCAACCAGGCCGTTGATCGGTGTTGTGGCTTCCATTGTTGTCTGGCTCTTTCGATCCATATCAATCCTACTGCTGTGCTCCCAGGGAGAAGATCGGCAGGTACAGTGAGAGGAGCACAATTGCAACTGTAATGCCCATGAAAATCAAAATGACCGGCTCAACCAACTGCATGGCCGTGGAAAGCGAATTTTGGACGTCTTCCTCGTAGAATTCCGCTACCGAGTTCAGCATGGCGGGCAAAGCACCGGTCGATTCGCCCACTTCAATCATTTCAAGCGCGAGGTCTGGAAAAAACTTTGTCTCTTCCAGGCTGAAGGAAAGTGCGCGACCCTCACGGACGCGATTGGAGGCGTATCCAACGTTGCTGGCAATCTTGAAGCTGTTAATGGAATGGCTAGCCGTTTCCAGCGAAGGTACAAGTGGCAGGCCGCCGGACAGCAGCGTGGAAAGCGTCCGTGAAAACATGGCGATCTGGTATTTCATCCAGATTTGGCCAAAGAGAGGCAGCTTGTAGCGAAGAGAATCCAGCGTTTTGGACCCGCTCTCCGATCTTACCCAGAGCGTAATGAGGATGGCCACGGCCAATAAACTTCCGAGAATGACCGGATAATCATTCTGGATACCGCGGCCAATACCCAGCATAAAGACGGTCATGGCCGGCAACTTCGCATTGAGCGAGCTGTACAGATCGGCAAACTGAGGCACCACGTAGGTCATCAGGAACGTCAGCATTACCGTGAGAGCGCAAATGAGCAGCGCCGGATACCACAGGGAAGCGATCAGCCTTTTGCGAAAGGAAACGGTGATCCGCTGGAATGAAATAAAACGGCCCAGAACTTCTTCCAGATTGCCGCTTCGCTCGCCTGCAAGCAAGGTGGTCGTATAAATTTTTGAGGTCGCTCCCTGGGCTTCAAATGCCTGAGAAAGAAGCTCTCCGCTCCTGACCCGTTCCTGCACGTTTTCCAGAATGGCCTTAAAACGAACGTTCTTCTGCCTTTTGCTGAGAATATTCAAGGACTTAAGGATGGGCAGTCCGGCTTTGATCAGCGTCAAAAACTGTTGATTGAAAATGACAAACTGGTCGGCTTTCAGGATCTTTTTGCGTGCCCTTGCGCCGACGGGCAGCAGGCCTCGCCGGGTCTTAACCGAGTAGACCATAAAGCCCTGTTGAACAAAGCGCTCCCTGATCTCCTGTTCAGAGACGCCGCTTTCAACTTGCTGGAGCACGTGACCGCGCTCGTCCGCCATTTTAACGAGGAATTCAGCCATGAAATGTGAATACGGGGGAAGCTCCGACTCCCTTACACAAGTCTAACATTCTACGAATTGTTAACTCTATTTATTAGAATGGGGGGAACCCCCATTATTGCGCATTTTGCTGATTAATTTTACTAATTCTTCGGCTATCTAAGGTAACCAGTAGTGATTTACTGGGTAACCTGGTTGTCCTCAATTGTATCCACGCCGGGGGGTGGGGTAAAGCGAAACAGGCTGTCTTCCACAGGCACATTTTCCTCGATTTGAGAGAAGCGGAAATCGGTAATAGTGCTGTCAACCCCATGAATCACGATCCGGTGGATTTGGTGTGAGGGTGAAACCTCAAGCACCACTTCTGAGACCCGGTCTTTCATGATTTTTGGAATTCCACGCATCACCACATCGCCTGGCTGCAAGGGATTAAGGTCCGGCGCCAGGGAGAGGCCATCCAGTTCCTTTTCCAGCTTTGTTTTGCCCAAAAGATATCGCAAAGGCGAGCGGAGATCATCCAGGTTCTTGGCGGGCGTTTTCTTGGCCTGGCGGTCGCCGGTTACGTAAAAATATGCGGTTTTGGAATCGATAAGAAACAGTTTCTCCCGAGGCACATGATATTCCCAGCGCATACGTGACGGCTTTTTAAGCCATAGGGTGCCGCTTTCCGTGCGAGAGATGCCGTCACCCTGATAAATCTCAGTGAAAGCGGCTTTAAAGGTCTTCAGGCGGTTGTAATGTTCATCAACGGCATGGGCTGTTGTGCGTATGTCAGGGGATTGGCCAAACAGAAGGCCGCCATAGAGAAACAATGCTGACGTAGCTAAAACGAACGAGCGCCACTTCATCGGAATACAATGCCTTGATATTCAGGATAACAGTTTCAGTTATTTGTTGAGTGGCTTGCCATGGCGCTCAAGGTAAATAAACTTTTTGGCGTCCGCGACCTGCACCGTGCCGTCAAGCCTTAATTGATAAGGGACGCCGTTTGGATCGACCGGCATGGCGCGCAATAAACCTGCCCTGATCAGATCAGACCATTCTTCAGGATAGGCGCCGCGCCGCCGATAGTACTCTTGCGTGATTTGTTCCAACAGATCGAGTTCCGACTCCACCCTGAGCGAGATAAGATGCTTTTCGGCGGTGTCTTTGAGCTGCTTGTCCCCCGCTGAGTCATAAATGGCTTTCCACAAATAAGCGGCTGTACTGGATTCCTGGGCGTGCTCCGCCATTCTGGCAGCCATCACCTTCATCCAGGGGAGCGCGCCGGGAACTTCAGATCCCTTCATAAACGCCTGCTCGGCCGCCTTGGGATCGTGACGATCGACGTAGTGTATGAATCCTAAATTGAAATATAAACGCCAGTAGGATGGGTTCTCACGAATCCCCTTTTCCACCAACTCTACCGCCTTATCCGGTTGGCCCGCCCCGTCTGGCGGCTTCTGGCTGAGAAAGATTGACCCTGTCTCATAAGCCACAATCAAATTTGGATCCAGGTCAGTGGTGATATTTAAAAGTGGCGCAAGCAGGTCATAGCGCTCCGTGCCACGGATACGCTGTGCTCCGAAATATTGCACCGCGCGGGTCCAGTAAACGTCCGCCAGCAGGCCAGAGTAACCGAGGCTCAGTTTTTTGACGGTTTTGCCTGATGGGAGATAAAGGATTTCTTCCAGCGTGGCTTGCGACCCCTGAAGCGATTCCACTCGCTGCCTCGCAACGGTAGATCCCGCAAACAGCGCCACCAAGAGCACTGCGCCTACGATAGTGACTCTGCGGTTGTGCATCATTTGAGATTGCGCCGTTCAAAAATCAATACCGCCGCGGCCGTGACGGCAATAGAATAGAGCAGAGCATACATGGTATTGAACAAAACCAAATGCCCGTCCACCGTTTGGTTGTGCGCAACCTGGGAAATCACGTTGAGCGAGGCGAAGTTCGGCATCACATAGGCCGCGCCCATCGCCAGCCATTTGGTTGCGCCCTTTGACATGCCTGCAAAGTTTCGCAGGTCATTGCCGAACGTCCCAATCACGAACAGGGCAAAAGCAAAAATAGCCGAAAAAATTGGTGATGAAAATGTGGAAAAAAGCAGAGTGATGGCCACCATCATCATGAATTGCAAAACGATGAAGTAGATCGCCA
>JBAVLE010000383.1:0-11304 GCA_049688735.1 Candidatus Angelobacter sp. | reverse complement strand
GCATAGAGCTAAGCACTGTAGCTTTGTCCTTACAATCGCCGTAACGGTGGCTGAATATTTCGGCTGCAGGATGCGGGCGATAACCACCGATGCCGATTTCGATGGCGTAATAGCGGACGTCACGCTGAGCAAAAAGAGTCAGGGCTCGGATGCGCTCGAAAAGGGGCAGACTCGGAGGGGCCAACTCCAGTGCCTTTGCCTGCAATGCAGGGCTGGAATCACGAACTCCAGCCGTAAGTTGGGAGTACCACACTCCCAGATCGTTCCACGACTCTGAATTATGATGAGTGGCCCGCTCGCTGAAAAAAGTAACAATCATGTGGCCTGCGAGGGCACGGAAATCCGGTTCGTGATATTCCTTTTCAATCCGCGGGAGATCAGAGACTTCCCAAATATAGGCGCCATTCTGTTCCGCAGGTTTCTGCTCAGCATGGTTGAGCCAGTCCGCGCGATACTCCCACCTGGATGGCATGTGCAACGTATACCGACTCTTCTCCACGGGAATCGTATCCTGGAAGTACCAGTAATCCTGGAAAAGGTACGGCCGGCGCTTTTGCTCATACTCAAAACCAACAACAGTGCCGACGTCAGCTCCGGGGAGGGCGATAACCTTTTCCTTGGTGTCCGCGAATTCCTGCTGGCCGCCCAGACTGCGCTCAAAAGCGTCTTTCTCCCTGGCTTCATATTCAAGGCCCTTTGCCGTAATACTCCAGCCTCGGAAAGAGTTAATCTTTGTTTCCGAATCAAAATTTACGCTATGTGCGGCGAAAGACTTCCCCTCCGGACGCAAGATCCTGTAAGCGATGCGCTCATGCGTGACGATTTCTCCATTGTCTTTTACCGTGGTTTCCTGGTCGTCAAGCAGGACAACTGCATTGGCGTCGTCTGCATAAGTTTTTGCGGGCTGCTGGGCGAGGTTGTGCAGCCAGTCTGGCGCAGCGGCATTGGCCGCGGTCGTCAGCACGCTCGTGAATATAAGTATTGAGAGAACGTCAGTTAGTTTTTTGAGCATTAGTGCTGCCTCCGATGAGCACGGCTTGCTGTTCGTCGCCCGCCTGTACCTTGCCGAAGAAATCTTTTACCTCCGGATACAGTTCCAGTTTGAAGAAGATGCCATTCACCTGCAGAATTCTTTGGGTCACCAACTGCTTGCCATCAAATTGGGAAAGATTTTGATAAGCGGCATAGCTCAAACGAGCGGCCTGGGATTGCGGCACATTTTCCAGGGTGTAGCCGTCCGGAATTTTTATGCTCACTCTATCAATTTCACCAAAAGCATAAGGGAAGTACACCGGGAATTTCCTATCCACATGCTTGAAAGCATCCAGTTGGCGGGCCTGAAACAAGTAGGCCGGGACTAGAAAACGCCTGCCGGCGGCCGAGGCATAGCCTGGCATTTCAACGCTGAATATCGCAGTGAGCGGACCATCACTGGTTGCCCAGCCTTCCGCTTTGGTCATCTTGATGATTGCTCCGGTGGGAACCCAGCCTTGTAACTCATCCTCCAAGTCTTTCTTTTTTCCCGCGTCGTCGGTATCGAGTTCGTCCAACCGGTGCTCCAGGGCGTCGCCGCCTTCAAACTTCACGGTGATGGTTCCCGTTAAATTGCCGCCAGTATCCAGAGCCATTTCCGCGGTGCGCCGAATTATGGCTTTGTCATACGCGGCTGATGGCGCAATGACAAAAACTCCGCCTTTCTTATCCAGCTTGAGGCCCTGGGTGGAGGTGCGAATCCAGCGAAGATACCCATAGGGGCAAAATTGGGTCCCGGGATCAAGATAAATATCCTTGCCGCCTTGATTCACGACTGCAATCTCGCTATCGAGTTGCCGCGCGGAGAGCAGTCCTTTATCAAAGAATTTATTTTTGCGGTCGCCCACGCGCACAATGGAAGCATTGAATCCGGCTGAGCGGGCCAGAGCGACAAACAGCCGCGTTATCTCTTCTCGATCGCCGATACCTCGCGCCAGCACATCGCCTGCATTCTGATTTGCCTTGATTTTTTCCTTCTTTTGCTCCTGCACGGTCCGTTCACGCTCATAGGTCAGGTTCCTGACCTGCTGCGCCCGCGCGTAGAGCTTTCGCAATTTCTGTTCAGGGTCAGTCTCATTGCCAATGGCCTGGGCAGCAGCCTGGCTGATCTCTTTACGGTTGTTGCCGATAAAATGCTCCGCGTCTTCGTTCCATTTCTGTCCTGCATCCTGCCAGAATTTATCTGGAGTGGAATTTCCAGGGCTGATGTAGAAGAAGCGCATTTGCGGTTTTAAATCTTCTTCAGGAGGCATGTACCCTTCAGACTCAAAGGCCGCCATGTTCTCGACGTCCAACTCATAGCCGCCGCCCTTTTGTACCGGCTTGATATTGTTGGGCATGTGCGAGTACAGGGTTGAGATCTGATACCCGGTCTCAAATCCTTCTATTTGGCCGGAATAAGGCTTCATACGGAAGCTTTCCTTCACGGTATAGAGGTCATGCTGGATGGTCCAAAAGTTATCCGTAATGATGCCGGGCCAATTTATTTTGTATTTGTACTCGATAATGCTGCCTACATTGACCTCCGGCATGGTGAATGCCTTAGCCAAAACCTTTACGCCGCGCGCCTTAATGACCGTTTTTTGAAACGGTTTGCCGGTAAATTCCGTGATCCGGCCGTCCGGCTGTATGGTGCGCGCCTTCAATTCAGAAATTGAACCTTCCGGCGGTATAACTAACTCGACATCGGCACGGCTTTTGCCTTTATCGTTCAATATCTTAATGCGCTGATAGTAAAATTCCATCTGTTGCTCATCATTGATGAAATCAGCGTAATAAAGCTGTATGGCATCTGCCCCCGGGTTACCGGGAACTTGATTCATCTCCAAATCGTGCTTCGTAATGGGTAGCCAATCTTCTTTTTGGGCTCGGGCGGGCACAACGGAAACGGCCAATAGAGCAAACAACAGGCATAACCGAATAGGATTCAACGCGGGCACCTCAGTACAGGGTAAGGGGGAAGTTGTTTGCAGACTATATAACAAGAAAGGCGGTTTGACCAGAGTCTCTGGCTGAAAGGGAAGGCCGAGCCCCCCAATTGACGCTACTTGGGGCATCGGACAGGGTTGCCGGGCTTATCAGGGTCGGGAATCACAAAGGGTTTCGAGAGAATGTCGGGCTTGTGATCCCAATGGAACGTGAAGGCAAAACGTGCGCATTTGCCCCCCTTTATTCTCTCTTTCACGAGAAGCGTACGGCACACTTCAATGGTCTCATTAGCTCTTATTTCACTATGAAGGTCTTGGCCAACACCATCTTTCGAGCGCCTATTACTTGGGGGTTGGATTTGCCAGTACTTCGTTTTAGAGTTCCAGAATTGCACAGCACAGGGATAGGAAATTCCCCCGCCCGAATAACCTGGTGGCGATTGATGAACTTCTACCGGGATCGATTCCTGCGTAGTATTAGTAAGCTTTGCGGAATATCCCCTCGCGCCTGGAAATAAATTACTATTCACCTCTAGCTCACCTACCGTAAGCTCAAGTTTTGGGGATGTTACCTTTTTAATGGCGTTTGCTTCCGCCAGAAAAAGCAGTATCAAAATCCAAGAAATCCGAAAGGCGCTCATTCAATTGACCCTATTGAGGTTTTCATCTAGGCACGTCACCTGCTTCATCATGGCCGGTTCGCGTTGGTTCGCCATTAGCCGCTGATGAAACCTGTACTGCTGCTCACGGAAGTTCTTTTGGAGATTTGATTTGGGCTACATAGCAAGGCAGGGTAGAAATGTCCGCTCTGACTTGTTTCTCATAGGCTAAGCTGAAAATGTAATGACCGGATTCAGTCGGTGCAGAGCCCTTCGCTAAAAAAGCCGGGATAGCTTCATCGCATTTCTTGTCTCGAACAGTGGAAAGGTGAATTGTTCGCCCGTCGCGGAAGGAGGATTCCGGCAAAGTCTGACCGAAACTTTGAATTACCACTTTAACGTATTTATTGTGGTGGCTCTGCGAGGTTTTTAAAATTACCACATCAACATTTTCAGCGTGCGTATGCCTGACCAGATGCATTACTGGATCGTAGGCATAGATGGAGCCGCTGATTTGAACTTTCTTTCCGCCCACCCACAGGAGCAGCGGGAGGATGAAGCCTACATAGAAATACCCAGGTTTCATTGTTTCTTCTCGACATCTACGGGAAAAACATGTTGCGGTGTAGCTTTACCGTTCATGACAGACTGCAATGGAATTGCTGTATTGAACCGCAGTGTTATGTCCTCCTTTACGCCCGAACCGAACACCGTGAATTGCTGATGAAGCCCGACCACGCTGTTACCGCCTAGTATAGTCAGCGAGGTTACCGACCCGGGAGTGAGACCGCCAAAGAACTTATTTGCAAAATCATGCGCGTCGTGCAGGGATTCTCCTTGCGATTCGGCATAGCCTTCTAACGTTTCATGTCCAATCAACTGTGCGGAAGTCATTCCTCCTGCATTCTTGGCGGTATCCAACAAAGCCACCTGATCGAACGCGATTGTATGGCTTGCACCATGCGAAGCGCCGAAAAACACCGATGAGTCCTTGCCGCCATCTATGGCGTTAATGGTGACATGATGCTTCGTGTCATCAATAGCTTTCAACAGTTCTTTTTCGCTTTTCGAGAGATTCTTCTTGTCAATGTCGCCTTCAGTCCCGACCTTTCCGTTCTTATCCATCGTCACCTTGAAGGATACATCCTTCTGCAGTCCCTTGAGATAGTCGTCGCAGCGATTCCCCGTACACGTGACATCCAAACCAGTGGGATCAGTAAATTCCAATGGGTTGTTTCGGGCGTAAGCATAGATATTCCACTGCTGCGGATCGACAATCCGGTGCATTTCTAAATAAAGCGGATCAGGCGTGATGAAGCGCCCCAGACCTGAGCCGTAATATCTAGCCTCCATGTAGTCCAGGCCCGTCTCTGTATCCCGTTCTTTGCCGGTGAACTTATAACGATTCGGCCCAGAAATGACGGGGAATTCAGTCCCGTAGGGCGAATAATCAGACTCTTCCTCAACCGCCCCAGCCGAGCTGACGACTATACTCGTCGAACCCAAGTGATCAGACAGGTAGTAATGCACGGTGCTGGCCGGGAGATCGACGCGTGCAACGCGCTTGCCGCCAAAATAAATATATTCTGCGGTAAGGGTTCCAGAGCCGTCACTTTCCGCCAAAGTGTTGCCGCCCATGGACCAGTAACGCATTACAGCTGCTCCGGTGCTGGTGTTGGATTTCAACACACGCTCACCGTTACCATCATATGTGTAGCTCATGCCAGCGGTGGAAGAGAGCCGGTTTTCCTGGTCATACACATATTGGCCCGGAGAAGTGTAATTCGTGAGATTTCCAGCAGCGTCGTATCCCAGACCCGCAGCCTGATTTTGTACCGTGCCGCTGTGAGTAAAATTGCCGCCGTGTGCCTTTCCTGACATAGGCGTGATCTGCAAGTTGCCCCAGGCATCCACCGCGTAATTCTCGCCCCAGGAATAATTTCCTGTATTGGCTGAAGACGAGCCAGCAGTGATGCGATTCAGCTGATCGTATGTAAAAGTCTGCGTCCGGTTGGAGTCTTTGTTGTTGGTAATGGACATCACGTCACCGTTGTTCTGATGGACGGCTCCATAGCTGTACGTCTTATTGATAAAGAATGAACTGGTCTGACCGTTGTCAGAATAAAAACCACTCACCTGAAGGCGAGGATTCAAGTCCGTGCGGAAATAAATATTGGGCATGAAGCGTTGATATTCGGCGCCATTTGGGTAATACGTTGTGCTGCTTACGTATTGCGTTCCATTGCCGTCAATAACGGACGCCGGCCTGCCCGCGGAATCTGGGGTGTACGTTAGCACCCTGCCGCTTGGGTAGGTCAATGTTTTCACGGAACCATCAAGATAGTAACTGTAGCTTGTGGTCTTTGACACGCCCGCAATTGGCCGCGCTTCCGCTGCAAGCCTGCCCATATTGTCGTATGTATAGGTTGCAATTCCGGCTTGGTCCGTGAGCGAGGTGAGGTGACCAATGGCGTTCGTGCCGGAGTCATACACGTAGCTGACAACGGGCGTTGTCAGGGGGCAGTTTTGCGCGCCGTAGCCTTTGCCGGTGACGCGATGCAGCGCGTCATAGCAATAGCTTACCGTCTGGGTTGGCTGTGGCGGGTTCGGGTTCGGAGCGGGCGAGGTCTTCTGCAGGAGATTGCCGTCTGAGTCATAAGTATAGGAGATGGTTCCGGACTCAGGATTGGTGGCGGTGAGCAACCGCGAGAGCGAGTCATAGGTGAAAGTGCGGGTGCGCCATTGCGTGCTGTCATTGGGCGCGGTGCCTTTCTGATCGACGCGCAGCAGATTGCCCAACGCGTCATAGGAATAAAGGGTGCGCATGGCGACTGCAGGGTCTGTGGGCAGGATTGCTGTATTGGTGGACCAGAGGGCGTGGGCTGGAGAAACGCTTAGGTCATAAATCACCAGATTGCCGTCAGTCTGCATCAGCAACTCGAAGTGCCCATTGGGGGAAACAAAGCACTGCCCCGATCCCAGAACGCCCGTCCAGCCAGTGCCGATACCCATGTCGCAGCCAGGATGCGCTACCGCAGTCCCGTAAAATTGCCCGTCCGACGTTCCGCTGTTCCATGCGGATTTATAAATGACGATTCGACCGTCGTCTCCCATGTCGAGCCGCTCAGCATTCGTGCCGCTTGTGCCGCTACACCACAGATATACATTGTTTGCGTCGTATATGCAGAGATTGCCGTCGCCCTGCATAATGGCGTAAGCGCCGGGGTGTCCATAGGTGCCGGGTCCCCAGGTCCCAACGTTGTGGGCTAGGTCATAAATATAAAAATTCCCGTCAGACGCCATGTAGAGCAGGTACTGGCCGTGGGGCGAGACAATGCACTGGTTGGCGTTCAGCCTCTGGTTCACCACCAAATAGCTGCCAATGCTGCAACTTGCCGCTGGGAAAGGGCCAGGACTGGGAGCGGCGTAGGTACCCGCTGACCATTTGAAGATGTAGAGCACCAGGTTGCCGTCATCCTGCATGTCAATGGAGCTGGCATTGGTGCCATATGTGCCCGTAGACCACAACACTCCTGTTCCAGCAGCATTCTCAAGCACAAAGTTTCCGTCAGTCAGCAGAGTGGCCTTGTAATTCACATTGATCGGGTTGCCGGGATTCGGCTCATCAACCTCCACCAGGCGCCCCAGAGCGTCCGAGCAAGCGCCGCGTTGATTGCCCGCTTCGTCGGTGACAATATTACAGTCTCCGTTGACCTGGATGCTCGTTGCAACGTCATAAACCATCTTGCTGATGCTGCCATCCTGCTTCGTGGTTTGCGTTACTCTCCCCAGCGCATCATGAATGGTTGTCGTAATTCCATCGGTCGCACCAGCAGCGGTGCGGTGTGGATTGCTAATCGTAAAAACCTCGCCCCGTCCATCGTACGCGGTGTCCACCGTGTCAGTGCCCTGCGGATCTGAAACCAGCTTGGAATGGCTGATGCGGCCAAGACCGTCCAGATCACCCTCTCCGACATAGTTGACAGTGCTTGTGATTGGGCTGGTGACCGTAAACGTAGGGGGCTGCACGTCTGTATAATCCCATGTACTCTTACCGCCGTCGGGAGCGTTGGCATGGCGCGTCCGATTGAAGACGTCATAATCCCAGGTGCTGATCTGGCCATTCTGGTCTTTTACGGCTGTGCGCAAGCCGGTATTGAAGTCATAGTCGAAATATGTGTTCTGCTGCAAGGCGTTCTGAATCTGGGTGGGATAAGCACCAGCAAAGTCCGACGAGCTTTGAAAGCCCGGACCGTAAGTATTTATTGTGACATGTCCGCCCGGATCGGTAACTTGATACGGAGTGCCAGTATCGTAGTAGGTAAATGTCGAGGTGAGCGTGTTCCCGGTGGTATTAAGCCAATGCCCTTCCGAGGTGCGATTGCCGCGGAAGCCAGGATTGGCGACTGAAGTATCGTGCAGCTGCGAGCTTACGCCGGAGGCCTGCAATGCGGATTCGTCATAACCATAAGTTGTTTTGGACACTTGGTGGCCAGCACCGTCGTAAACGATCACGGAGCTGATAAGGTCAATCAGATTTGCTGCCAGATAGGAAGCAGCCGAAGGTGAGCCATCAAAAGCTCTGTACGTGTAGTCCGTGCGGCGGAGCAGCGCGCCCAACTCGCCATTGCCATAATCATATTCGCGAACTTCGACAACATTGCCGTACGAGGCGGCGGTCCATCCTTTTACTGGATCCATGTAAACCAGATTGTGATCGTAATCTTTTTCAACTCTGGAGACTTGCCCGCTGGGCCAGGTGATGGTGACATGGATGGGAAACACGTTCGTCACCGTATGAAGCGTGCCCGTGGGATTGTAAATATCAAAAGGATTGGCAATCCACTGATAGTCGGTATTTACGGTTTTAAGAAGCGTACCCGATTGATATGAGCCCTTAAAATATTTCGTCTGCGTCTCGTACCAGGAGCAGGAGTTATTCAGGGCCGTGAAGATGTGGAGCGTATCGTTACCGTCCGGGTCGGTTACTAGACCGCCACCGTTGTAATTCCAGGTGTGCGGACCGGTGCCGTCGACGGCATCGACAGTACGCGATGCTACTATCCGGCTCTCGGGAGTAACGGCATTCGGGTCGCAGGAATCCATGATGTTCCACGTATAACTGATGGAGCCGCCAGTAGGCAGCGTGATTTTGGTCAAGTCTCCGTAGTTGACGGTGGAAGGATCGCCCTGATTGCGGCTGTCATATTCAAATTTCCAGGCGGGGCTTCCAGTCCAGGAACTGCCGTTATAGAGAACGACGCTTTGAACGACGGTCGCGGTATAGGACCGGTCTGTAATACGTGTGAGGCTGTCGTTGTAGTAGCCGCTGGCCTGGAAGTTGCTTTGGAGGTGCACACTGGCAAAGCAAACCTTAATGATGCGGTTGACGCCGCTGAACCCTGGCAGCGTGTAGGTTCCAGCACTGGTGGTAGTGAGCTGGCCTGTGCAACCGCTGGAATCCGAAGTGGTCCAAATCAAGGGTAAGCTCCGCCCAATTGTGTCTGTCATGGTTGAACCATAAGGGTAGCCACCGAAAAGGTTCCCGTTTGCATCTTCCATGTTTCCGCCGGTCAGCCGATTGCCGTGCCGATCATGCGAGAATCCCGGTTGCAGATTCGATGGGGTTGAACCGTCGTACCAGAGGGCTGTTCCGTCAAGGCTGCTCAATCCGCCCGCCTGATTGGGGGCGAGCTGATGAGCCGAACCGTCAGATGAGGTTGCCGTGATGAGGTAAGTAGGAGAATGAGGCGCTGTAGGCCGCCAAGTGACACCGAGGCTGTCTTCGCTGGTCATGAGAAGGTTTACGCCCTCTCCCATTGATGTAGTAGTGCCCACAGTCCAGTACGGGCTGCAAACTCCGGTGACAGAGTTGCAGTTGGGGACCACGGTCCAGCCTTTATTGTTGTAGATGATTCGTGGCGTATAGCCGAGACTGCCCCGTTGCGGATACCCGCTCAGCGCGATGTGAAGCATCAGATTGCCATTGCTCAGACTTATAGAGTCAAGGTCCCCGCCATGATAAGAACCGTAAGGTTTGAACCCAATCTCCATAGCTGGATCGTCGTTTTGAGCAACTCCAAACAAACTTCCAGCTATGAAAAAAACAATGGCGAATAAGAGTTTGCTTGAATTCATCTGCTGGTCCCCTTTAAAAGTTTCCTGGTTTGTCTTGTAGATCTATCCAAAGAGAAAGGCAGGCCCGAGAAGCAGGTACTCGCAATTTTCAAAAGTGGAAAGCTAACATGCTAGATAGTGGAATACAAGTCTTTTTTCGAGACTGCTTCACTCGCCATCGAAGTTGACTAGGATGCAGCCCCTGTGTATCAGAGGTCAAGCGCCGCAGAATCCTGCAAAAGATTTTTTAAAAGTTTTGATTGCCGGTTTTCACTTAGCTACCAAAATTTATGCAACTATAAATTCACGAAGAGCATTCACAGTAGTTCCATAAGAAAAAAACCGACTGTCCTAAAGAGGCCAGCCGGCGTTATTAAATGATAACAATGCTATTTCGGCGGCGGTTGCTGTGCCGGTGTGTTTGACTCCTGCAAAGCGTTTTTGTTCGGCATAATGCCCGGCACGTTGGGCTGGGTTTTTACGTCTCCCGTGACCGCCTCGTCTATCTTGATGTTGTAACGATCAAGCGTCTGCGCGGTGTCGCGATCCAGCTGTACGCGGGCCTTGGCATAATTTGTCATGGAGCTAACCAGAGTGGATTCAGACGCGGCGAGATCGCGTTCATCCTGCAATACCGCGAGATAAGTAGAAGCGCCCAGATTATATTTCTTCTGTTCGGCATCCAGGGTTTGCGCAGCAAGATCGCGTGCCTTCTGCGCTGCCACTACACTGGCACGGAAGTTTTCCAGCGTGAAAACGTCATTGCGAATACCGATGCTAATCGTGTTTTCCACGGTTTTAAGCGCTAGCTGAGATTGGCGATACTCGAGCATCGCGCGCACCTGGGTGGCCTGAGCAACTCGATTGCCCAGCGGTATCTGAATATTGATTGCTACGCCTTTATCCGGCCCAGTGGAGTTAAACAAGTTTCCAAACGCGTCAGGAAAGCCGCTGGGCGCGATAGTTCCCGGAAGAGTGCAACCGGACGTTACACCCGGGGGACATGTTCCCAAAGGATTTTGCACGCCGGCCAGCGCTGATCCACCGTAAAACGCAACCAGATCCACCACGGGAAGCAGTCCGTTGTTGACGCCTTTGATGTTGATGGCATTATTTTGCAGCGTAATCTTTTGCTGCTTGTAATCAGGCCGGTTGGCAAAGGCCATTTGTATCAATTGCTCGACGGGCGGCAGGTTTTCCTGATCGGGGACCTCAACCGTGTCTGTGGGTATGACTTCTGCCTGGACCAGGACAGAGTTGCTGGGCAGGCTGCGCGTCAAAGCGTTCTTCATCACCAATTGCTGGAGCTGAAGGTTCGTCCTGGAGGCGATGAGGGCTTGCTCGGCGGTAGCGACGGAGCTTTGCGCGCGAACAACGTCAAGAGGCGCCAAGGTCCCGATTTCAACTTGTTTCTGGTTATCTGAAAGAGTTTTTTGTGCCAGAGCCAGCGAGCGTTCATTCACACGATAAGCTTCGTAGGCATTGACCAGGTCCCAGTAGATATTCTCAATCTGGCTGACCGTGGAAATCACCTGCAGCGTGAAAGCTTCTTCCGCGATCTTCTTGTTATTTTGGGCGGTATGCAGCAGGCGCAAATTGAGGTTGCGTCCAAATCCCTGGAGTAGATG
>JBAVLE010000382.1:0-4239 GCA_049688735.1 Candidatus Angelobacter sp. | reverse complement strand
TCGGAATACAGGTGCCGAACCATAATCGCGAGACGATTTGGCTGCGTGAAGTGGTGGAGTCACAGGAATTTCTGGGTACGAAGAGCAAGCTCACGCTGGCGATGGGCAAGGACATCAATGGCCGCATTATCACCGCGGATTTAGCGACGATGCCGCATCTTCTGATTGCGGGTTCGACTGGCTCAGGAAAATCTGTGGCGATTAACGCGATGATCATGTCGATTTTGTATAAGTCCACGCCGGAGCAGGTGAGACTGATACTGGTCGACCCGAAACGGCTGGAGCTGGGAATTTATGAAGGCGTACCGCATTTGTATGTCCCGATTATTACGGAGCCCAAGCTGGCGGCGAACGCATTGCGCAATGCTGTCCGCGAAATGGAACGGCGTTTGAAAGTGCTGGCAGCAAAAGGCGTACGCAATCTAGAGCAGTACAACAAACTGTTTGAAAGCGATACGCCCAGCTTGTTTGAAGATGAAAGCGACGAGAAGCCGCTGCCGCAGATCGTAATCATTATTGACGAGTTGGCTGATCTCATGATGTTGGATCAGTCCAACGTCGAAGAATCGATAACTCGTTTGGCGCAAATGGCCAGGGCTGTCGGGATTCACCTGGTGCTGGCGACGCAAAGACCGTCGGTGGACGTGATCACCGGCTTGATCAAGGCGAATTTTCCGTCGCGCATTTCTTTCCGCGTGGCCACGAAGATTGATTCACGCACGATTCTTGACGCCAACGGCGCAGAGTCGCTGCTGGGCAAAGGCGACATGCTGTATCTGCCGTCGGGATCGGCCAGGGTGCACAGGTTGCACGCGCCGTATACGTCAGAAAAAGAGACGCATGCCGTGGTCGAGTTCTGGCGCGCGCAGGCACAAGCGCAGTATGAGCAGAAATTCCTTGAAGTGCCGAAAGAAGAACGAGAAAGCGTTGCTGGCTCTGCGGCAGATGGCGCTTCTGGCGACGATGCTGAAGGCGAACACGATGAGCTTTATCAGGATGCTGTGCGCCTAGTGATTGAATTCGGCAAAGCGTCTACTTCCCTGCTGCAAAGGCGGCTGCGAATCGGCTACGGCCGCGCCGCACACTTGATAGACCTTATGCAAAATGACGGAATTGTGGGACCGGCCGACGGACCAAAGCCTCGAGAAGTCTTGAAGAAACCAGACTGGCTCAGCGAAGTGGAAGAAGCCTTGCGGTAAGTTTTCTGCAATCCCGAATCCCGCGTAGCGGGTGAGGGAACTCTACCGTCACGCGTACTCAATGGGCCGAGCGCCATAGTCCTCGCTTGTCATCGACAGGCACGACTTCACGAACTGCTTTAGCGTGCAGTTCCTTTCAACCTATGCAGCATCAGCCCAGGCAGGGCTCTCTGGCTTGCGCTCGGGATGTGAGCAAACTCCGCCGTACATGGCCCTTTTGTACCTTTGCACCCTTATCCAACGTAATGCTTCGGCCATTCCAAACGGTGGAACAATACTGCCAATCAAGGTTCGCGTAGGAGGTAAGGCTCTGGGGTAGTAAGGAGTTGTTGTATGGCAGTTGAATATAAAGAGCACCGTAGGTTTCCGCGCTTCGTCTGTGATACCGGTGTGCGCGTTCATCCTGAAATCGGCCAGGCTGGCTATTGGGGCACGGTGGGCGACATCTCACTGGGCGGCTGTTACATATTTACCTTTTCGCCATTACCTGCCGGGCAGGTAGTCACGCTTGACATCAAGGCCGGCGACAAAGAAATTCATGTTGCCGGAAAAACCGTCAGCTCGCATCCCGGCGTGGGCATGGGAGTCGCGTTTAAAGGATTCACAGCGGAAGACGCTGAAGAGCGGCTAAAAGGCTATGTCCAGAACTTGGCCAGCCAGCCGAAGAAAGAATCCTTGGCGGTTTTCCACTAAGCTGCAACTGCGGTCTTCATTGACCGCAATGCAATCGCGCCCAGGATCAACACCGCGGCCACAATCGCAATCCACAAGACTGCCGGGTGCCTCTCTGTCCACGGACGTTCATCTGGCCTTCCCGTATACGCCACATTGGCTTGTTCGGCTCCAAGCTGCGCCGGGGCCGCGTCTTTCGCCAGCAAAAACAACTTAGCGTAATCATAGACAGGTGGATCCAGCTTCTCGTCGCCGTAATAAAGCGTCAGCGGCCCTGAAGCCAGCGCGTCAAAGTAGAGCCGATGTTCCAGTTGTTGAAGCCGCGCGCTTTCTATCCTCAGCGGCGGATCGTCGCCATTATCGATGATCACTTTGATCGTCTTGTGGCCCACCGCGGAAAAACTCACATCGTAATTGTCTGAATCAATCTTCTGGCCTGACCGTACCATGTGGACGCGATCAATCTCTGCTGAGCCGATGTAGTCATTCTTGTCATCCGTCACCTGCACTGAGCGGCGAAAGTTCGGCTGTGCCGGATCGATATCCAAGGTCACGCGGTCGAGAGGAACTTTTTCCGGAACAGCGAATGTCAGCACCGTAGCTTTGCCATGCGTGCGTGAAGAAGCATTACGCGCCGTGCTCATGGGCATTTCCGCCACGGTTGGCGCGCCTCCCACATCACGCCACACCGCTTTCTGCTCCTGGCGAAATTCCGCGCTTGCGCCAAGAATCTCGTCACGTTTCACCGGCCCGTCAATGGTTACACGCAGATACCTGTATGTTGAGAGTGGCAGCCGCAGCACGCTGTTTCCGCCCAGGTTTTCTTTTGATAAATCGTAGAGGATGGCATCCGCTAAGAGCGCCCACTGTGTGCCGTGCAGCTCTTCCTGGCCTTCTACGCGTGCATGCGCCACAAAGTTTTTTGTCGCCAGCTTCAGATCAATGTGGTCATACTCCGCCACACCGGTCATATCAATCAAGAACTGCGTCTTGCCGCCGACAAACGATTGTTGCAGCACGCTTACAGCGCGGTTATCGTTTTCCTGGCTGCCGCGTTCCAAAGCATAAGGCACTTCCTGCTGGCCACTGTATAGGCGTAGATCGCCCAGATCACGCCGCGCGTTCTTCCATATCTGCTCATCTACCGCCAAGAACCGCTGGCCGCCGGGCTGCGCCTGCACCGGTCTCTGATACTTGAAATAAGGAATGGCAGGACCGGCAACAATCACGGCTGCCAGCAATGCCGCTGCCATTTTCATCATGCCGTCTCCTGCTCTGTGCCGCGGCCACTCTTACGCGGCGATAATTTGAACCAATCGCGGTGGTAAGCATATGAGACCGCCATCAGCATCACGCCCAGCGCAATAAAGCTCAGGATACGGTAAATCTGCTGCAGCTCGCGCGAGTCATAAAGGAAAACTTTGCCAATGGTGACGGCCAGCAGCACCATGGCCTGCCAGCGGATAAATGCCGAGCGCTTCCAGAATCCAATGACCATGAGTGCGGCGCCGTATAAAATCCAGATGGCGGAAAAGCTAAAATCGCGCGCAATCTCCAGCTGTCGGGTGACTTCGTACATGCTGCGATGCTGGTACATTGCCGTGATCTGGCGGCTAAAGTAACCGTTGGCTTCGCTTGTGAGCGCAACCAGAGCCAGCACGTTCAGCGCAATGCCTGCCAGCTTCACAAACGGCATTTCTCTTTCTGAACCATAGCGCTCCCCGGCAGCTACAATTCCGCCTAGGATGGCAATCGCGACCAGGAAAGTTGCAAAGCGAGCATTGAAGATCAGGGTCTGAACATTGAAGTTGTCGAAGAACAGCAGCCTGCAAACACCGAGCGCCAGCGTACATCCGGCAAAAATGCGCAGAAAGTGCGTGTCTGACTTCACTGCCACAAACAGCAGCACAGCCGATTCAATCAGCCAGCCAATCGTGATCCAGTGCGCGTCCAGTTTGAGCGGAATAGCTACCGTGATAAACGCAATCGCAACCGCCACGTGGAGAAGGTTCACGGTCTTCACCACACCTGGATCGCTGCCCACGCGCCGCTTGAACTGGCTGCTCAATACAAGATAGACGGCTGCAAGCGCCAGCGCATACCACGTGAGCGTCACGGTCTCACGGTCAAACATCACAAACAGGACAAGAAAATAACCAGCGCCGTTTACCAGCGGCAGCAGCATCAGTGTAATGGACATGCCGCTGTGCCAGCGCGAACGCGAAAGCGGCGTAAGCAGCGGCACCAGCGCGAAGATCGCAAAAAATATAGACGCAAATAAAACCGTTACCGTGCGTTCAGACGAGTCATAGTATTCCGCACTCCAGCCCACATACATCACCGCGGTCCCCAGCATGGCGCCCCACAC
>JBAVLE010000381.1:0-3753 GCA_049688735.1 Candidatus Angelobacter sp. | reverse complement strand
ACTTCCGGCAGTGAAGTGGCGGAGGAACAAACCACGGGCGTTCCACAAGCCATAGCCTCAATCACTGTGAATCCAAATCCTTCATAAAGCGACGGGCAAACACAAACTCGAGCACCGGAATAAAGTGCGCGCAATTCGCTGTCCGTGACAAAGCCGGTGAAGATGACGCGCTGCGCGATCCCAAGTTCCTGAGCAAGCGCGCGAAGAACAGGCTCGCCTTCCGCCATTGGGCCGGCGATCACAAGTTGCGAATGTATTCCACTTTTGAGCAGAAGCTGAAACGCCCTCAATAGTCCTGTGTGGTTCTTGCGTGGCTTATAAATGCCTGCGCACAGAATGTAATCGCGATCCAGGCCGAACCTGGAATGCACTGAAGCAATTTGTGCCGGTTCAACTGGGGATTGAAAAAATGGATCGACGGCAGGGTACACAACCTCAATACTCGTGAAATCAGCATGCAGATAGCGAATGATCTCATTCTTAGAATGTTCAGAATCGGTGATGATGCGGGTCGCTATGCGTGAACAGGCATTCATCATGGTGCGGTAGTAGACGCGTCCAGCGAAGGATGGCAAATCTTCCGGGCAAGCCAAATAGATCACGTCATGAATGGTGGCAACGGCAGGGCATGGACGCACGAGCGGCAAAAGAAAATGAGGAGAATGCAACAGATCGACTTTGTGTCGGCTGAGAATTCGCGGCAACTCAAATTGTTCCCGAAAAGAATAGTACTTCAGGCCGGTGCAGAGTTTTTGTGCGTTCGGGGCATGAACCAGGTGCTGATTTTGCGGCGGTAAGATGAGCAGGTACTCATGCTCCGGAGCCTGAGCAATGACAGATTCGGCCAGACACTTCATATAACGGCCAATGCCCGGATTACCGATTCTCCGCAGATCAAAAGCAATTTTCATAGATGGCCTAAAAGGAGGCGGCGCGTGCCATAAGAGTTTTTGTTGTTCCGGTAAGCAAGCTTTGCCGCACCGCGATAAAGATGGAATGAGTCATGGCCTGGTGGAGGTCTTCAACCAGTTGAACGTTGTCTGAGGGGACGATAGCGCAAACGTCGCACAGAGACTTCATCTGACCCCCCTGGCAGCCGCCCAAGCCAACAGTCATGGCTCCGTATTCTCTGGCCGTTTCCAGCGCCAGCAAAACATTGGGAGAATCACCGCTGGTACTGATGGCAAATGCTACGTCGCGCGGCTTGATGAAAGTCTTTAGCTGCTCGGAAAAAATGCGTTCATATCCAAAGTCATTGGCCCACGCAGTCATCAGTGAAGCATTATCGGTAAGAGCCATAACCTTTGGCCGGATGCCGGGGCATGTCTCGCTGATCCCTTTGGTGATGTCGCACATCAGATGCGAGGCGCTGGCGGCGCTACCGCCGTTACCGAAGACATAAACAGTCCGCTGTTCTGCGAACGCTTCCAGAAAGATAGAGACAATTCTAGTAATGGAGGTGTAGGGCAGTTGAGAAACCATCTTGCTGAGCTCGCGAAAATAGCGCCTGATGGTTCGATCAGCGTCCTGGTGAGATTCCCATTCTCGACCTTCGTGTCCGGGACTCATGAGTACTCCTACTCAAAATCTTCCAGCTGCTGTTTAGCTGGTCCTGCGCCTCAACCTTGCAACTACAGAGCGGAATTCACCTGCAACATCAGCCGCCAGCAAACGGTAAGAATCATCCGCAGGGATCTGCTGCCAGCGGTGTTTTCCTACCACCCACAAGCACGCCAGTAGAAATGCGCCGAAAACGCTGCCCCCAACAATCAGGCTGCGGATAGGGCTTGAACGTTTCTCAGGAGCAACTCCTGCATCCATTACGCGGACAATCGGCAACTCTTTTGCTTCCTGAATCTTGGCCATTTCGAATTGCTGGGTCACAAAGGCGTAGACGGCTTCCTGTATCTTGGCTTCGCGGTAGAGTTCGGCATAGCGTGAACCGAGTCCCGGCAGCGTATGCATGGAAGGATAAGGAGCAGACCAACCCACTATATCCTGCGAAGCGGCGTCATTATCTTGCCCGACAAGCTTTTTGAGCTGCGACTGCAGTTCCGCCATGCGGGCCTTGAGCGTGCGCACGCGAACATTATCGTCAGAATAAATCTGTTGCAGCCCCTTTAATTCAGTTTCACTGGCGATGAGTTCACCCTGCATGCGGGCAGCCGCATCCATCACGGCGCGACCCTCGTTTTGTGGATCGACCATGGAGTTTTTGCTGGTGAATTGGCTAAGTGAAGCCGACGCTTTGGCAAGATCCTGTTTCGCGGTTGCAAGTCGTTCGTCAAGAAACTGGCGCTCGCGGTGGGCCGAAGACGTATTGAGATCGACGGCCAGCCGGTTTAGCTCATCCACGTAAGCGTTAGCCATCTGCGCGGCCATTTTGGGCTCGAAGTCGGTGACGGTGAGTGTTATCACGCCGCTTTTTTTGTCTTCTTCAACGTCAGTAAAGCTGGCCAGCTTTTTGCGGGCTTCAAAATACGTGCTTTTGCGATAGCGGGCACGCAAATCAAAGCGGTTGATCAGGCGATCCTGCACGGTGCGGCTCTTGAGAACCTCAACATAAAAGGCGCCGGGAGTCTTGGCGCCAAGCAGGCTGGCGGCATCAAGACCGAAACCCATACTTGAATTTTCACCGCCCAGAGCCTTGCTCAAAAGCCCCATCATGGAGCCGCCGCCAGTGTTGGAATTTTCTCCGGGAACAAACCTGACAGCAGACTTGTAATGTGATGGAATCAGAAAAGCCAGAACGGTGGAAGCGATGATTGTTTTCCAGGTTACGGCCCAGAGGAAGCGGCGAGATCGCCAAAGAACCCACAGTTTTTCTCCCTTTCGGTCATCAGGCTCGGGCTGTGCGGGCGAGTATTGCTTCTCCAAGTCCGGATGGATGGAGGGTGCGTAAATGGGTACGGTGGCCTGGCCCCTAGCTTCCACGCTTCAATCTCCAATGCGGCCAATATGTTAATTGAAACGAGGCGGTGAAATCATTCTGTTTTTTCCCGGCGCTCAACAGCGGGAAATTCCAATATTCATACTGTAAAAAAGTCGAAAGCGAGAGTTTGGAATTCAAAGCCCATTCTGACTTCGCGTATATGTCCCTGAGATTTCCGCCCTGCAGAAACATACTGTCGGCAATTTCACTGCGATAGCCGAACTGAACCGTTTTGTCAGACGCAACCCAATACGTGCTGCTGGCGCGTAAAGAAATTCCCTGCCGGCCTACTGTCGCATCCCCAATGATATTGCCTTTATTCGTGTATCCATCCAAGTAACGGTCATTCCAGTAGAAAAATCCCCCGTTCAGTGGTTGAAGCAGGCCAGGAAGATTGGTGTAGGAGGCTTCAACGCGCATATCCAAGTGAGGCACCCCGGGCACCTGAGAAAGATAGAGCCCCGGAGTATGGGCAGAGCGGCGCGGATAACCGATAGGAGATATTTCATCTTCCACAAAAGAGTCGTCATAGAGTGTCAGCCATTTCCTGAAGCCGGGGAGCCGATAGGTGAAATCGAAGGTAGAACGCCGGTCACCAGGATCATGGCCGCGGCCAGTGGCGTTGCCAGCCGAAAACAATGAATGCTTTACTGAAGATGCTGTAACTGGGAAATCAGGCCCGCCAAAAATGCCTGTCCGACCCACGCCGAACTCAAAATTTGCCGTGGGCTTGAAGTTCACCTTGAAGCCATTGACCAGAGGCTGTTGCGGCAGAGTTCGACCTAAAGTAAAGACTTCACCGATCGCAGGATCCTGAGTGT
>JBAVLE010000380.1:0-55729 GCA_049688735.1 Candidatus Angelobacter sp. | reverse complement strand
CATCACGCGCACGCAAATTGCTGACGGTGTTGCCCGTATTGGCCAGCAGATCACGCGCGACTTCGCGGGAGAATCCGTAGTACTGGTCGGCGTATTAAAGGGCGCGTGCCTGTTTTTGAGCGATCTCGCGCGCCAGATTGAGCTTGACGCCACTTTTGATTTCATCGCCGTGCGCAGTTACGGCACACAAAAAGAAAGCGCCGGCGAAGTCCAGCTCATCAAAGACGTAACCACACCGCTGGAAGGCAAAAACGTAATTTTGGTGGAAGACATTCTGGACACCGGACTGACATTTAGCTTCCTCAGAAAGTTACTGATGGCACGCAAGCCGCGCACTCTCAAATTCGCCGCGCTGTTGGATAAACCTTCTCGCCGCCAGATGCCGGTTCAGGCTGACTACGTCGGCTTCAAGATACCGGACGAGTTTGTCGTGGGCTACGGATTGGATTACGCAGAGCGTTTTCGTAATCTTCCCGACATATGCGTCTTTTCAGAAAACGAATAGCGGTCAGTCTTCAACGGATCCCCTATCGACGCCACGTTTAGGGATTCGCTTACACTGTGAATCCGTTCCGGCCGCGCAGGACATCAAGCTTTCTTCACCCCATTGGTTAAGAGGCGATCATTTCCTGACAATCATTTCGTCAGCAAGCGGCGCAGCGATCCTGTTTTCATGACTCTTTGCCTATTTGGTTTAAAATTAACCTATGGCAGATCACAACAAAAAGAAAGACCCAAGCGGCCTTGCGGAAAGCCCCATTGCGGACGTTTTCGAAGGCCGCCGCCCGTCTGACTCAGAAAAACGCTGGGCCGAGACTACTCTAGCCAAAACGCTGGAGAAGTCGCCGGAAAGACCCATTGGCGCGGCCACGGGCATCAATCTGGATGAGAGCGGCCACGCGCAATTTACGACAATCAGTGGCGTGCCCATCCGTCGTCTCTATACCCAGGCCGATCTGCCCGAGGACTGGAATTACGAGAAGTATCTTGGCTACCCCGGCCAGGCGCCATACACGCGCGGCATTCACTCCAGCGGCTATCGCGGCAGGCTCTGGACCATGCGCCAGTTTTCCGGCTTCGCTTCTCCGGAAGAGACCAATGAGCGTTACAAGTACCTGCTAGCCAGCGGCGGCGGCGGTCTGTCTGTGGCTTTTGATCTGCCCACTCTTATGGGTTATGACTCCGACCACGCCGCCAGTGAAGGCGAAGTCGGCAAGTGCGGCGTGGCCATTGATTCACTGGAAGACATGGAAATCCTCTTCAACGGAATCGACCTGGAGAAGACGACCGTTTCAATGACGATCAACTCCCCTGCGTCTGTCTTGTGGGCAATGTATCTGGTGGTGGCGGAAAAGCAGGGCGCTGACTGGAAGAAAGTCTCCGGCACGCTGCAGAATGACATCCTGAAGGAATACATCGCGCAGAAGGAATACATTTATCCGCCCGCCCCATCCATGCGCTTGGTCATCGATACGTTTGAGTTCGGTGCGAAATTCACGCCCAAGTTCAACTCAATTTCCATTAGTGGTTACCACATTCGCGAAGCCGGTTCAACGGCGCTACAGGAATTGGCATTCACCATTTATGACGGCGTGGAATATGTTGAATGGGCGCGCCGTCGCGGCCTCGACGTGGACGATTTTGGCCCTCGTCTAAGCTACTTTTTCAATTCTCACAGTGACTTTTTCGAAGAAATTGCCAAGTTCCGTGCCGCGCGCAAAATCTGGTACCGGCTGATGAAAGACCGCTTTGGGGCAAAGCAGGAGCGCACATGGCTCATGCGTTTCCACACGCAGACCGCCGGTGTGTCGCTCACGGCCCAACAGCCTCTTAACAATATCGCACGCGTCGCTCTGCAGGGACTGGCAGCCGTGCTGGGCGGAACGCAATCCCTCCATACAGACTCCTACGATGAAGCGCTAGCGCTACCCACACAAGAAGCCGCCCGCATCGCGCTTCGCACACAGCAGATCATTGCTTATGAATCCGGCGTGGCCCAGACGGTTGATCCGCTGGCCGGATCTTACTTTTTAGAAAAATTGACGCTCGACATGGAAAAAGGTGCATTCGACTACTTTGAACGACTTGACGCCATGGGCGGCATGGTAAAAGCCATTGAAAACGGCTTCCCCCAGAAAGAAATCGCTGAAGCCTCATACCAATATCAGCGCGCCGTTGAAGCCAAAGAGAAGATCGTGGTCGGCGTAAACGATTTTGCCGTCGAAGAAAAGCAGATGGACACGCTCTACATTGACGAATCCGTGGGCCGCCACCAGACGGAAAAGCTGAAAGCTCTGCGTGCCCGCCGTAATAATGACGATGTCCGCCGCACTCTTGACGCCCTCAAGAAAGCTGCTGCCCAGGAGCCTATTGTGCGCTCCGATGGCCGCATCAGCGACGCGAACACCATGCCGTTCATTGTCGACTGTGTCCGTGCCTACGCGACTGTGGGCGAAATCTGCCAGACTTTGCGCGAGGTCTATGGGACGTATGAAGAAGTGAGCATTACTTAGATCGCCGTGATCGCGCGAGATCGCCATCGCACGTAATCGGAAGAGCAAAAGGCTTTCTACCGCGGATTGATGCCGATCCCACAGATATCTTGCAATTCCGTTGAAACTGTTTCAACCGCGGTCATCGGCGCAAATCTGCGGTGAAAGATTTGATTACGCCCGATTAGGTGCGATTTCGGCGATTGCTATACACCACCCACTGCTCCGTTCCTGCGATTTTTTCCAGCCATTCACTCTGCTTCAGCAGTGTCTCCAATTCAGGATATCGATAAGCCACGAGCAGCGGCCTGGGATTCTTCAGTAAAGATTGCTGCAAACGCTCCAGCACTGCTGCCATAATCGGCTCAGGAAATGGATTGAAGAGATAGACGACCAGCGGTCCGGCGGGAAAATCAAAGTCGCGCGCGTCCATGCAGAGGCTGGTGATGGCAGGAATGGATTCATTGTCAGCAGCACGGCTCTTGGCAAACTTGCGAATATTCTGTTCTGCAATGTGGTGCCACTCCGGCATGTACTCCACGCCGATAATTTCCTTGAATCCGTATGGCGCTGCCATGAGCAGCACCCGGCCCTTGCCTGAGCCAAGATCCACAAACGTAAAATCTTCAAACTCAATATGTAGCGCGTGCATGATCTGTTCAAACAGCCACGGCTCAGTGGGAAAGTACTGATGGCCGCTGAGTGCCGCGGTTAGCTGCGCGCGGAAGCCGACGTTTGCCCGAGTGGTATCCACCATGTGGTCAAAATCGTAATCAAGATCCCCAAACTTGGCCTTACGTCGATCAGGCAAGAACTCACGGAAAAAGCGATAAGCCGCTTCACTAACTTGACTAAGGGTATTTCGCAGGCCGTAATAGCGCACGCTTGCCTGCCAGTGCCGGGCAAAGGCGTGCCAGAAGCTGAACTCGGTTTCAGCAGAGGCAGCAATCAAACCGGCTGGTTTAGAATCAGCATTCATGAGAAAAGCCGTTAATCATCTTAAGAAGTCAGATGCCATCCTTGCATCTATTATTGCCCGTGTAGGGCCGTGCCAAGTTGCGTATCGCGAACCCACGTTTGAGATGTTGGCGCGGGCAATCGTCTTCCAGCAGCTCTCAACCAAAGCTGCCCGCACAATTTATGGTCGACTGGAAGAAGCCGCTGGAGGCAAGCTGACGCCTGAGGCAATCCAGAATTTGAGTGTAGGCGAAATGCGGAGCGCCGGCCTCTCTCGGCAAAAGCTGGGCTATATACGCGATTTGGCGGAGCATGCTTTAAGCGGAAAGGTGGATTTTGCGAAACTGCCCTCCATGAGCGACGAACAAGTGATCGCGTCTCTCACTGACATCAAAGGCGTGGGTGTCTGGACAGCGCACATGTTCCTGCTATTTTCACTGCGCCGGCCCAACGTGCTTCCTATTGGCGACCTGAGCGTGCGCATGGCCATCCAGAAAGCTTACAGAAAACGCAAAATGCCGACGCCTAAGCAAGTGGAGCAGATCGCTAAAGGCTGGCACCCGTATTGCAGTTATGCTGCGTGGTATCTGTGGCGGAGTCTGGAGCTGCCAGGGTTAGAAAAGACAAACCACAAAGGACACAAAGAAACACGAAGAAAGCCAAAATCAAAGTGATTTATATCTCCTTTGTGCCTCTTCGTGTCCTTTGTGGTTTACTGCTTTTGGTAGAATCGTAAGTTCAATGGCTGCTGATCGCAAAATCCGCGTGCTTGTCGCCAAGCCCGGCCTCGATGGCCATGATCGGGGCGCAAAAGTTATCGCCCGCGCGTTGCGCGATGCCGGAATGGAAGTCATCTATACCGGACTGCGGCAGACCCCGGAAATGATTGTCAACTCGGCGTTGCAGGAAGATGTGGACGTGATTGGCTTGTCCATTCTTTCCGGCGCTCACAATGCCATCGTTCCACGCGTGTCTGATCTGCTCAAGCAGAACAAGATGGATGATGTGCTTTTTTTAATTGGCGGCATCATTCCGGAGCAGGATTTCGATTTTCTGAAAAAAGCCGGAGTCAGCGCAATCTTTAATCCCGGCACGCCCATGGATGACATCGCGGAGTTTATCCGTAAGAACGTAAAGCCACGCGGCCTCATCACGGCCTGATCCTTCTTTCTGTCGCCCTGCTCCACACCGCTTGAGCAGCTCGCTTCAATCAAAGGATTTCAGCTCCCGAGGCAGCCGACTCGGCGCGCAAGTTGGCCGAGCCGCTGGGATTCGAGGAACGGTTTCTTGCTCGAATCCAAGCGTACACCGCGGGATACGATCACGACTTTCCTTTGATTCCAGGCCTCTCAACCGAGCTGGGCGCGCAGGTCACGTTTTATGGCAAGCCTGATTTTCTTACGCCCATTTACGGGCAGCATCCGGTGGGAGTTATATTGTTCTTACGGGTGCGCCCCACGGGTAAAGCGCACTCTCATTGAGGACCTCATACATGAAAACATCACGCCGTGATTTTCTGATTGGAACTTCCACAGTGGCCGGCTCTTCTCTTGTATTGCCGCTTTCAGTGCTGGCCCAACAAAAGGCTTCCAAAAAGGCGGCCAAGAAAAAAGAGGAGGGAGAAGAAGACGTTTCCACCAATGAAGACCTGATGCGCGAGCATGGCGTGCTCAATCGCGTTTTGCTGATTTATGACGAAGCCCTTCGGCGCATCCAGTCCAATGAGAAATTTGATCCCCCTGTGGTGAGCAACGCAGCCGGCATCATCAAGAACTTTATTGAGGACTACCACGAGAAGCTGGAAGAAGACCACATCTTTCCGCGCTTTGAAAAGGTAGGCAAACTGGTTGAGCTGACCACCAACCTGCGGGCCCAGCACGCCATGGGACGGCGCGTGACGGAAAGAATCACGGCCGCAGCCGAGAGCGGAGACAATGAGACGCTACGCACGTCGATGGCGGCGTTCAACCGTATGTATCGCCCGCATGAGGCGCGTGAGGATACAGTGCTCTTCCCGGCGCTGCATAAAATCGTAAGCAAGCATGAGTACGACGCCATGGGTGAGCAATTTGAGGGCATTGAGCGCAAGACCTTTGGCGGCGACGGCTTTGACATGGCCGTGGACAAGGTGACTGAACTGGAAAAACAATTCGGCATCTACGCTATCAGCCAGTTCACTCCGTCTCTTCCACCCACGAAATGACCGCTGCTCTGCTTTTTATTGCCGCGATTCTCGGTGGCGCGATCGCGGCGCTTTCTGGTTTCGGCATCGGCAGCGTGCTCACGCCGCTGCTGGCCTTGAGTGTGGGGACGAAAGAAGCAGTGGTCGCCGTATCGATCCCGCATCTGGTCGCGACAGCGATTCGTTTCTGGAACCTGCGCCACAAGATTGATCGGCACTTGCTCAAGAATTTTGGCATTGCCAGTGCCAGTGGAGGTCTGGTGGGCGCGTGGCTGGGCTCACGCTTTAGCAATCCCATTCTGGCTTACATTCTTGGCGGCCTTCTGGTCTTTGCCGGATTCATGGGACTCACGGGCCTCTCAAAGAAGATGCGCTTCGGCAAGAAAATAGCGTGGCTTGGCGGCGGGCTCTCAGGCTTGCTCGGCGGACTGGTGGGCAACCAGGGCGGCGTCCGTTCCGCGGCCATGCTGGGCTTCAATCTTGAAGCCAAGACCTTTGTTGCGACCGCGACCGCAATCGCCCTAATCGTGGACGGCGCGCGCATGCCAATTTATTTCTTTACTAGCCCAGAAACTGTCCATCGATTAGCAGTTTCCATCGCCATCATGGTAGCGGGCGTCACCATTGGCACGCTGGTTGGTGGCCGGGTTCTCGCGCGCATTCCTGAGAACTATTTCAGCCGGTTGGTCTCCTTACTGATATTTGCGCTGGGCATCGTGATGCTGAGCAGCGTGGCAAGGTAATCTATTCCCGTTACCGGCAATCATCTTACAAAGCCAGATTGACCCAGATAACCCTGAGACGTTGCGTGAAAGGGTTTCGTCCAGCTTGGAATATTGTTGATGCGCAATGCAAGCATCTTGAAGCTATGGCGCTTCAGAATGTCTTACATCACGCTGGGTGCGCCGATTCCCATTAGCTCAAGGCTCTGGATCAGCGCACGTCGCACCACTGCTGCTGTCGCCAGCAGAAAGCTTTTCTTTGCTTCGTCCGTCTCAGTAAGAATGTGGTGCTTGTGGTAGAAGTTGTTGAACTGCTGCGCCAACTGGAACGCATACTTGGCGGCATAAGCTGGTTCAGTGGTGGAGATGCACTGCTCAATCATGCTGGAAAGCTGGCCCGCGCGAAGCCACAGCTCCCATAATTCGTCATCTTCTTTGAGGAACCGCAAATCAATTTTTCCAGCCAGAATCTCTTCCGCGCTCAGGCCGGCTTTGCGAAAGATATTTGTCGCGCGAACAATCGCGTATTGCGCGTACGGGCCAGTCTCCCCTTCAAAGCTCAAGGCTTCCTTGAAGTCGAATGCGATCACTGAAGTCTTGGTGAACTTAAGCATGAAATAACGCAGCGCGCCAATAGCGATCTGCGAAGCAATCTCATGCCTCTCCTGCTCACTCATCTCTGCGTGCCGGGAGTCCACTTCCTTTTTTGCCGCCGCGATCAGCGAATCGAGAAGATCATCCGCCTTCACGCCAAATCCCTTGCGTCCGGATACCTCTATATAAGAACGCTTCTGGTCTTCTCCGGATACTTCGTAGCCCAGATCCATGGCACAACGCGGCGTGAGCGCCACCATTTCATAAGAGAAGTGGTGATAGTCTTCCGCCTGCTCGGTGTAGCCAAGGCCGCGAATTGCTTCAATCACGTTGTTCTGTGGATCGGCCTGGCGTGAGTCGATGACGTTATAAATCGCATTTACGCCGCCAAAATGCGGATGGTCTTTTTCGCCGGACTCCGCGGAGATCCAGACCTGCCGGCCATTCGGATAGCGAAAGAAACGCTGGTAGCCGAAGTCGCGCCCCAGCAAACCGAATTTCCATAGATGGTAAGCAATATCCTTGCCGACGTAAGTCACCGTGCCGTTGGAGCGCACAATCACTTTGGCGTCTTCGTCCGGACCTTCTTTGATTTCTTTGGCTTCAGGAGCTTCATTGCTCTCGGCGGCAACTTGCCATTTGGCAGCTTGCGAAGAGACCGCGCGTTTCATCACCCAGCAGCCTTTGTTCTTGCCTTCAGTCTCAAAGTAAAGAACGCGCTTCTGCTTTAACTGCTCAAATGCCGATTCCCAGAAATGCAGATGGAGAATTTCGCTTTCCTGGGGCAGAAAGTCGTACTCAATGTCCAGCCGCTCCATGGTTTCCAAATGGCGGCGAATAATGGCGTCCGAGATGAGTCTGGCGATTGCGGCCGGCTCATTGCCGCCATGCTCAATGTCATGCAGCGTTTGCAGTCGAAGCTTCAGGTTCTCCTTGCTCTCTTCATACCACTGCGAAACGCGCGCATAGAGGTCCCAGCAGAAATAATCGAACGGCTTGCCGTTGGGAGGTGCAGCGATGAGCGCCTCAATCTCGCTCTTCCCTTTCTTCTCCAGATACAGAAAGCCCACGACCACATCCGCCACCTGGACTCCGGTGTTGTCAATATAGTTCTGCACATCCACATGCGCGCCCGCAGCCTGAAGCAGGCGGACAAACGTGTCGCCCAGAATGGCATTGCGCAGATGGCCGATGTGGGCCGCTTTGTTGGGATTGATGCTGGTGTGCTCGACGAGAATCTTTTTACCGCTCGCCGATCCGGATTGCGTCGCCTTGTTGTCTAGCAGCAGTCGCGCTGCCTCTTCTCGGTTGATGCGCGCGTTGATGTAACCCGCGCCCGCAACTTCAAATTTTTCAAATCCCGGCACCTGCCCCAGCCCGGCAACAACTTCTTCCGCGATCTTGCGCGGCGGCTTCCGCAGCTTCTTGGCCAGTTCAAAACTCAGCGGCAGCGCGTACTCGCCCAAGCCGACGTTCGGCGGTTGATCCACAACGATCCGGGGCAGCTCAACATCATATTGCCCCTTAAGAACGTCGCGAACGCGTTGGATAAGCTGCTGCTGTAGTTGCAGGTACAAGTGTTTGCCTTTGCCTGGATGTTCAGCGGTTGGGGCCAATTCAGGCCGTAAGTTGCTGACAGAAAAGGTGATTATAACAAAGCAAAAAAGAACGTCTTTCGAGGCAAAATTGAAAAACTATGGCGCTGTTTTCCGTTTCTCAATTTTCATGGCAATCCAATGACTGTAGTCGGGATGTTACGCGAACTTCGTCGCCACGGCGTTTGCGATAAAAATGGTTGTTATGAGTTCGATTGCACCATCGTTGCAACCGGTTGTTTCCGGTGCCAATAATCCAAGGCCGCAAAAAGAAGGACGGCAGGCACGCCGGTCAGTCCGCAAGCGATAAAGAAAATGCCGTAGGCATGAATAAGGCCGTGCGTGGCGCTCAAGCTTTCAACCTCAGCGCCTGAAAATCCTTTCAAGATCTTTCCCAGCCACGCATAAGTTGAACTCAACAGCGCATATTGCGTGGCGGTGTATCCAATGTTGGTGAGACTTGACATGTATGCTACAAGCGCAACGCCGGCAAAGCTGATGCCGAAGTTATCACCCGCCATGATCAGCGCAAAGAGAGGAACTGTGGTGCCCGCAAAGGCGAGAGTCGCATACGCGGCAATCGCGGCAGACTGCAATACGCCCCCGATGATGAGCGCGCGCATGTAGCCAAGCTTCAGCGAACAGAATCCGCCGGCTGCAATGCCTGCAAACGTCGCGATGAGTCCAATTGACCCGCGCACCGCTCCTACGGTTGCCTTGGAAAAGCCGACGTCGTGATAGTAGGGGTTCGCCATGGGTCCCATGATGAAGTCCGGCACGCGGTAGAGACTGATTGCCGCCAACATCACGAACGCGAGCCAGCCATGTGCGCGAAAAAAAGCGATGAACGGTCCCACCACAGCGTCCAGGAAGCCGCGCCACGACCAAATCGGCGCATCATGCTCTTTTGCATCCATCACCGCATCCGCGCGATCCGGTTCTCTGGCAAACCAGGTCGCGATGATTCCAATTCCCATCGCCGCGCCGTAAATACCGTAAGACATGCGCCAGCCCACGCTCGCTGCCAGGATGAGGATCAGGGAATCTGTAGCAAGGAGCGCCAGCCGATAGCTGAACTGATAAGCAGAGGCGAGAAGGCCTTGCTCATCACCATCGTCTGCGGATTCAATTCGCCAAGCGTCGACCACGATATCTTGTGTGGATGAGGCAAACGCCACGACAAGCGCAAGAGCTCCGAGCCGGCCGAGCCCGGCTTTCGTGCCAGTCCCGCCCATCGCGGCGAGCGCTAAGCCGACGAAAATTTGCGAGAACATCATCCATCCGCGCCGATGTCCCAGCCGTTTGAATAGCGGCAAATCCACGCGATCCATTACGGGCGCCCACAGAAACTTCAGCGAATAGGCAATGCCCACCCAGGAAAGAAACCCGATGGCCGTCAGGGAGGTGTGTTCATCGCGCAGCCAGAAGCCGAATGTATTGCCCACCAGGAGAAAGGGAAGGCCTGAAGAAAACCCGAGCAGCAACATCGCCAGCGTTTTGGGCCGCAGGTAGTCGGTGATCCGGTGCTTGTTCGGACTCACGCGTCCATTGTGTACCGGAGCCTCATGAAACACAACCATGTGCTCCAGCACGCACATTGATCCTACTGAACTCGTCTTGCGCTAGTTTGACGCCGCTCACGGCTAAACCTATGATGAATGTTTGCGCCTTCTTTGCAGGCGCCAGCCTTAAGTACTGCTCAATCATTGCTTTTATGCGTATTGCCTACCTAGAGTGCTTTTCCGGGATCAGTGGCGACATGTTTCTTGGCGCCCTGCTGGATGCCGGAGTTCCGCCTGAGGTCCTAATCCGGACGGTGGAGGCCCTGGGTGTGGACGCGCGGCTGGAAATTTCCCGAGTTGACCGCAGCGGCATCAGCGCCACCAAGCTTGATGTGATTGCCGCCGGAGAAAAAGAGCTGCCGAGGGAAGAGTTCTGGGAAAAAGCACTCAGCACTCAGCAGTCAGCAGTCAGCCCAGAAGCATTCAGCACTCAGCAATCAGCATTCAGTCCGGCAAAATCTCCGCCTGGGACACATTCGCATGGTCATGCAAAGGAACATTCGCATTCCCATGCCTCCTCCCACAGCCATGATCACGAACACTCTCATGGCGACGCGGAACCACACAGCCACGCAAATGAGCATGGTGAGCACTCGCATTCACAGACACCGCCGGGGACGGCGGTGCCACATGACCATGGATCAAAGCACACGCACTCTCATCGCGGGTTAAAGGAAATCCGCGAGATCATTCACGCCGCCAAGATTAGCCAGTCGGCAAAAGATCGGGCCGTCAAGATTTTTGAAGCACTGGGCGCGGCGGAAGCCAAGGTGCACAATACCGATATCGAAAAGATCCATTTCCATGAGGTCGGCGCGATCGACGCCATTGTCGATATCGTTTGCGCCTCAGTTGGCGCAGAGGCGCTGGGCGTGGATGAATGGGTGTGCTCTCCGTTGAACGTCGGTGGCGGAACAGTAATTTGCGCGCACGGCGCGTTTCCCATCCCTGCGCCTGCAACACTCGAGTTACTGAAGAATGCTCCGGTCTATTCCGCAGAAATTCAGAAAGAACTGGTCACGCCCACGGGTGCTGCCATCGTAAGCGTGCTGGCGTCGCGCTTTTCACAGTTCCCTGCCATGAAGACGGAGAAGATTGGCTATGGTGCGGGCACGCGCAACTTCAAGAATTCTCCCAACGTCTTGCGGCTGACCATCGGAGAAACCGCGGCTGAGCAGCATGACTCACCGTTCCCCGTGGAAGAAATTACCGTCCTCGAGGCCAATGTCGATGACATGACGCCGCAGGTCTTCGGCTATGCGATGGAACAGGCATTGCAAAACGGCGCGCTGGACGCTTTTGGCACTCCTGTACAGATGAAGAAGAGCCGTCCCGGCATGCTGCTGACGGTGCTCTGTCGCACGGAAGACAGCCAGCGGCTCACGAAATTCATTTTGGCAGAAACCACCACGCTGGGCGTAAGAATGCGGCGTGAAAGCCGCGCCGCTCTTACGCGTCGCCACGTAAGCGTAAGCACCAAGTGGGGTAATGTTCGCATGAAGCTGGCCAACCTGAATGGCAGTATCAGCAACTATGCCCCCGAATATGAAGATTGCCGGCAGATCGCCACTGAAAAGAAAGTGCCATTGAAAACCGTCATGCAGGAAGCAATCAAGGTCTATCTGGAAAATACCAATGGATAAGGGCAGCCAGAAATTTTACATAACGACGCCCATTTATTACGTGAACGCACGCCCGCACATTGGGCATGCATATACCACACTGGTGTGTGATGCCATTGCGCGCCGCAAGCGCATGCTGGGCTTTGACACCTACTTCCTAACAGGGACGGACGAGCACGGCCAGAAGATTGAGCGCTCCGCCGTGGCCGCGGGCAAAACGCCCAAGCAGTTCGCCGATGAAGTTTCCGATCTCTTCCGGTCGCTCTTTGAGAAGATGAACATCTCCAATGACGATTTCATACGCACCACTGAGCCGCGCCACAAAGCCGGGGCACAGGAGTTGTGGAAGCGTATCCAGGAAAATGGCTATATCTACAAGGGTACTTACACAGGCCAATATTGCGTCTTTGATGAGCTGTATGTAGATTCCGTCGGACCCGGCGCTCCCTGCCCTGAATGCGGACGACCCACGGAGACCGTGAGCGAAGAGAACTATTACTTTAAGCTTTCCGCTTTCGCCGACCAGTTGCTGGCGCACTATCAACAAAATCCCGGATTTATCCGTCCTGAAACGCGTCGCAATGAAGTTATTGCTTTTGTGAAGAGCGGCTTGCGTGATCTTTCCGTCAGCCGAAGCACATTCAAGTGGGGCATCCCCGTACCCGGCGATCCCAGGCATGTAATGTATGTGTGGCTGGACGCGCTGAGCAATTACTGCACTGCTGTTGGATTGGGATCGAAAAACGAAGCGGAGCAGAAAAAGTTTGAGCGTTACTGGCCGGCTGACGTGCACATGATCGGCAAGGAGATCATCCGGTTCCACTGCGTTTACTGGCCTGCATTTTTGCTCGCTGCCGGGCTGCCATTGCCTACGTCAGTCGTCGCGCATGGATGGCTGCTGTTTGAAGAAAGCAAAATGTCAAAGTCGCGCGGCAACATTGTGCGCGCGGAAACCGTGATCGACGTAATAGGCAATGATGCGCTGCGTTATTTCCTGCTGCGTGAAGTTGTCTTTGGTCAGGACGGCTCATTTAGCTTTGACGCGCTGGTGCAGCGTTACAACTCCGACTTGGCGAACGACCTGGGGAATCTTTCAAGCCGGACTTTAACCATGATCAACCGTTACTTTAACGGTTCAGTTCCCTATCCCTCGCCTACGGTGGCGCGCAAGGCCACGGATGACGTGATCAAAGAGCACGCGCAGGCGGTGATCCGTGAGTTCGGAGAATTGTTTGATGATTATCAGTTTTCCAGAGCGCTGGAATCGGCGTGGTCATTGATTGGCGCGGTCAACAAATACCTTGTGGATGAAGAGCCTTGGATTGTCGCTGAAAAAGAGGGCGAGGAGAACAAGTCGCGCCTAGCGACGATTCTTTATACGGCGGCGGAGGCGTTGCGCATCGTCACCGCGCTGGCGCATCCGGTGTTGCCGGAATCTACGGCAAAAATCTGGGCACAGCTTGGCCTGGGTGAGATCAGCAAGTTCAACCTTCGCGATCTTAAATGGGCTCAGCTTCCGCTGGGCGGCAAGCTTGGCAAGGTAGCACCAGTGTTCCCGCGCGCTGACAAAACTTCAATCGAGAGGATGCAACAGATGGAACAGGAGCGCGCAGCTCAGGCTGCCTCCAGCAGTTCATTATCAACAACCGCCGACGCTGCAACTCCCGCTCCCGCAGGAGAAGGCGCACGTGCAGGACAGCCCGCAACACAAGCTGCTCATGGCCCGACCGAGGCTTCACCTGCTCCCAAGGCGGCGATGCCAAGTGCTGCTGCGGCTCCCGCCGATGGGAAAATTTCTATCGATGATTTTATGAAAGTGGAGCTTCGCGTCGGCCAGGTAAAGGCGGCAGAAAAAGTGAAGGGTGCGGACAAATTATTGCGGCTGGAAGTCGATATAGGAACGGAAGTGCGTCAGCTCGTTGCCGGAATTGCGCTGGCTTACAAGCCTGAAGACCTCATTGGACGCAAAGTAGTGATTGTAGCCAATCTTCAGCCGCGCAAGCTGCGCGGACTGGAATCCAATGGCATGATTGTGGCTGCTTCCGTCGGAGAAGATGGCAAGCCGGTGCTGGCAGGATTTCTGGAAGATGTGCCGATCGGGGCGAAACTGAAGTGACCACGCTTGCCGGGCCTCCAAGTCTGCCGCGGTCATCCTGTTCATAACGCTGAAAGCTCTTTTCGCGAATCTCTGCTATGGGGACCTAGCATGCCGCGTCTCTACATCAGATTCTCTAAAGATTTGGCGGAGAAGTTTAGCGCGATTTCACGATTGCCTTTCGAAAGTTTGAATGATAAGAATGTCGCTGCATGACTTCCACAGGTACGCAATCTGGAGTTGAAGCCGCTCTCCAACCTCAAGTTCCCCCCGTAAGCCGGGCTCATCGCTGGATCGATCTTGGCCTAGTGCTGTTCATGGCGTATGCCACATCCATCCTGGGCAGCATATATGTGGCGTTTCATCCCGTCTCGATCAGCATGTCCGGTGCAACGCTGGTTTTTGGATCAATTGATGAATTGTGGCCGCTTGTGCTCATGTTCGTCCTCTTGAAGCGCCAGGGCAGAGGTCTGGGCGATCTCGGTTTCAGCTTTCATTGGACGGACCTGCGGAAAGCGGGATGGCTGACTGTTGCCGCCGTTCTCGCATTTGCAAGCGCGGGTTTGGTCATGAACAAGCTTTGCCTGCTGATAACGTCTCATCCTCTCAAGATATCCGATCCAACCAGCTACGCAAGTATTTCATTATGGCTCGTGCTGCCGCATTTAATCGTAAATGGTTTCTATGAAGAGATGATCGTGCGGGGCTTTCTAATGACGGAACTGATTGCATTTCGCAAATCGCCTCTGTTTGCCGTGATAGTGAGCTTGGGTATACAAACCAGTTATCATCTCTATTATGGCGTGCCTGGAGCAATCATCGTCGGCTGCGGATTGTCCGTGTTCGCCCTCTATTACGCGGGGACCCGGCGGCTCATGCCAGTGATAATTGCCCACATCTTTGTGGATTTCATCGTCGTACTCATCAAATATTCCTGAAGTTGTGTGGCATCATGGATGATGTCATTTCTGAAAAGCTGATGTACATCGATTCCCACGCCCATCTTGAAGGCCACAAATTCGATTCCGATCGCGCAGAGATGCTCACACGCGCGCGGGAAGCCGGCGTGCAGCGCATTCTGGCCATCGGCAGCGGAACCGGTCCCGGCACATACGATTGCGCGCTGAAAATTGCCGAGCAGCATGACTGGATCTTTGCCAGCACGGGATTGCATCCGCATGAAGCCAGCGTAGCGACGGATGCCGATTATGCCGAGATGGAGCGCCTGGCCAAACATCCGAAACTGATTGCCTGGGGCGAAATCGGCCTGGACTATTTTTACGATCACTCACCGCGCGACGTGCAGAAGGATGTCTTCCGCGGCCAAATGGAACTAGCCGCAGCAACCAGGTTGCCAATCATCGTTCATTGCCGCCCCAGCAACAACAGTGAGAATGCGTGGGACGACACTTTGCAAATGCTTCGCGACCACTGGGCGCCCAGCGGCCTTCCGGGAATTCTGCACTGCTTTACCGGCGAATGGAAGCACGCGCAGTCGGCGCTGGATATCGGCTTCTACATTTCTTTTGCCGGCAACGTTAGCTTTCCCAAGGCGGAAAACATTCGCGAAGCAGCAAAGCAAGTCCCGCTCAACCGTATGCTGATTGAAACAGACTCGCCCTATCTCGCGCCGGTGCCGCATCGCGGAAAACGCAATGAGCCCAGCTTTGTGATCAATACAGCAGAATCGATTGCGCAATTGCGCGGAATGAGCAAAGAAGAAATCGGGCAGCAGACGACGCAAAACTTCTACACGCTATTTCCGCAAACGCGCTAGCGCTATTTTCCCGCCGCACTTTTATCAGCATCCGCCAATGGCGCAGGAACTTTCTTTGTTCCCGCCAATTCCGCCGCAGTCTGCATGATGTTGCGCTTGGAAAATGCGTTGAAAAATCCCCAGCAACTGGCGGTTGGAGCCGATGGTTTCTTGTCTGCTGATGGAGCCGGGCAATCTTTTCCATACTTTTCCTGCAACTCCGGCAGCACCGCATCCACAAGCGCCTGGTCGGTCTTCCCTGCCGCTTGGGCTTTGGTAATCGCATCGCGTAGCGTCACAAGATAGTCATGGAAGTCGCGAACATCGGCCACGGTGGCAACATCGCCATGCCCGGAAACAAACGTTGCCGCAGGATGATCGGCCAGCAACTTCTCCAAAGTTCTCACCCAATCGCTCGTGGTGGCGTCGATCAAGTTGGGCACATGCTTTTGCCATACCAGGTCGCCGGCAAAGACCACATCGGCATCCGGCACTGTCACAACGGAGTCGCCGCCGGTATGGCCCAGCATGTAGCGGACTTGAATCTGCCGCGCGCCTAGATAAATATCAACCGCATCGCTATAAGTTTCGTCCGGCAGCACCAGCGCTTCCACCATGGCTTTTTGTTCCGGCTTGGGATTCGGGCCAAAAAACTTCAGATTCTCCGTCCGCAGCCAGCCACGCAGGTTGCGTTGCGCCAGGATCGTGGCACCCGCCTGGGCAAACACGGCGTTTCCGCCGGTATGGTCCAGGTGGTAATGCGTATTCACCACAAATCGAATCGGCAGGCTTGTGATCTTACGGATCTCCGCTAGCAAGTCCTTCGCCGGTGCGATTTCTTCAAACGTATCCACCACCACCACGCCATTGCTACCGACAATAAATCCGGCATTGCTGCCGGCTTTTCCGCCGTCAGAGCCAATGGCCGCATAAACGCCTTCCCCAACTTTCTTCACGGTAAAATCGGCGGAGTCGGCGAAAACCGCGATTGAGCAAAACGAAAAAAGAGCCAATAAAATTACTGTGGTTCTTGTGCGCATGCGAAGGATAGTAACATCTTTCGTGGTCAGCTCGCTTCAGACAGCACAATCGCTTTTGCCCAGCTGGAACGCATTAGTAAGACCTGAAACCCAGATGCTTCTCTACTCTCACCGTCCAACCCTCGCCGTGCAAAAACAGATTTGTTACGATTGGGTTGCGGGCTCAACTGCTACGTGCCGGGCCCAAATGCAATCCAAACAGCTTCAGATTTCGTACTCCTATGAAAGCGAGAGAATGCGCGTGAGCGGCACGCAAGCGCCAAACCATCAGGACGACGCGGCCTTGATCGCCCGCATTCGCGCGGGGGACCAAAGCGCCATGGCCGAGCTTTATGACCGCTATGCCGGAGTAGTGTATGGCGTCGCCTTGCGTGTGCTCGCCAGTACCACAGCCGCTGAGGACGTAGTACAGGAAGTGTTTCTCCAGTTGTGGCGCAGTCCGCAGGCTTTTAATGCTGACCGCGGACGCCTCGCGCCGTGGTTAGCTGTAATCGCGCGCAACCGCGCTATCGACCTCTTGCGAAAACGTCCTCCTGAAGACGATATCAATGAATTGCCCATTTCTACCGGAACCAATCTGGAAGATGAAGCTTCCCAGAAACTTGTGGTTGATAAAATCCGTGTCGTTCTGGGCGGGCTGCCGCAAGACCAGCGCAAAGCACTGGAAATGGCATTTTTTGAGGGCATGACGCACTCAGAGATCGCCCGCAAAACCGGCGACCCGCTGGGAACCATCAAGACGCGCATCCGTACCGGCCTGCTGGCCTTGAGAAAAGTATTGGCATGAACCCGCATCCACAATTCGCTGAGGCGCTGGCGCTGTACGCCATGGGCGCGCTCGATGATCCGCAGGAGCTCGCGGCGCTGCAAGCCCATCTGGGCACGTGTGGCGAGTGCCGTCGCGAACTGGAAGCGTTGCGCGCCGACACGGCATTGCTTGCGCTCTCTGCCACCGGGCCGCAGCCTGCTGCAAGGTCGCGTGAACGGTTGCTCAGCGCCATTGCTGCGGAGCCGCGCGTGGAAAGAACTAATCCACAGCGCTATGCGGTTGGCCGTTTGCGTCCACACTGGTTTAATTTAGCTCCCACGTTGGTCATGCTCCTGCTGGCCGTCTTCAGCATTCTGTTGTGGCGTGATCTTCGCAATACCCGGCGCACACTCAGGCACACGCACGCGCAGATGGAACAGTTGCAGAATGAGCTAACCCAAAAGAATGCCGAGCTTGCAGAAGCCAAAATGGTCCGTGACCTGTTGCACGCTCCGGACGCATGGCCGCTTACTCTGGTCAGCAAGAAAACACCGCCTCAGCCACAGATCAAGACCGTTTATTCCAAGCAGCAAGGATCGCTACTGTTGATGGCCAGCAATGTTACGCCTTTGCCTGATAACAAGATCTACCAGATCTGGCTGCTTCCAGCCGATGGCAGCGCACCCATGTCTGCAGGCTGGTTTAAGCCGGATAGCAAAGGCAACGGCATGATGTTCCACAAAATGTCGTCAGGCATCGCCGCCAAGGGCTTTGCTGTAACCATTGAGCCCCCCGGCGGAAGCCAGACGCCGACCATGCCTATTGTGATGGAGCCCGCTGGCTAAGCCCGCCTGAAGTATGAATCCGGACGCGAGATGTGATCGCCTAAACAATTGCAGAACTGAACACGATTGTTCCCGAATCTTAGCCGATTATCCAGATCTCCTGCCCTACCCTCCCCCACCCATCCCAGACTGGCGTAGGCTTGAGAGGGGTGCATTCCAAGTCATCCCAGATTGGCGTAGAGTTCAGCGATCAGTCCCCATTTTGGCGTAGAGTTCAGAAATTTAGGGGTGGGTTGCCGACGATGCGATGTCCCAATCCCTTACGGTTTGAATCAGTGTTATCCGTGTCATCAGGCGCAAGTCTTCTAACTTATTCGCGCTTCCGCTCCAATTATTCAGTTTTCAAAGGATGTTAACCGCGCCGCCCTGGGGCAACAGACGCCATGCAACAAACACACTTTGCTCATTGTGTCGGATTCGAATTCATCATAGCGCTACCTCGCCGGCAATTCACGCGCGAAGTAGTTCATCAGCACAGATCATGTCCTTTGCGACCCTCTGCTTAAGCTCAGGCCATGTCCACACGGTCAAGCTCAGGAGGTTCTTCTTTCTCGCCTGGATCGGTGCAATCACATAGTCTACTTGAGTGCGGCGCGAACTTAGTTTCTGAGAAAGATGCATGACCGAAATCTATTTCTTCCGCTTCCCTGCCCGGGCCAGAATCCGCCGCACCTTTTTGGGCGATACAGAAAGGCGCTTGGCTACTCGTGCAACCTTCTTGTCCTCTTTTTCCCAGACCTTGGGAATTACAATTTCGGCAAACTGTTCAGTCAATTCCTGGAAGGTCTCTTCCCCAGTGATCCCCTGCGACCACGCGCGCAGCAGAGGATCGATACTGCCTTTAGGCATGACTTTCTGTTTCAGTAGCTGAAGCTCTTCCCAGAGATCGTCGTAGTCGACCGCTTTCAAAAATGAGCTGGCCAGTTCGCAACAGCGTTTGGCATCCTCCGTGTCATGGATCGCAGGATGGCAGGCTGTGAGGCCGCGCCATATGTAAGCCCGCGCCAGCAGACGATGGTTCTGCGTGTGCTTGGCCGCTTCCACCGCTTCACGCGCATAGTCGCGTGCGGCCCGCGCATGTTCCCATGTGTGCGTGCTGCCTTCAATCTCTTCTTCCAGCTTCCCGTTTTCCACTTCGCATTGAAGAAGCCGCGCACGGGCCATCAAGATTGAATCATTGACCTGTTTGCCCAGCTCAAATGCCTGCGCCGCCTGGACGCTGGCATTATCAAGGTCGCCTACATCCAGATAGAGCAGCCCGCGATTTTCCAGTACGCTGCCAATTCCATGATGATGGTCATGATGGCGATAAATATTTTCGGCCAGGTCAAGGTTGGCAAAAGCTTTGCTGCGCAGTTCCTCATGTTGTCGCAACTGTGTCTGTTTCTGGTCGCGCGTGGCAACGGTCTTGGCGCCCTGGCGGCGTTCTCTTTCCGCATCAATCTGCTTGCCCATCTGGACCGCCACCAGTCTCTGCACATACGCGATGTTCGTGAGCGTCCTAGCCAGATTTCTGTGCTGCGGGTTCGTCTTCTGAAAATGCTCAATGGCGCGGGAAAAGAATTTAAGGGCTTCCTGATAATGTCCCTGCCGACGCACCATGCGGCCATGGGCGGAATAAATATTGCCTAGGGTGATGTGGTCGTCGCTATTGCGCAGCGCGGTTTCGGCCTGATCCAGAATGCGTGATGCTTCGCGGAACTGCCCTTTCTGGAACAGCAACCAGCTCTCCAGGACACGCATGACAGCGGCCATGTTAGGGAAACCCAGCACCTGCGCCAGTTCACGTCCGACGCCAGCACGCTTCAGCGCCTCATCATACTCGCCCTTCTTGCGATGGCAGCGAGCGTTCCAGAAGTGCGCAATCGCAACCACTTCTTTGTCTTCAATTTCATCCTGCATGGAAAGGACGAGATCGAACTGGCGCAACGCTTCGTCAGGATTGTCGCGCAGCAGCGCAAGCAAACCTTCAGCCATTCGCAATTGAAGATAGTCGTTTACAGAGAGGCGGGCGCGTGTTTCTTTGGGAAAGCGCGTCAGCATTTGCTGAATCAGGTTCGGCTCTCCAAAGCCGATATCGACCCACTGCGCCAGGCAGCCTACAAAGGCGGCCGAATTCGGCTGGTCCGGACCAACAGACGCAAAAAGATGCTCATGGCGGTTGAGCAATTCAATACCGCTGGAAACGTGGCGCATCGCAAGGTTGTAGCGCAATTCATGGAGAAGCTGGCGCGGAACGCCAGGATTCTTTCTGGTTTTGAGCCCGACTGTGGCCACAGTGTTGAGAATGATAGCACTTTTTTGTCCAAGTCGTCCGATTCGGACGACTTGGTTTGCAACCCCCAACTGCGGGCGCATCTAATGGGGGCGGCGGAAAGAAAAGTCTTTTTTGCCCCGCAATCATAGACAGAGATATATGGAGGCTTTACCGTGAGACAGACCCCGGAACAACGCTTGCAGGAAAGATGGATACAGGATCCCCGCTGGACGGGAATTGAACGGCCTTACTCGGCCAAAGACGTAGTTCGACTACGCGGAACCGTACAAATTGAGCACACGCTGGCTTGCCTGGGATCGCTGCGACTCTGGGACATGCTCCACACTGAGCCGTATGTAAAAGCACTCGGCGCGATGACGGGCAACCAAGCCGTACAGCAGGTGCTGGCCGGACTGAAAGCCATTTACCTGAGCGGCTGGCAGGTGGCAGGCGACGCGAATCTTGCTGGGCAGATGTATCCCGACCAGAGCCTTTATCCCTGCAACAGCGTTCCCAATGTGGTGAAGGAAATCAACAATGCTTTCCTGCGCGCTGACCAGATGCATCACGCGGAAGGCAAAAATGGTATGTATTGGTTTGCTCCGATCGTGGCTGACGCAGAAGCCGGTTTCGGCGGCAACCTGAATGCGTTTGAGCTCATGAAGTCGATGATCGAAGCGGGCGCGGCAGCGGTCCACTTTGAAGACCAGCTTGCTTCCGCGAAGAAATGCGGTCATATGGGCGGAAAAGTTCTGGTTCCCGCGCAGGAGTTTGTACAGAAACTGGTCGCCGCGCGGCTGGCGGCGGACATCCAGGGCGTACCCACAATCCTGATCGCCCGTACAGACGCGAACGGCGCAAAACTTATCACTTCAGACAGCGACCTGCGCGATGTGGAATTCCTGACCGGCGAGCGCACACCGGAAGGTTATCTCGGCTTTAAAGGTGGAATCGATGCGGCGATTGCCCGCGGCCTGATCTATGCCCCTTATGCTGACATGATCTGGTGCGAAACTTCAGAACCGAACATTGAAGAAGCGCGGCGCTTTGCTGAAGCCATCCATGAGAAATTCCCCGGCAAGCTGCTGGCGTACAACTGCTCACCTTCCTTCCACTGGAAGAAGAAGCTGGATGAGGCCACCATTGCAAAATTCCAGATTGAGCTTGCTGCCATGGGATACAAATTCCAGTTTGTCACGCTGGCCGGCTTCCACGCGCTGAATTACAGCATGTTTGAACTTGCGCACGGCTACGCTCGGGAGGGCATGACGGCATATTCGCGGCTCCAGGAAAAAGAATTCAAGAGCGCGGAAAGAGGTTATACCGCGGTGCGGCACCAGCGATTTGTTGGCACCGAATATTTTGACGAAGTTGCACAGACGATTGCCAGTGGCCAGTCTTCCATCACCGCGATGGAAGGCTCCACGGAGACGGAACAGTTTGTTGAGCCTGCAGCTGCGCCTGCTCTTAAGCCTGCTGCTTAGTTGTATCCATTGAGGTGACTCGGCCTTCTGCCTAGCCCGGCAGAAGGCCATTTTTCTGTCGCTTCGCTCCAAACCGCTTAGACATTCCTGATCTGGAAAATTTCTTCCGCCCTGCAAGCGGCAGCTCGGCGCGCAAGTCGGCCTTGCTGCCTTTAGTCTGCGAAAATGTCGCTTCGTTCCAAACCGCTTATGTATTGTGGCCTATCTTCGGATTCTTCTGCCTTCCAGCAGCGGCTCGGCGTATTCAGGCTCGCGCTAATTCATCATGGCTGATGGGACACGTTAGCGCGGGATTTTTTTCTTAAAGTTTCCACCAGCAGCTTCGTATCATCAGAAATGATTCCGTCCACACCCATTGCAGCGGCTTGCAACATTTTATCTGGATCATTGACGGTCCAGGTGATCACAGTCTTGCCGGCTGAGTGGAGTTCATTCACCAATTTGGGAGTTAGCAACCCAAAGTGAGGCACCACATAGCTTACCGGCAGCGACTTCCACCGGCGCAGGTGCCAATAAGATTTGGAGATCGCTCCCAAAACCAGCGAACGATCCAGGGCATGCAGCTTGCGCACAACGCTGGGCAGGAATGACGAGATAAAGTATCCGCGCTGTGGAGGAAAGCGTTTGACGGCCTCAAAAACCACCCGCTCCATGCCGCGCACCTTCACTTCAATATTGAGAAAGGCCTTGCGCGAATAGAGTTCAAGCACGTCTTCCAGGCAGGGCGGCTTGCCGTCCACAGAACATTTTGCGTGGATCTGCTCCAGCGTGCGCGTACGCACAGCTATGCGGTTAAATTTTCTGTCATGACAAACGATCGACTCCTTGCTGCGCGTGCAGCGGACATCGAACTCAAAACCATCGGCGCCATGATCGAGCGAGAGATTGAAAGCTGGGACGGTGTTTTCCGGCGCGTATAGCCGGGCGCCGCGATGTCCGAGCAGTAGAAGTTTGGCGGGCAAAGCGGTCAGCTAATCCAGGTCAAAGTCGCGTAGCGGACGGCCTTCATCGGGTGTCTCTTTGGCCTTTTTTACAGCTTCCTGAAATTTCTTTTCCAGCAGGCTGGCATTGTTTTTCTGCGCGTCCACGGCCTGGCGGAAAATGGATTCCTTGCGGCCTTCCTGCTCACGCATGGCCCTGGCGGCAGCCTCAAAATCATTGAACATCTTGGGCTTCACCGCTGCCACGTGCGAGAGCACCGCCTTGGTTTCAGGATCGACTTTCAGCACCGCGTTGCAGCAAGGGCAGCCAACTTCAAAGGGTTCAGACGGAGACTTTGCCATAAGGGAATTGTAAGCCCTTGCCTGTGACCCCGCCAGTAGGTCCCAGGGTTGTGAGCGTTCTGTAGGCCCGAAGGCATCCAGAAAGAAACTCATCTTTGAGTTCTTTTAACTGTCCAATAGCCAAAGGAGTAAGGTTAATTTCTCAAGGAAATCAAATCAGCAGCAGCTTGGATGGCAACTCTAATTGAGCAGTTTCCATCAACAGTAGTCAGACGACTGAATCCCCTGGAAGTCGAGTTTTAATTTTTAATCAACACGCTTGAAGCGCGCTGCATTGATGCGTGTGGGTGGATGAGGTATCACTTGTGAAGCAGTTCAGGGCCCCGGTTGCATCGTTTCTCCTTCTCCTCGTAGTACTCGCTTTACTCACATTCGTCGCCAATTGTGGCGGCTTAGGCAAGAGCAACAAACCGGGTTCCAACGGGCCTGTTAGTGTATCCGTCTCGCCGGCTACTGCAACAGTTTTCACGGGTAGCATCTTCAGCGCTTTTGTGGCCACAGTGGTTGGCACCACCAATACCGGTGTGGCATGGATGGTTGACAATGTACCGGGCGGCAACAGCACCACAGGCACGATCGACTCATCCGGACATTACAAAGCGCCCTCCGCGCCAGGCAATCACACAGTAACGGCTGTAAGCGCGGCGGATTCAAGCAAGACTGGCAGCGCTCAGGTGACTGTGACAGAAGCGTTCAGCGTGAGTATTTCACCAGGATCAGCGACGGTTGCCGCTAAAGCAACGCAGCAATTCACGGCCACAGTGACTCCCATCCCAAATTCGGGAGTGGCCTGGTCCGTGGACGGCGTCGCGGGAGGAAATGCCTCGGTCGGAACGATCGATGGGAACGGCTTATACACTGCTCCAGCTACTGCTGGGACGCACACGGTCACGGCAACCAGCAAAGACAGCCCAACGAGCAGCGCATCTGCCCAGGTAACTGTTCCCGCTGGCCTTTCGATTAATCCCTCCGCAGCCCGCGTTGCGGCGGGCGCGTCACAACAATTTACGATTACGCCAACAGATCCTTCTCTCGTTCCTGTAACCTGGTCTGTGGACGGACAGGCGGGCGGCAGCAGCACATCCGGCACCATCTCCAACACAGGTCTTTATACAGCGCCTGCAGCGGCTGGCGCTCACACCGTCAGCGCGATCAGCGTGGCAAATAGTACTTTGAGCGCAACCGCCCAGGTAACGGTGGTTTTGCCAGATTTCGGTTCTGTGGCTGTGCTCACCTATCACAATGATGGCCAGCGCACTGGCCTGAATGCGAACGAAACCATTCTGAATCCTTCCAACGTCAATGTTTCAACATTTGGCAAGCAATTCTCGTATCCGGTAGACGGCCAGGTCTATGCCGAGCCGCTGTTTGTCTCGAGCCTGAGCAATATTGCAGGCGGCACGCACAACGTGGTGTTCGTAGCAACTGAACACAATTCCGTCTATGCCTTTGACGCTGACGGCCTTAGCCCAAACGCTCTCTGGCAGAAAAATCTTGGCCCAAGCGTTCCATCGAAGACGGTAGAAGGAGTCAGCATAGAAAAAGGAATTACCGGCACACCAGTGATCGATGGCACCACTGACACGTTGTACGTTGTGGCGGAGACGCAGGGAGGTGTTTTCAAGCTCCATGCTTTGGACCTCCATGATGGGTCAGAAAAGTTTGGCGGACCGACCCAGGTAACTGCCACTGTTCCCGGCACGGGCTTTGACAGCGTGAACGGCAGCGTTACGCTGGAACATTCCTGCCTGCAACGCCCGGGACTTGCCTTAGTCAATGGCATCGTGTTCATCGCTTTTGGAGGCTGTCCACATGGATGGCTGATGGGTTACAACGCTGCTTCCCTGCAGCAGGTAAACAAAATGAATACCACGCCGAACGGAGGCGGTGGCGCACTCTGGATGGGCGGGGGTGCTCCTGCCACGGACGGTCTGGGCAATTTGTATTTGATGACCGGAGTTGATTTTGGGGACCCGGCACCGGGCTTTAATGACACATTCCTGAAATTGAATGCGGCCGATCTTTCCGTGCTCGATTCCTTTACACCGTCAAATGAGGCTTTTCTGCGCGCGAACGACGCGGACCTGGGCAGCGGAGCCCCCATGGTGCTGCCCGATAATGCTTCGGCTCATCCGCACGAACTGGTTGGGGGAGGCAAAGACGGTCGCGTGTTTGTGCTCGACCGCGATCACATGGGCGGCTTCAATCCTCCCAGCAATCCTGCTTGCGATGGCACTTCCACCCCGCCAACATCTTGCGATAATGTGGTGCAAACTATTCCTGATATTGGCAACGCGCAATTTGACAATATCTTCAGCACACCGGCCTATTTCAATGGATTGGTATATTTCCATCCTCAAACTTCGACTCTGCAGGCCTTCCAATACAACAACGGTACGCTTGCCCGCACCGCCTCCGCATCCACCACTTTTGGCGACCACGGAGCCACGCCCTCTATCTCAGCCAACGGAACCAGCGGCGGAATTGTTTGGGAGCTGCAAACGGACGCATGGAGCACGAACGGACCCGCCGTCCTGCACGCGTCTGATGCGACAAATATAGCCACCGAACTTTACAACAGCAGCCAGGCCGCAAATGGCCGCGATGCTGCCGGTCCGGCAGTCAAATTCACTACCCCAACCATTGCCAATGGCCGAGTCTATGTGGGCACTGGCAATCAACTGGATGTGTACGGTTTGCTTTCGCACTAGCCCCGGGCGATCCAAAGATCGAACGCCGCATAAAGGGTGTGACCGGCAATTTCTACCAGGATGTAATTTTCATCCGATCACTAATGGAGAAGTCGTCCTGGTAGAACTCCAGAGTGACATCGTTCCGGGCGATGATTTACGTGACAAATCAGCAGAAATTGAAATGAAGGATTTGCTAGAATTTGGTGCAGAGCTCATTGCGCCATGTCATCGTCCAACGCATTTACCGACGTCCCCACGGCCATCGAAGAGATTCGCGCCGGGCGGATGATTGTAGTCATCGATGACGAAGACCGCGAAAATGAAGGCGACCTTACCATGGCCGCCGAAAAGATTACGCCAGAGGCCATCAACTTTATGGCCAAGTTTGGGCGCGGCCTGATCTGCCTGGCCATGACACCTGAGCGCCTGGACTATCTCCGCATCGGGCCCATGACGCGGGAAAACACTTCCCCTTACGGCACGGCGTTTTATGAAAGCGTAGAAGCACGCGAAGGCGTTACCACCGGAATTTCAGCCCACGATCGCGCACGGACGATTCAAGTTGCCATTGATCCGGCAAGTCGGGCGGCGGATCTCGTCCGTCCGGGGCACGTATTCCCTCTTGCTGCACGCAAAGGCGGCGTGCTGGTCCGCGCGGGACAAACGGAAGCCTCAGTCGATCTGGCACGTATGGCCGGCATGATTCCCGCAGGCGTGATCTGCGAGATCATGAATGAAGATGGGACCATGGCCCGCGTGCCTGATCTGACCGAATTCTGCAAAACCCACAACCTGAAAATGCTCACAGTGGCTGAGCTAATTCGCTACCGCATGGAGACCGAGAGTCATGTGGTTCGAGTGGGCGAAGCCATGCTCCCCACGCGGCACGGCGAATTCAGGATGATTGCGTTTGAAAATCAGCTCGACGGCGAATCGCACGTTGCCCTGGTAAAAGGCGATGTGGAACACGCCACCGGCCCCGTGCTGGTACGCATGCATGCGCATTGCCTCGCGGGCGATGTCTTTGGCGGCTCCCTTTGCGATTGCCAGCAGGTGCTTGATCGGTCGCTGGAGATGATTGCGCGCGAAGGAACGGGCGCACTGATCTACCTGCACCAGACGTCCAAAGGCTTCAATGTGGACGATGAGAAACGTCTCGCGTTCCATCGTGAGCCTCGCTCAGCCCCAGCGCACCAGAGGAAAACTCAGCGCGACATCGGCGTAGGAGCACAAATCCTCTCCGGCCTGAACATTCGTTCCATCCGCCTGCTAACCAATCATCCCAAGCGCGTAGCGGCCTTGGAAGGCTTCGGGATAAGGATTGTTGAGCAGGTGCCGGTGCCGACCACAAAATCAGTCGCGAAGCAGTATTGATCACAGCCAATGGCGCTGCAGTACACGATCAGCGCAGCTTCAGATGCACGGCCTTCACATCATTCGACGTAAACACTGAGATGAATGGCGCTGGCGCAGCGGCCTGCTCCACTGCAGGACGTCCATTGGCTTCAAGTCTTTCAACCAGACACGCGACACCCGTAATGTTAAAGCCAAATTCGCGAGCCGCTTCAATGGCCTGGATTGTCGAACCTCCGGTGGTGCAGACGTCATCCACAATCACTACGCGTGCGCCTTTTTCCTGAAAGCCCTCTACTCGACGTCCCATTCCATGCGCCTTTTCTGCCTTGCGCACCAGAAAACCATGGATCGGAGCGCCAGCCTGTGAGCTGATGACCGATGTGGCAACAACGATAGGGTCAGCTCCCATAGTTAGCCCGCCCACAGCTTGGGGATTCCAGCCCTGCTGTTGGATCATCTCTAGAAACACCCGTCCGGTAAGTTCCGCGCCGTGCGCGTGAAGCGTGGTGGTGCGGCAATCAATGTAGTAGTCACTCTTGGCGCCGGAAGAGAGCGTGAATTCACCCAGACGGAAGGAGTTGGTTGCCAGCAGATTGAGAAGCTGTTCGCGAAAAGTTGAAGACATGGTCAGATTTACTTTATCAGTGCGGCGGGTCCCGAGCTACATTCCCTTCATGTCACGGAAACCATTGCTTGCGATATACGTCTCTACCATGAGCACAAAATTGTATGTCATGTGAATAAGCACGCAGGTAGCCAGGGATTTTTTAACAGCGCGAGTGATAGTGAGCGTTGCACCAACAATAAAAATCGGCGTCAGAGCGGCCCAGGAGTATCCGAGTTGAGATCCGTGCAAGGCGGTAAAGGCAAGTGAGGTTATCAATACGGAAATTACAGGGCCCGTCCATCGCGCAAGGGCCGGGTAAAGCACTCCGCGAAAAAACAGCTCTTCCATAAAGGGCGCAACCAGGACGGCAAATGCGGCCAACAGCAGTGCTGACGGACGGTCCTTGAAAAACTCAGCCATGGGGAGAGATTTGGGTATCCAGCGATTTAAGAGTGCACCGCCGAGAAGAGAAACCACGGACAAACCAACACCGGTAAACACCGCGTACGTGGCCAGCTTGCTGTCGGGCTTGTTCCAGTAAAGAGCTTCAAACAAAGGCCTTCTGTGCCGCGCCCAGATTAGAAGGGCCATGAAGCCAAGAACGGCCGCATAGATAGCGAATTGCACAGGCAGGAGGAAGAAGACATTCGTCTCCATTGCCTTGGGATTCAAAGACTGCCCATGATGCGCTACGGCATAAATACCAGTGGCAACAATGAATAGAACAATTGATGCCCCAATCACCGCCAGAAGAATAAACAGGGCGTCCAGCAGATCCACTTCTGTTTTTGGCAGCTCAATCACAATAGGCGGCGGTGGCGGAGGCTCAGGCTCCAAAACAATCTTCAGAGGAGCAATTGGCTCTGGCGAAAGAGGCTCGGGCGCGGAAGCGCCGGGTTCCGACATCGGATCGAAGGGCTGCATGTGAACGAAGGATTAGTTCTTAAGCCAATTTAACACTATGCGGGTTTTTACGGAAAAGACTAAAGGGGTAGCGTTTCGAGCATTAGAAAGCCAAAGTCGCTACCCCTCGATTGTGCCCAGGTATAAGGAGAAGGTTGAAAGCAATTTACTTTATTAAAATTCATCAGGAGATAACTTTTATTCCTTGTTACGAATCTGGAACGCAACGCAACAACACTCGCCTAATCAGTCACTTGCGGGATCGACTTAGATATTCCGCCAAAGCCTGCCCCGTATAAGATTTCTTAATTTTGGAAACCTGATCCGGTGTTCCCTGCGCCACAACCCTCCCACCATCTTCTCCGCCTTCCGGTCCCAGATCAATGATCCAATCCGCATTGCGAATGACATCAAGATTATGCTCAATGATGACCACCGAATTCCCCAAATCAGTAAGCCGATGGATGACTTCCAAAAGCTTGCTTACATCTTCAAAATGCAGGCCGGTCGTCGGCTCGTCCAGCAGATAAAGAGTGCGCCCGGTCTGGCGCTTGGAAAGCTCTTTGGCCAGCTTCATGCGTTGGGCCTCACCGCCGGAAAGGGTCACTGCGGATTGACCGAGCTTGATGTAGCCCAGTCCAACATCGTCCAGCGTTTGCAGCTTCTGGCGGATCTGTGGAATGTCTTCCAATATTGGCAGCGCGTCCGCGACAGATGTTTCCAGCAGATCGGCAATCGATTTGCCCTTGAATCGCACCGCCAGCGTTTCATGGTTATAACGATGTCCGCCGCAGACCTCGCACAGGACATAAACGTCCGGCATAAAGTTCATCTCGATGCGGCGCTCGCCCTCTCCCTGACAGTGCTCGCAACGGCCGCCCGTTACGTTGAATGAAAAGCGTCCTGCTTTGTAGCCGCGTTCGCGTGATTCCGGCAGCATGGCATAGAGGTCGCGGATGTGCGTGAACACCCCGGTATAAGTCGCCGGGTTCGAACGGGGCGTCCGGCCAATGGGCGATTGATCAATGCGGATGACCTTATCAATGTGCTCCGCGCCGGAAATTGCCTTGTGCGAGCCAGGCTCTTCCCGTGAGCGATAAAGCGCTTTGGCGAGCGCTTTATAAAGAATGTCATTCACCAGCGTCGATTTTCCCGAGCCTGAGACACCAGTCACGACGGTGATCACGCCCAGCGGAAAGGTGACATCAACGCTACGTAGATTGTTGGCTTTGGCGCCCAAGACCGTTACAGCCTTGCCGTTGGTGTCGCGCGGCGCAAATCGTGCGGCAATATTCTTTTGTCCAGAGATGTATTGGCCTGTGAGCGATCCAGCCTGATCCATGATCTGCGTGGGAGTGCCTGAAGCCACCACGCCTCCGCCCAGCAGTCCCGCTCCGGGGCCAAGATCAATCACATAGTCGGCGCGGCGAATGGTTTCTTCATCGTGCTCCACCACCAGCACAGTGTTACCCAAATCACGCAAGTGTTCCAGCGCCTCTAAAAGCCGGTTGTTATCGCGATGATGAAGGCCGATGGAAGGCTCATCGAGGACATACAGCACTCCGCGGAGCTTTGATCCAATCTGCGTCGCCAGCCGTATGCGCTGGCCTTCTCCGCCGGAAAGCGTAGCTGCTGAGCGATCCAGAGATATGTACCCCAGTCCCACGGCATCTAGAAACTGGAGGCGCTCGGTGATTTCATGCAGCACACGGCCCGCAATCAGCCGCTCGCGGTCAGTCAGCGTTATTTTAGCGGCCACATCTACTGAGCGTGAAACCGAAAGCGCAGTAAAGTCTGAGATGGAAAACCCATTCACCTTTACGCCAATGCTTTCCGGACGCAGACGCTTGCCCCGGCAGACTGGGCAGCTCGTGGCGGACATGTAGCTCAGCATCCACTCGCGATAGCTTTCAGAAGTCGATTCTTCCAGGTTTTGCTTCAGGAAGCCCAGCACGCCACGAAAACCAAGACGCGGGGCTTCTTTTTCGTCTGGCCCGTAAAGCAGAAGGTTCTGGATTTTTGCCGGAAACTTTTCAAATGGAGTTGAGAGATCGAGCTTATAGGCCGCGGCAACAATATCGACCATACGCTGAAGATAAGACGATCCTGAACCGGGGCCAAGTGCGCCATCCAGCAGCGGCTTGGACCAATCAACAATGATCTTAGCTGGATCAAAATCATATTTGCTGCCCAGACCATTGCACTCCGGACATGCCCCATACACACTGTTAAAAGAAAATGAGCGCGGCTCCAGCGAGGGAATGTTAATGCCGCAGTCGGGGCAGGCCATGCGCGCCGAATAAAGATGCTCTTCGCCATTCACTACGGCAACCTGCACCAGCCCTTTACCTAGCTTCATGGCAGTAGCCACGGACTGTTCCAGCCGCTTTTCAATGCCGGGCTTTACCAGCAGACGGTCAATCACAACTTCAATGGTGTGGTTCTTGCGCTTGTCGAGCTGAATTTCGTCCAGCTCTTCGTCCAGATGTCTCAGCTCGCCGTCAATACGGGCGCGGACAAAGCCGTGTTGCGCCAGTTTTGCCAGTTCTTCTTTAAACTCACCTTTGCGCCCCCGAACCAGAGGAGCCATGATCATGACCCGGTCTTCAGCTTTCAATTGCATCACGCGTTGCACAATCTGGTCAGACGTTTGGCGGCTGATGGGTTTGCCACACTTGGGACAATGCGGGACGCCAACTGAGGCGTATAACAGGCGTAAATAATCGTAAATCTCAGTGATTGTTCCGACTGTAGAGCGCGGGCTGCGTGAGGTAGTCTTCTGCTCAATGGATATTGCCGGACTAAGGCCATCGATCGAGTCTACGTCTGGGCGCTCCATCTGATCGAGAAACTGGCGCGCGTATGCGGAAAGCGTTTCTACGTACCGGCGCTGGCCCTCGGCATAAATAGTGTCAAAAGCGAGAGACGATTTGCCTGAACCGCTGAGTCCCGTAATTACCGTAAGGGTATTGCGCGGGATCTCTACCGAAATGTTTTTCAAATTGTGCTGGCGAGCGCCGCGCACCGTGATGTTGCTGATTGGCATGGACCTTATAAACCTGGTTCTGTAAAACTGTGTACAAGCCCAACAAAACAAAGGGAACCATCACCGGAAGGTCCAGGAGGGTATGCGCACAGCTCTACTCGGTATCTTATCGTCAGGGCTTGGGATGGTCAATTCAGGCATTTGGGCAGGTTGAACTCGAGCTTCGAGCTAATCACTTCAGTTACTTGCGGGTTTTATGACCAAAGGGCATGATGCAATACCAGGGGTCCAGCAACGGCGGTAATGCAGACATTTGAACCAATATTGCCGACAATGCACATGGCTGGAGAAACCAACCGGCCTAAGAAAAGGACCATCAAAGAGATTGGACAATGAATCCCATTCTGGCTTCCTCCACCGTGCTCTTTACCATTCTGTTTTCACTCGTCTTTGGTATTGCTTGCGGCTACGCTGTTATCAGCGCGATCCTGCACGCTTTTGCCCATAGACAGGTTGAAAGCCCGGCAACAACGGCCACTGTAATCGCAACATCAGTGTCCAGCCACTAGCTCTTATCTCTTTGCATCCGGCGGCGTTGTGAAGGAGCTAGCCGGCATGCCGATCCATTACTCCCGAATGCTGAAACTTTCTTCGCTGCAACAACTGTAACGCCAGCCACCCGCCAAAAATCATATCGAAAGTCAGGCAGAAACCCGGCCACCAGTGCGGCACTCCAGGATTTGCAATAAAACTGGGACGGATAAAATCAAATATCCCGTGGCCCAGCAACGCAGCCGCCACCAGCCAAAAGTTCCCTTTGAAACCAAGTACGGCAAAAAGAAAGAAGACGCTCGCTATCATGATTTCGATTATCAAGGTTCGGCGTGACGCGCGCATCACGGCAAACAGCACAGAGTAAGTTGCGATGACAAACAGCACGGTCGCATAAAAAGATCGGTCCCAGTCTAAGCCGATCACAGCGGCGAACACTACAGTCCCCAGGGACAATAAAAAGCCAACGAGATATTCCATCGTCACCGCTTTCTTAACAACAATTCTCAAAAAAGGCAGCAACAGCAACAGGCTTTTGCCTCGCAATAAGTAACTATTTCTATCGTGGAGGCGTTTTCCGCGGAGCCGGATTGGGATTGTTGGTTGGATCCTCAGGCGATCCTTTTTGGCGGCGCATTTCCTGTAGCTCCTGCAGCAATTGCTCGGGCGTCTTGGGCTGCTGGTTCTGCGGCGTCTCAGCTTGTGGAGGCTGAGGTGGCGCAGTCGCTGGTTGGACAGGCGTATCCTGCGGATCGCCATTGTTTACTTGTTCGTCTGGAACTTCCTCTTCTCCGCCCTGATTCGCTGGAGGTTGCTGCTGTGCCTGTGCTTCAGGTGCCGCTCCGGGTGCGCCCTTAACCGTCAGAATTACTTTTTGCACAATGCTGGGGCTATCTGCCCTGCCAATGGCAAGAAAGTCATATTTCGAACCCGCAAAAATCGCAGCCAGAACGTCGCCTTCCGGCGCCGGCCCAAGGGCGATCGCTACCCGTTCTGAAATTCCTTCTGCGCCTTCAAATTCAATTCCCGTTTTGTTCCGGATAGCTGACACTACGCTGCTTAAGCTTGAGTTCAGGGCCTGCACACTAAGCAGGCCATCTCGATAGGTAACTACCGGGGGCACGGGCGGACCGATGGGGCTTGGCTGAACAGCCGGTTGCGCTGTCTGGCCAATTTTCGTGGCAGACGCAGGTGAGCTTGTCGGCGATTGTGGGGGCAACTGCCGAGCCAGGTTCGCTGGCGGCGTGGGGCGCTGAACAGGCACTGCCGGACGCATGGTTTGCGCCTGAAGCAAGGCAAGTGAGCCCGTAAGAACAAATATCCCACAAGTTATTGAAGAAAAACGCGCCATAAGATGCCGAAGCGAACCTGCAGCCCCTCTGAATTTGTTTGTACTAGATTCTACTCCCTTATGACTAAAGAACGCGGGACCCACGCAAACTTGTCGGATTTTTTCACCGCGCTGGCACGGCTTCGTTGTCCTCTCCCCACTTCCCTGAACATCCTTCAAAGGATATATTTGCCTATCAGTTACAGGCTTAGATCAGAGACATCGTGCATCTGAAAAGCCGTCCAAAGCATCCTAAACGGAGTAGCGCACTTTTATGAAGCAACTTACATTCAAAATTTTTACAGCAATGCTGGTTCTGGCCGGAAGCTTTTCTGCTTGGGCACAGACCTGCCAGAGCAAGGACGAAATCCCTGAGCCTACGCGTAAGGCCATTGAAGCCGCAGCGCAACAGGCTTTCGATCAGAGTGCTGCCGACAACGTACAGGGGCTCCAAAGCAGCGCAGTTCCTTCATTGCAATCGAATTTCGCCGGCATTTCCGGCGCCGTTAACGATAACAAAGACGCCTTTGTCGGCGCCAAGGCGCAACTCCGCAATCTATATTTTCTTGATACCGGCGCCAATCCGGGCCCAGACGGCACTTTTTATTGTGGCGTATTTGGCGCAAATGGCATGAATCCGAACACCGCCGAATTTGATCTTGCCGGAATTTCGGTGGGCAAATACGCCATTACCATTCAGGACTTCATCGGCAACAAGGGGCCTTACGCTCTTACCATTATTTTTCAGGACCTCGGCGGCTGGAAAATTGCCGGATACCAGATTCGTCCCGGCAGCGCCGCGGGTCATGACGGTCTGTGGTATCTGCTGCAGGCACGCGATTACAAGAGTAAAGGCCAGACCCACAACGCCTGGTTTTATTATCTGAACTCTTACGATCTACTTCAGCCCGCGCCTTTTATGAACACAAAGATGCTGAGCAAGATCACTGACGAGACTAACAGCATCCAGCCGAAAGACGTGCCCGTGGGCGGAAAACCTGTTGCCTTTACTGCTGGCGGCAAGACCTACAACATTACGGAGATGAGTTATTTCCGGAATGACAAGAACTTTGATCTCACCATCAAATATTCCGTCCCCAGTACTGCGGACTTCAATGGCACGCAGGCCGATGCGCGCAATCTAGCCAATGCCATGATCTCCCGATATCCTGAATTGAAAGACGGATTTAACAATGTCTGGGTCCATGCCGTGGATCCAAACGGCGGAGATGTGGTGGGACTGGTAAAACTTAAATAGCTCAATCCAATCCTGGTGTGTGGGCACGCTATCTCCACAGCACGAGTTTTCCGCCGCTCGCTGTAAGGATGGCCAAATTCATTACCACCAACATCAGGTCGTAATGCCAGCCGTCTGTGCCGTGCTTCCCCCAGAAACCTGTCTTCCATACGAATATCTTCTTTTGGATTGCGCCCAGCATCAACAAAATCAAGCCTGCGGCGGCAAGCTGCGTCAGTACGCCGAACACTACTCCTAACGCGCCGGCAAGCTCTGCCGCGCCAAGAAAAACAGTGAATCCCTTGCTCATGCCGATGCTCTTGCTGCGGCCTTCCGGATTTTTCAAGTGGCTCCAGCCGCTGCTGGCGAAGATAGCGCCTACCATCAGCCGCAGCAGCAAAATCGCAATATCTTGAAACCTGGCAAGTTGAGGGAACATAACGCGCTATTCTCCTTTGCCTGTGCAATTCCAACAAGATCGACTTCCCATGCCCTCGCCTTAAACGCGACGTGAGACTGCGCTATAGCTTTACAAAATAACTCATTCTTTGCCAATTGTTTACACTTTCGCGGCAAACACCTGACGGGTAAAGACAATCCAAATGTATTACTCTCATAACTATTGAGACCGTCCGAGGAAAGAGATTCTCCCATGCGTAAGTTGGCATTGTTGCTGGCAAGTGTATTAATCCTTGCAAACGGCTGCGTGATATCCCCGCGCCGCACTGTAGGATCCACTACCGGCGGCGGCGGCAGCAACTCAGAGTTTTCTTTATCTGCCAATCCCACCTCCCAAATAATTACCGCAGGCGCTTCAGGCACCTATACGATCAGCGTTGCCGCGGTCAACGGTTTTACCGGCACGGTATCGCTCACTGCTTCCTCGCCAAATTCAAACATTGTTGCCAACTTTGATACCACTACGATCACTGGCGGCTCCGGAACTGCGGTTTTGACTGTATCCACCACTAATGCAACTCCGGCGGGCAGCGCCACGATTACCGTTACGGCTTCAGACCCCGCGAACAATGTCTCTCAAAATGTCGCAGTAACTGCCACCGTTCAGAGCGCGGCTGCAACCGCAGGCGCACTCATGTCTGCCGAAAGCGCTATTGCTCGTAGCGGGTGTGTAAGCACGCCTGTAAGCTCAAATGTTCAACGCGTGAGTTTCCCGATATCGCCGGCCACGACCGGCTTCACTGCCACTTTTTCCGTGACACCATCTTCATCTGCCATGGACGCCACTCTGGGTTTCTTTGTGCCAGCTTCCAGCAATCAATCCAGCCTAGGCAGCTTGATTAACTTCACTCCTGCCGGTGTAATCAAGGTTAGAAATGGTGATTCATTCTCTTCATCTGGCATTCCGTATGCTGCCGATGAAACACTCCAATTCCGATTGGTAGAAAACCTGCCGGCAACCACCTATTCCCTGTTTGTCACACCTCCGGGCGGCGTTGAGGTCCCATTGGCAACCGATCTTCAGGTTCCTTCCGACCAACGCGGCGCAACAACTCTGGGCGGCTGGGGACAGATAGTCAACGCTCCTAATGGTGCGACGCTCGCCGTCTGCAATTTCTCTATTCAATAGCAGGTGGCGTAGGCCAATTCCCTCACCGCCGTAAGCCTGCAACAGCCTGGAGCGCGCTTAATGATCAGCGATGAAGGGACTGGGAGAACCATCTTCTCCCATCTGCGGCAGATCCGCTTGTCGCATCGGCTCTGGGATAAAAGCTCACCCGGAATCGTGCAGGGGTCTGCTTAAACGTACTTCCAGAAGGCGACGTTAAGATAATCCGTGCGCGTCCTGGCGAAGAAGTTTCATTGCCACGTCGCTCGTCGCTTAAACAACGCGGTGCTTACAGCTTCCTTCTAAGCTTGCATATAGAATAGATTTTCAGCCCTGAGCCCAATGAGTACCCAGAAGAGCCTGCTAGCGAAACATTTTGGTTTGCGCGGAATTGCCTTGTTGGAAGCGGCCAAGGGCCTGCTTGCTGTGCTGCTGGCCGTATGGCTGGTGAGTCTTCTGCACAAGGACGTAACCGATGTTGCTGAGCACCTATTGCACTTCCTTCACAAAATATTTCGCCTGAATCCCGACGGCCACCTGGCCCGTGCTGTTATTCGCGGGGCTGAACGCGTGACTTCCAAGAATCTTGACTTGTGGATCGGCGGTACCTTGGTTTACTCCGCTATCCGTTTTGCAGAAGCCACCGGGCTCTGGCTGGAAAAGCAGTGGGCAGAATGGTTCGCGCTCATCAGCGGTTCTTTGTATCTTCCAATTGAAATCTATGAGCTGGCACGCCATCCCACACCGATAAAATGGGCAATCTTTGTCATCAATCTGCTGATCGTGGCGTACCTGGCGTGGCTACTGCGGGACTTGCATATACAAAGGAAGCACGAAGCCGTTCTCAGCCAGGCGGTGGAACCTGCGGCACGGCTGTAGGTGACAGAATCCGCTTGGACGATGATTGCTAAGTGGAAATTTGTTCAGCCTCTCGCGGTTCGCGCGTAAAACCTCAGCCGGTGAAGCCGGACATTCGTGGCAGTTGTCAGCGCAGGCCTAAAGACCGGCCTAAGGCCCTGCTCTTCATCCCGTAACGGTTACTTGGCTTGATAGACCGTCTTGCCGCCGACCACGGTCCGCAGTACGCGCGTTTGCAGAATTTCCGGCGGCGCGACTTTCGTGATGTCGCGGTCAAGGACGACAAAGTCGGCCAGCATGCCGGGCGTGAGCTGACCTTTTTTCTTTTCGGCAAACTCCGCGTAAGCCGCGCCGATGGTATAGGCATAAATGGCATGGCCGATGGTCAGCTTTTGCTCGGGATAATACTCTTTTGTCCCCGCTTCATTTTTGCGCGTTATCGCCGCGTAAAGTCCACGGAACGGCGTGATGGGCTCAACAGGGTAGTCTGTGCCAAACGCTAGCGGGATTCCGTTGTCCTCAAATTCCTTCCAGGGATAAGAGTGCTTCGCGCGTTCCGGTCCAATATGCCCTTCAGCCCAATTCATGTCCGTAAGCAGGTGGTTCGGCTGCACTGAAGCGATCACGCCAAGGTCTTTGAATTTCTTGAAATCTTCCGGGGCGATGATCTGGTCATGCTCAATGCGGAAGCGGAGATTCTTCTTGTTGCTTTTCTGGATGGCATAGGCAAATGCGTCCAGCGCCATGCGCGCACCACGGTCGCCGATGGCATGGAAGCCGATTTGGAAGCCATCATTTGCGCGCTCGGCTGCCATCGCGTTGAGTTTGTCTTGTTCGTAACGCGGTATGCCGGAGTTTTTTGGATCGTCTGTATATGGCGCGAGCATGGCGGCGGTGCGCGAGCCGAGCGACCCGTCCATAAAGCCTTTGAGCATCCCGGTGTGCAGCATAGGATCGTCCTGCGAATGGTATTGGCGCGCGTGGAGTAACTGTGCCGGTGGAGCGTCAAAGGGAAGCCACTCGGTGATGCGCAAAGTCAGCTTGCCCTCTTTTTCCATTTGCTGATACGTAAGAAAGTCTTCCCAGTCAGAGTTATCTTGCGCCGAGGTGATGCCCGAGCGAGCAGCATCCTGCAATGCAAGTTCTGCGGCCCGGCGGCGCTGCGCAGCGGTCGGCGGCGGAATCTTTTCGCCGACCAGGCTCATAGCGGTCTCACGCAGAATGCCTGTGGCCTCGCCTTTGTCATCACGATCGATCTTGCCGCCGTGTGGATCAGGGGTTTGCGCGGAAATGCCAGCAGCTTTGAGGGCAGCGCTGTTGGCAATCGCAATATGCCCGTCGACACGATTGAAGATCGCCGGATGACCATTGGTTATTGGGTCAATATCTTCACGCGTCGGCGTTTTCTGTTCCGCCCACAGCGTATGATCCCAGCCGCGACCGATAATCCACTCGCCGGGCGTAGCGGTCTTGACCCGTGCCGCGATGCGCTGCTTCATGTCGTCGAGCGACTTGCTTCCGATGAGATTGACATTCAACTTTTCAAAGCCGCCGGAGCCAAGATGCACGTGAGCGTCATTGAAGCCGGGCATCACAAAGTGGCCGCCGAGATCGACGACCTGGGTCTTTGAGCCCTTGAGCTTTTGGATTTCTTCGTTAGTTCCGGCAGCAATGATGTTGCCACCCGAAACAGCGAGCGCCTGTGCTCTTCCATTTGCCGGGAGCTTTGGACTGTCCTTGGGTTTGACTGCACCAATGCGCAGTTCAATGTGAGGCGCGCCAAGATAAATATCCCCATTGATAAAAATCATGTCAGCGGACGATTGCTGTGCGGAAGACAAACTTGCCATGGTTAACACCATCAGGACAGCTAAAATAATTTTCATTCCTGCACTCCGGTAAGAGCCAACAAGACTAACAGAATCCGTTTCAATCCAAGGTCGCGATTGGTGCAGTCAAACCATTCACGCAGCGTGTGTGCGCCGCCGCCATCGCCACCTGCGCCGATGGTGGTGGATTCAATCCCCAGCGAGAGCGGAACGTTGGCGTCTGTGGAGGCCAGGCGCGGAAAAGATTCAATCCGCAAATGTTTATCGGCGGCGCGGACAATTTGCAGAATGCGCGCATCAGGCGGCAGCTCGGCAGCAGGGCGATCGCCAATGCTCTCAATGGCCAGGGTAACTTTGAGTTCGCCGGAGCGATGCGACAAGGGCGCTTCTCTCCATGCTTCGGCAACGCATTCACGCAGGCGGTCTTCCAGCTTTTGCAGTTCTTCCATGCAGGCAGACCGAAGATCGACACGCGCCGTTGCCGATTCAGGAATAGAGTTGACCGACGTTCCGCCGGAAACCACTCCCACATTGAAGGTGGTGCGCGGCGATTCCGGCGTCTGCACTTCACTAAATCGCGCCAGCGCGCGCGAAAGAAGAATAATGGGATTGGGTACGCCGAAGTCACTCCACGAGTGCCCGCCGGGACCGCGAAAGGTGATTTCAAAGCGACGGCTTCCCAGCGCCTGATTGACGTAAGTGTCAGTTCCGGCTCCATCGATTACAAGAAGGGAGCGGATGGAGCGCCACGGCGAGGCCGCGAAGAGATGCCGCATGCCACGGAGATTGCCTTCGCCTTCCTCACCCACGTTGCCGATGAAAAGGATATTGCTGGCCGGTTTGAGCTGCGCCCGTTTTAGCGCGTGGCCGACGGCCAAAAGCGCCGTGACTCCGGCGGCGTTGTCACTGATGCCGGGGCCATAGAGCTTGTTGGCTTCTTCACGAGTTTGCAGCGCCGTACCCTGGGGGAAGACGGTATCGAGATGCGCGCTGACACCAATAAGCGGCGCAGTTGGCCCGCTATGCAGAAGGCCGAGAACATTTCCCAGATCGTCGATCTGGACGTTTTCCAGGCCGAGCCCGGTAAATCTCTTTCGTAGCCATTCACTCCGCGCAGCTTCGCCAAATGGAGGAGCTGGGATTTCCGTAAGCTCACGCTGCCAGCGGCGAAATTCCAGTTCCTGATTGTGCAGATAGGCAAAAGCAGCATGCACGCTCCGCATCTCCGCGATGCGGACTATCTCACGTTGGGCGGAGATCCGCGAGCTGTCAGAGGTAGGTGGGCGGGTAGCCATTTCTCTTAATGCTTAACTATATAACCCGCGGTGCCTGGAATGAAGTTTGGTGATGCTATCAGGCTTGGCCACCAGGCCAATTCAAGCAAAAGAAAGCGGCCGCAATGGGCCGCTCTTGAGACACAAATGGTTCAGGAAAGCCTATTTCGGAGGCGGGGTAGTAGTGGTGCCGCCGGAGTTCTTCTTGCTTTTTTTGCCGCCCTTGTGGTGGGCTGTTTTCTTACCGGATTTGGTGGTTGTAGTTTTGTCGGCTGCGGGTTTGTCAGTGGATCCAGTGGAGCCGCCGGCGGCCTGTGCGAATGACAGACCAGCGCCGAGCAGCAGCGTAAACGCGATTGTAAGTAGCTTCTTCATTAGTCTCCTTCAGAGGGATATCAGTTTTTAGAATCGTTCAACTCTGCAAAGAATTGTTGCGCAACATTTTAAGCAGAGAAGCTGGAAAAAGGAAAGCTTTCTTGTAAAGCAAGAAAAAGCGGCCTGCGAGAGGCCGCTCTGTTAAACAATAGAACGCAATTTATTTGGGGGATGGGCTTGGGCTGGCTGCCGGTGCGGCAGTCGTGTCGGCGCTCTTCTTGCTTTTCTTGGACTTTTTGGCGCCATGGTGGTGATGCTTTTTGGTGGTGGTGGAGGTACCGGTCTTTGTCTGCGTCTGATCGCCGCTGGTCGACGTTTGTCCGCCAGAGGGGCTGCTTGTTTGTGCAAATGCCAAGGCGCCGCCGAGTACCAGCGTGCACGCGATTGTAAATAGCTGCTTCATTCTTGCTCCTTTAAAGGGAAGTTCAGAGTGTTATTACAGGAAACCCGCACCGCGGAAAATAGTTGCGCCCTACCTTTCGGACGCAGGCTTTTTGCCTCTCTAAAACGGCTAAGTGTGGGCTGAAATCTTTTGGCAGCACGCCAGAATTTCTTGCTCTGTAAGGCATCGGTCTGAAGCTTTGGCCCGCTGAAAGATGCGGTCGACCAGCTCTTCAGAAGCGGTCATACCTTTACGCTCCAGCCAGAAGATCACGTTCGATTTGCCGGACATGGGCCCAATTTCGATGATCTGTTCCAGGCCAAAGTAATGCGAAGGCACGCCAGAGTAGACGGAGTTCGCCAGCTCGATATCGCCTTTGCGAAATGCCTTAATCACCGCCGCAGCATGGACTCCCGTTGCTGTGCGGAAGGCATCTTCTCCCATCACCGGATAATTGCGAGGGATCGGCACCCCGGTAGCGTCAGAGACAGTGATGCAATATTCCTTCAATTTTGTCAGGTCCTGCTCCGCCCAGGGAGAAACGCCCATCAGCTTCAGGTTGACCAGCATCTGGTCGATCTGAGTATTCCCCACGCGCTCTCCGATGCCAAGCGCTGTGCCGTGAACGCAGTCCGCACCGGCGGCCAGTGCAGCCAGAGAATTTGCGACAGCCAGTCCGCGATCAGAATGGCCATGCCAATCCACGCGAATCTTCTCTCCGGAAGGCTTAACCACTTCGTCCAGGACAAAACGGATCAGCGCCTGCACGCCGCTGGGCGTCGCATGGCCCACAGTGTCACAAATTACGATGGCCGTAGCGCCACTGTTGATTGCCGTCGAATAAAGCCGCTTGACCGTTTCGGGATCGCAACGTGAAGTGTCTTCCGTTACGTACATCACTTCCAGGCCCAGAGACCTGGCGTAGGTCACGGCTTTTTCCGTGGTCTGGAATAGAAAATCATCAGTCCAGTTTTCCGTGAATCGGCGGATAGGGCTGGAGCCGAGGAAACATGCGACCTCAATTGGTATACCGGCGCGCTGCTGAATTTCGGCTACAGGACGGATATCATTCTCATGGGTGCGGGCAGCGCAGTTTGGTTTAATCTTCATCCGGCATGTGGCGATTTCGCGCGCCAGCAACTCCACGTCCGCCACCGCGCGCGGACCAGCGCCGGGCAAGCCGATATCAGCAAGGTCAATTCCCAGGTCATCCATCAGGTGCAGGATCTTAATTTTTTCTTCGACAGGGGGATCTTTTACAGAAGGCGACTGAAGGCCATCGCGCAGGGACTCATCGTCCAGCATAACGCGTTGTTTGGGTGCTTCAGTTCCGGGGAGGGAGTTCCAGTCGTAAATCAAATGAGAGTGTTTCAACATTACTTTATTAGTTCCCGACAAATCCGCTTATGGTTTGCTGGGGTAAAACTGCCTCAAAGCCGATTTTACGCTTAAAGTAGGCGTCGACGAAGGTATGATTTTGTGCTTTTCACCCCTCCACGCAGACGTTTTGTTAATCCTTTTGCGAACAGCAGTTCGATAAAGCCGCTCATCTGTTGGCCGAAGGCAGGGCCATATCCGTACCACCAAAGTTTTTTCATGTGCGGCATGCGGTCTGAATCCACGTACTTGGGCCAGACCATTTCTTCCAGGCCAAAGCGTCCGTGTGTGCGTCCAATTCCGCTGGCCTTGATGCCGCCATGCGGCGCTTCACTGATGCCAAAGCATGTGAGCACGTCATTCACCATCACAGTGCCCGCCTGGACGCGACGCGCCAAAGCTTCACCGCGCTTGCGGTCGGTGGTAAAGATGCACGCCGCCAGGCCGAACTCGGAATCATTGGCCAGGGCTACGGCCTCATCTTCAGTGTTAAAGCTGCACACCGGCAGCACCGGGCCGAAAGTTTCTTCGCGCATGATCTTCATGGAGTGGTCCACGTCTGCCAGGATAGTTGGCGCAAAGAAGTTTGGACCAAGCTGCGGCATCGGCTTGCCGCCGGCCAGCACGCGCGCGCCGCGAGATACCGCGTCTTCCACATGCGATTGCACGATGCGCAGTTGGCGTTCATGGATCATTGGACCCATGTCAATCTCTGTATGCCGATCCGGTTGCCCCACTCTGGGTGCGCCATTCTTTGCGCCGTCGCGAATTTTTTCTTCATCTGGCTCTTGGTGGCGCAAAGGGTGGGATGCGTTGGTTTCACCGAGCTGTTCGCAGCGCAAAGGGTGAGAAGGTCCCACTCGGAGTTTGTTTGTTTTCTCGACACACTGCTTCAAAAACTTCGGATAAATTTTTTCGTGCACATAGCACCGCTCGATCGATAGACAAGTTTGTCCGGCATTCATGAACGCGCCCCACACTGCGGCGCTCGAGGCCACGTCAATGTCGGCATCTTCCAGCACGATCATCGGGTCTTTGCCGCCAAGCTCCAGCACCACGGGCAGCAGTCGCGCGGCGGCGGCCTGGGCCACGCGCTTCCCGGTGGCCACGCTTCCGGTAAAAACAATTTTCTGCACGTTCGCTGAGAGCAGCGCTGCTCCGGCTGCGCCGTCACCGGTGATCACCTGTAGCAAGTCCGGATCAAGGCCTGCCGCGCGCAAGAGTTTTTTCAACTCGAGCGATGAGTACGGCGTCAATTCAGATGGCTTCAGCACCACGGCGTTGCCCGTAACCAGCGCGGTCAACGTCTGGATTGACGGCAGGCTGAACGGATAGTTCCACGGGCTGATGATGCCCACAACTCCGTAAGGCCCGCGCAGCAGCGTGCCGCGCTTAAGCTTCATCACAGGATTTGCGTGTGGCACCGGCTCAGGCCGCAGAAATGCGGGCACATGATTCTGCAGGTATTTCACTGTGTCCAGCACCACCAGGATTTCCGTGGAGAGCGCTTCTGCTTCAGGCTTGCCGGCTTCACGGCTGATTATCGCAGCGACGGAATCCTTCTGGTCGCACAGCAATTGCGCAAAGCGTATCAGGATCCGGAGGCGCTCCCGAACTGGGCTGGCTGCCCAGCGAACTTGCGCTGTGGCGGCCCTGGCAACAGCTTCAGCAATCTGGTTTGCCGACATGTTCGGCAGCGTGCCGATAACTTCCTGCATTGCAGGGTTGTGAATGGCAAACGGCGAGTCAGCTTGGGCTGAAGCAATTCCGGGTTGTAGGATGGCATTCATGGGGAATGAGCGTATTGTACGCCGCTGACAATTGTGTAGCACAGGTGCCTGTGCATACTTGAATATGTTAAAGCTCGAACAAACAATGTTGAACAAAGGAATGCGATGCAGAGCGGAATGACGTTAAAAGTTGAATATTGGGCCGCTCAGAATGGCTCAACAGGTATTTATGAACTTGAAGGGATCGGCGATTTCCAGAAGGAGCTAGCCGACGAATATGTCATCACGGTGCACGGCAAGCCTGCGGGTCTTGGTGGGTTGTATACCCTTACCGTAGAACTGATCTCAACATTCACGCTCGCGCATGTTACTAGACTCATCATTGAAGGTGCGGCTTACGATCTGATCAAAGAGGAAGCAAAATCTTTTGTTCTCCGTCCATTCCTTGCCGCATATAAAAGACTCAGGCATCGACAACAGGATCGAGAATATGGGGCCAACATTGAAAAGCTTCGTCTGATATTTCAAGACTCAATCGTCACCATAGACGGGCTCGGTCCTGACAGCGTCGCGTCATCGATGGAAAAAATCCTGCGAGCGCTTGCGAGTCACTTTCAAGATCTCGCGCTCGGTTCTGGCGAATTTCCGTTGGAGATTCATGTTCCCATTTTTGAAGATCCTGCCAGAGACCGGCCGGCTAGGTTTCGCGTGCTCTTGGATGTGGACGAAACGATTCCCAACATAAGTGCCGCTGATTATCTGCGGCTTTGGGGATTGTCTTATGTATATGCGAATAGCCGTCGTGTTTACGATGTTTCCAGACGCCTTCTGATTGATGAGCGTTTCCTCACGAGAGAAGAATACTGGTCCATTTGGAAGGAAAGGTGGAGGAAAGAACGGGAAGGCGGAGAATAGGATCGCTCGTTGAAACCGCGATGCCCCAGTCCCGGGCAGCGGGACGTCTGGTAATAGCCCGCCGTTTCAACGGCGGGAAGGCATTTAGGAAAATCGCAGAGTCCCCTTCAGGGGACGGCTGAAAACCGCGAGGGATTTCAATCCCGCGCCACGTCAATCCCGCGCCACGTCAATCCCACGCACGTTCGATGCGGCGACCAAAACGGCTTGATCCCGTGTTTCTCTAACATCTTCGCGAACTCCTCATCCCATGTCATCCGGAGATGACGCCGCTCCTGGTTGTTGATATACCGCACGGTGGCCTCGACCTGCGAGATTCCTATCGTGAACGCGCCATATCCATCCTGCCAGTCGAATGTCCGCCGCGGCAGATGATCGTTAATCCACTTTGACGATCCGCCTTTGATTAACTGGATTGCCTTGTAATGCGTCATCGTCGTCGGCAACGAAAGCAGGAGATGCGCATGGTCCGGCATTCCGCCGACGGCCAATGCCTTGAATTTATTCATCCGCGCGATGCCCGCCATGTATGGCCACAATCTCTCTTTTAGATCGGGAGGAATAATGGATCGGCGGTTTTTGGTGGAGAAGACGCAATGATAGAGACGGCTGCAATACGTGTGGGACATAGGGTGCGCATTCTAATCCAACACATGCTTAATATTTTTCCTTTTTAATTCCAGCCGTCCCCCTGAAGGGGGACTCTTCTCATTCTGAACGCCTTCCCGCCGTTAAAACGGCGGGCTATTCCCATCCGTCCCGCTGGCGCGGGACTGGACCGATTCAAACGACATCACCTCTTGCGTCCGGTTACAATCGGGAGCCACGAATCTCTTTGGTCGCTCAAATCTCATTTTGTTTCTTGCGGCAGCAACAGCCGCCGGATTTCTCATTAAGTCCGTCCACGCTGCGACACCCGACGAACAGGCTGTCCTGGCTCCGATAGCGGCGATGTTTGACGCCATGGCAAAACGCGATGCAACTGCAATGAAAAAAAGCTTGCTGCCCGGCGGGGGCATGGTGCTGATGCGTGACGGCAAGCCAACCCAAATAACGTTTGACGCTTTTGCCGACTTGGTGGGCAAACCCGGGAAGTCACAGATGGAGGAGCGCATTCACGATCCGCTGGTGCGGATTGACAATGACTTGGCCGTGGTATGGGCCCCGTTTGAATTTCTGGTGGATCGCAAGGTGGACCACTGCGGAACGGATTTGTTCAACCTTGTTCGCGGCGATAGCAAATGGCCCATTGCGAGCGTGGCAGATACCGGACGGAAGGATTGTGCGCGGAAGTAAAAACCCAGTCCCAAGCAGTGGTTCAGAGCCGATTCAGAAAAGTGATGCGATTCATCGAACCAGCACTTAACCGTGAGTCAGCAATTCAGCGCTTGAGCTGACACATTTACCATGTCTGATAACTTTTTATTTTTTCATCTACCTATTGACTCCGAAATTGTGTTCGCTTAATATGCGCACTGGTTCTCGACGGGAGCGGCGCCGTCGAACCATCGCTAAACGGGGATTGAAGACAGACCTTTAGCGATCCGGGTATCCCAGCTGGGAGGCGGGAAACTCAAAAAGGCCAGCACCCACGCGATCATCGCCGGCCCACCGTTAGGGTCACAGATTGTGTCGAGCCACCAACAATCGGGAAATCGCCGGATCGCGCGACATCGCCGAGATCGGTAATCCTACCCGATAGATATATCTCTTCCGAAAAAAATAATTAGCAGGATGCATGCATAAGTGTGTCTTAGAGCTGCTTTAGCCACTGACTACTCAAAAGCACCCAAACTTCAAAAAGCCACCAAGAGTGCTCTCTACTCAGGAGAAACCGCAATGACCAGGCAGGAGATCAGGAAAAGCATCATCGGATGCGCAGCCGAACTCAAGCATGTTCCCAGTCTTGAGGAACTTTTGAAAATGACTCCGGTATCGCACCGGCAGATCATCAAGCATTTTGGCGGATATATCGCCGCCTTACGCGATACAGGTCTCGAACTTAAATCGGTCATTGGACGCGGTCATGGCGTGCCCATGGAAAAACTCTTTATTGACTGGGCGGGCGTCGTCCAGAAGGTTAAAAAACTCCCCAGCATGAACGAATACAACATGCTCAGCAGCTATTCCACATGGCCACTGATGCGCCGGTTTGGCGCTTGGCGAAATGTGCCGCATGGCTTGAAGAAGTTCGCCGAGACTCACGGACTGGCCGGGAAATGGAAACGCGAACTGGCGCTGGTTGAAGGGGGGCCAGCCCCGAAAACCCAAAATGCGGCCTTCGGAATCCATCCGCGCTGGTCTGTTACGCAATTGGACAGGCCCTTTTACGGCGCGCCGCTGTGGCCGAGTCCATCTCCTTACGCTTCCCTGGCCTACGCGCCGCTCAATGAACTCGGTGTCGTATTCCTCTTCGGCGCCATGTCTTGGCAACTTGGCTTTGTGGTGCACAAGCTACAACCGGATTTTCCCGACTGTGAAGCCATGCGCCGCGTTAGTGAAGACAAATGCCAGCTCGTAAAAGTTGAATTTGAACTGGAAAGCCGCAACTTCCTGAAGCACAGGCACGACGTGAAAAAGTGCGACTTGATCATCTGCTGGCGGCATAACTGGCCGAAGTGTCCGCTGGAAGTGCTGGAGCTGAGAAGTCTATTGCCAAAATTGCCAGACATCGCCGAACCTGAATATCACTTGCGCTGAGATTTTTCTATTTCGTAGCACAATCCTTTCGCCCGGTGTCTGCGACATTGGCGATGAGCCATTTGCCGTCGGTGCGGACAAGGTTGAACAAATCCGTTCCGCAGTGGTCAACCTTGCCGTCCACCAGAAAATCGAATGGGGCCCACACTACAGCCAGATCATTATCGATGCGCACCAGCGGATCGTGAATGCGTTCCTCAATTTGTGCCTTCCCGGGTTTTCCCACGCGGTCGGCAAAATCTTCAAACGTCATTTGGGTGGGCTTGCCGTCGCGCATGAGGACCAAGCCGCCGCCGGGCAGCAAAGGCTTCTTGATGGCCGCTGCATCGCGTTTTGCCATGCCCTCAAACATGGCCGTGATGGGAGCCATGACCGCCTGGACTTCCTTGGCGGAGGGCTCTGCTGCGAGCGGTGCGGCGGCATGCAGGGAGTTGATCAGAAAGCCGGCGGCTGTTGCTGCGGCAAGAAACAGAACCAGGTGGAAGCGATGAAAGATCTTCATGGCTTGTGATTGTAAACCCGGCGCAGAGATTACCGCTTTCACCACAGCTTTACGGCTCGCGATGAATTTTCAGCTCAGGTCAGTTATGGATGATAACTGTTGGATCATTCACGCCCTTTTCTCCCACCACTGAGTACTTGTAGCGTTTCTCGGCCTCGGCAGTCGCTTTGGCCGGACCGCTGGAAACGCTTCCTCCCGCAGGAATATGGAAAGTCGTTTCTTTGAACGGGGAGCCAGTTTCCGATGAAAATGCGATGGTGGCTTTCGAGCGCGAAGACCAGGTAACCTGATGTCCGGCGCTTTTGCTTATGTGGACAGTGTCATTGTCCACCTGTCCGTTATCTTCGGCATGAACATGACGATTATCATTTCCTGTAATCGGTATTACTTTTTCCGTTGCCATACTCCTCCTTTTCCAGATCTATTGCTTATTTCGTGCCTTTGCCATTACCACCGCAAATCTTGGATTGGCGGCGAACCTCCGCCACGCAGGATTGTCAGTAACTTCACTGGCGGGCAGGCCCCCGGCTAGCGCGCGGTCGAGTTCCGCCAGAGCGCGGTCGTCCTGATGCATTTGCGCCAGCACCAGGGCGGAGTTGAATCGAGCTTCTGGATCGTGCCCTGACAACGCGATCCCGGATTTTCTGTACTCCTCGGCTTTTGCATTTTGCCCCAGCATGGCGGCATAAAGCGCGGCTTGCAGTAGCGCGCCACCATCGTTGCCATTCGCGACCAACCGCTGCTCGGCCAGCTTCAGCGCCTGGGAATAACTTTTACGCTCGGCTTCCTCACGGCCCTCCATCTGGCCGTACGCTTCGCCCAGATTGCCAAATATCCGGTAATCATCAGGCGTAAGCTGGGCGGCAAGCTCGTAACTGCGGGCCGCATCTGCGTACCGGCGTTGATAAAAATAAACCGCGCCAACATTATTCAGCGCTGAAGCGGTGGGCTGTATCCTGATGGAGCGCTCCAGGGCGTCAATGGCCTCTGCGTATTTGCCCTGTTCCACATACACGGCCCCCAGGTTGCTGTAGCCATCAGCGCTGTCAGACGCCATATCAACCACGCGTTTGAACTGTTCCGCGGCCTCATCATAACGGCCATGCGCTTCGTAAAATCGTCCCAGCCACTTGTATGCGGCCCAGTAATGCGGACGCAACGCAACGGCTTTTTTGAGCAACGACTCGGCATCGCTGAGCCGCTTCTCTCCTTCATAAGCGATGGCCAGTTCGCGGTACGATTCATCGCGCGTGGGATCCAGCTTCAAAGCGTTTTCCAGATGTTGCGCCGCCGCATCATACCGGCCTGTTGCGTTGAACAGCATTCCCAGACAGATTTCGGCATCGGGACCGCTTGGATCAAGCTGAGCGGAATGCCGGCAGTCGTCATTCGCGGCTTCCAGCGATTCGGGAGAATGCTCCAGAGCATACTTATGCAGAAAAGCCTGGCCCAGAGCCGCATAGGCCAGCGCAAACCGGGAATCCACGCGTAGGCTGCGCTGAAACTCCGCTATTGCGTTATTCAGGCTGTCAACACGGTCATAATCCTGCAAATATCCCCGACCACGAAGATAGTAATCGTAGGCCTGGGGCTGCGTGGTGCCATGTTTCTCCATACGCCCACGGTCTTCTTTGGCCAACTCGATATCCAGATTCTTCAGCACTTCCGCAATGACCCGGTCCTGGACCGCAAAAACGTTTGCATTGTCCACCGTGATCACTCCAGAGTGCACCTGCCGTAATGACCGCGTATCCACGATGCTGTAGATAATGCGCATGGTGTTCCCGGACTGTTGCAGGCTTCCTTCAAGAACCAGGGTTGCGCCCAGGAGCGAGCGCGCGTGCCTAGCGTCGTGCACATTCTGCTTGCGCAACTCGGCCTCGGAGACAATCTCCAGCGGATAGCGGTCAGCGATCTCTCCCAGCTTGGCGGCCAGAGTCGCAGTCAACCCTGCGGCGAACGCACGGTTGTTGGCGTCCTGCGTAGCTGATTCAAAGGGGAGCACGGCCAGTTGCCGGCTGGAGGCGTTCACTGGAAGCGCCGACCATGGCATTGGGATAAACGCACCCCGCAGCAGCTGGGCAATCAGCACGATCAAAGTCACGGCAGCAGCAAGCCACATGATTCTTAGCCATACGCGGTTTGCGAATCTTTTTTTCTCTGCGGCGGGGTTGCCGCCGCCATGGATGGCGCGAATATCCTCCAAAACCCGGGTACAAGTCTGGTAACGCTGAGCCGGCTCCTTCGCCAGCATCATTGCAAGCACCGCGTTCATCCTCGCCGGCGCGTTGGGCGGCAGAGGAGGCGGGTCGCAACGCAGAGCACGTCCAGAGTTTGACGTTGCATAGTCCACCCGGAAAGGATGCCGCCCCGCGAGGGCTTCATATAAGACAATTCCCAAAGAGAAAATGTCGGAACGTTCGTCGGGTATGCTTCCCAGCAGCACCTCGGGCGAAATGTACCCGGGCGTGCCACCTAAAGTCGCGCAGCTCAGGGTCTCGGTTGCACCCATTTGAGGTGTGGGCTGCGCGAAGCCGAAGTCAAGAATTTTGATCATGCCTTCCGGCGTGACCATTAAATTCTCCGGCTTAAGATCACAATGCACAATCCCGTGCTGATGAGCTACCGCCACTCCCGCCAAACATTGCTCGGCGATGCTGAAAAACTCAGCCGGCGACAGGGGCTCGCGCAGTTTCTCGCGCAACGTCTGCCCCTCCACATATTCCATGACCAGAAATAGCTGGCCATCCTGTTCGATAAGATCGTGGATTGCAGCAATGTGCGCGTCATTCAGTTGCGATGCGCGCTCGGCTTCCTTCTGCATGCGATGGCGGAAGGCGGCGTCCTCGCTGCGATCAAGCCGGATCACTTTGAGTGCTACCCGCCGTTTGAGCAGGCAGTCCTCGGCAAGAAACACTTCTCCCATTGCGCCGCTACCGAGTTTTGCTTTAATCACAAAGCGATCAGTACGGTCGGCGAACTCCCTGATTTTTACGGCTTGCTGCATGAACTACCTGCCAACGAACGAAAAGAACTCCATGCCCGCAAAGGAATGCGCGGGCCGCTGGCTAACGTTAAGGTTTCTCACTGCAGGCGTCGTGATGTCCGCAAAGAGTTATGCATGAACAAATCAATCCTGGGCAATCTTCCTGGCACAGTGCAAGGCAGAGCAGATGCCGTCACCGGCGACTGCGAGCGTTGCACATCTTCTTACGATTTTACGCCTTCCCATACTTCAATAGTGATGTGAATCGCCGATATGTTACAAGCTGAGCACGATTTCCGCTGAACCAGCTTCTCCGGAACGACTTCGGATCCCTTAATCCCTGTGCGGGCGTCGGGCTAAGCGCTTAAAGCGTGTCGTGGGGATTTGTGTCAGGGCACCCGGTCCGTCGGAGAAAAAGTGTGAAGTCTCCAAACGTGCTCGACCAAGAGGTGAGGGTTTACGCGTGTTTGCTCGACGCCTTAGGTTTGGCGACCGAATGGGCGAGAAACTGCAACTTTGAGTCGCAATAAATGCAGGTGGTTTCACGCAACTCCTGCGAATTGTGCTCATCCTCTACAGGCGAGGAACGCAAGCACTGTGTACAGGTCACCACAAAGTAGCCCTCGGTGTTGAGGGGAATCCAGACTGGCGCTGTTTCCGGCCTGGCGAGGTGTGGGCGCAGTGGAGAACGCTCAAGCAACTCAGCAATCTTGGTGAAGAGCTCATCCGGTGCGTAATCGCCTTTGTAGAAAAACGCATCGGCGATGAGACCAGCGGACGCAAGACCGGCGTATGCCGCACTAATCACTACGATTGGGATATGGGGGAAGCGTCGCCGCACAATCGAGAGCAGTTCGAAGCCGCTCATGTTGGGCATGGTCAGATCGGAGATGATGACATCCGGCAGGGCACGGCGTAGCTCCACCAGCGCCTCAAAGCCATCCCCAGCAGTCTGGACTTCATAGCCTTTCTTGGCGAGCAGGACTTCGGACATTTCCCGGATCGACGGTTCGTCGTCTACTACGAGAATCCGGTATTTGAACGACATGTGTGTCCCTCCTGTGTACGGCGTCAAGGGTCAACATAATGATATCTGATCGCTGCGAAGATTTCTTGGTCGGTCCAAAAAACCGGCGCTTTCTGAGCCATGCCCTGACACTTGGCGTCATGGACCTAAGCGATGAGGAAGAATGAGTCGAATCCCATCCTTTCCGCAAAGAGCGCGGAAAGGATGGGGCACCCGGCACCCGGCAAGACTGGATAGTATGATAGCTTTCGGGTTGTTATCGCTCCCTCTCTCGGAGAAGTTGATGCAGACTGATTCGCCGCTCGCCAGCAGGCATGTCCTTGGGTGGGCAATGGTACTATTATTCTTTGGTTTAACTATTCGCTCTCATGGGCAACAGGTATCCATGGTCCCCAACAATCTTAAAGGCCTGGAACGGATCAAGAACCAAGCAGTGCACGATTCACAAGCCAGCACCTATCTTCAAGAGCTAATCGATGGGATCGGCCCCCGGCTGACCGGCTCACCCGAGGCTGCAAAAGCAGGCTCGTGGGCGCTGGAAAGAATGCGCCGCATCGGGCTCTCGAACGTGCACGCAGAAGAGTGGACGCTTGATCGCGGTTGGCAAAGAGGCTTTGCTCGCGCTCGTCTTCTCCGACCCTCTGGGCTTGAGCTCAATATTTCTTCTTACGGATGGGCAGGCTCGACGCCTTCGGGAGGCGTCGAGGCAGAAGTTGTTCCGGTCGACAATGACAATATCCCGGAAGAGATACAAAAGAATGCGAAGGGATGGCGAGACAAGGTCCTTCTGCTTGAGCCTGGTAAAGCAGAACATCCGATTAGGGATTACTCAGAGCTTACGTTGCTGGTAACCGCAGCCACCGCCGCACATGCAGTTGCGATCATTGCTCGAGATCAGCGGCCGGGCGTCATGCTTACACACACAAAACCGGTTGCGCTCCCCCCGTCAATCGCCAGCGTGGTTGACGATATTCCTGTTGTCGATATTGCCGCAGAACATCAAGCCGTCCTGGAACGCGCTTTAAAAGCAGGACGGTCACCTCGCATCCATATCGAGGTAAGCAATCACGTGTCCCAGGGACCCGTTAAAGCCGCTAACATTATTGGAGAGATTCCGGGGTCCGAACAGCGGAGCCAAATTGTTGTTGTAGCAGCACACCTGGATTCATGGGACCTGGGCAGCGGCGCCATCGATGATGGATTTGGAGTTGCTGCAGTGCTTGATGCGGCCCGTTTGATTCTTGCCTTAGAGCTAAAACCATTGCGAACGATCCGCTTCATTCTATTTACCGGTGAGGAGCAAGGGTTGCTGGGTTCACGGGCATACCTGGCTTCCCATCAAGCGGAGTTACCCAACCATGTGTGCGCACTTGTGATGGATTGGGGCCAGGGGCCGATTACAGCTATTCACCTCGCCGGGCGCCAAGAACTTGTTCCTTCGTTTCAGCGATTCGTCAGCAGTATGACAGACTGGTCGACCGTGAAAGTAGACAAAGACTACCTGCACTTTACTGACGCCTTTTCTTTTACTGTGGCCGGAATTCCTGGAATTGCCCTCGGCCAGGACTCCCCCAACCTTACGCTGCAAGGACATTCCGCGGCCGATACCCTGGACAAGATTGATCCGACGGTGCTTGCTAAAAACGCCGGCTTTCTTGCGCTTATCGCTGCCTCGGCTGCAACCGATCCTGAACGCCTGGGCGTTCGCTGGCCTCCGGATAAAACAGCTCAGGTATTAATAGATGATAAGGAGCGCATCATGCTGCAGCTTGCCGGACAGTGGCTATTGCCCCAATAAGGCCTAATCACAAAGGCAAGCTGATACTGTCGTCGCACAGCCACTCAACCATTCATCCCTGGAAGCATAATAATGATGGGTATGCGCCAGGATCCGAAATCCTGAGCAGTTGGTATCCGACACCCGCCATGCCCTGATAAAAAGCCGGAATATAGACGCCGGTTTGAGCGCCGACCCTGAAGCTGCCGGCTTGCTGGGCCCGGTGCACCACCTGTTTTGCGATGCGCTGTGCCTTTTTGAGAGTATCCGGCGATCCCAGTTTCCGATGGGCCTCAAGCAGCACTTCTAGACGGCCCAGAGTCCCACAACAGACGTTATCGAGCGAGTTCAGCGGTGCTGAAGAAGCGGATTCCAGCGCGTCGTCATTATCCCGTCGGATCGCAGGGTCTGATAACTTTTTATTTTTTCATCCGCCTATTGACTCCGATTTAATTTTCGCTCAATATACGCATTGGTTCTCGCCGGGAGCGGCGCCGTCGAACCGTCGCTGAACAGGTAATGACAAACCTTTTAGCGATCCGGGTATCCCACATGGAGGCGGGAAACCCAAAAAGGCCAGCACCCACGCGATCATAGCCGACCCATTGTTTGGGCCACAGATTGTGTTGAGACACAAAAAACCAGCCATTAGCACTTAGCCATTAGCCAAAGCGCGCATATTTCCGCTTGGGGAATGGGCAGTTGTGCTTGCTATTTGCCTCGGATCGAAAATACCCCAACAATCTAAGGCACAGAGCAAAACACACAGGCAGGAGTGCGGGTGGGATCGCCGTAATCGCGCGTAATCGCCGTGAGCGGAAAAGCAAAGGCCACAGCCGAGGGCGGCTGTGCTCCACAACTTTCATTGATAGCCAATTGAACGCCACGGGCAGGAGTGCGGGTGGATCGCCGTGATCGCGCGTAATCCCACCCCAGCAAGCCAAAAACCGGCTTGCCGGGGGCCCCGGTAATCGCCGTGATCGCCGCGATCGGAAAAGCAAAGAGTCAGATTCAGGAGCCACCCGAGAGTGGCTTTCTATTCAGGAGAAGACGCATGACGAAGCAGGAGATGATGGATGCAATTACTTGTTGCGCGGAAAAGCTGGGGCGCACGCCAAGCATTTTTGAAGTAATGAAGATGGCGCAGGTATCGCGCCGGCAGATGAGAGCCGAGTTTGGCTCGTTCACACAGGCGCTGCACGAATGCAATCTGGAACGCGAGACTAGCAGCGGACAGAGAGTTCCGCTGGAACGATTGTTTGTGGATTGGGCAGGCGTGGTGCGGAAAGTGGGAAAAGCGCCGAGCATGAGCGAGTACGAAGCGATGAGCAAGTTCAGTTGCAAACCGCTGGTCCGGTGCTTTGGGAGTTGGCGGCAGGTGGCGTATGGCTTGACGCAGTTTGCGGAGGGTCGCGGCCTGGCGGAGCAGTGGAAGGCGGAACTGGAACTGGCGGCGGTGAAAGGTGGTGACCAGGATGCGCAATGGATGTTATCGCGGGAGGCGCCGACCGCGAGGTCCAAAATGCTGGCGG